>NZ_JAYJLI010000007.1:0-220168 GCF_051948675.1 Enterobacter sp. Lyrl_3
TGAAAAGTTAAAGCCCTGCCCCGGCAGGGCTTTTTTGTGCGCCATCACCCATACAACGCCCTTCACCTCTGAGAGAATCCTTAGCATAACTAAGGTTATGCAAGGAAGTGGATCATGAGTGATATCGCGTTAACCGTCAGCGTGTTGGCCCTGGTCGCTGTTGTTGGATTATGGATTGGCAACATCAAAATCCGTGGCGTCGGGTTTGGGATCGGTGGGGTGCTGTTTGGCGGCATTTTTGTCGGGCACTTTGCTGACAAACTCGGGCTGGTTCTCAGCGCCGATATGCTTCACTTTACGCAGGAATTCGGCCTGATCCTCTTCGTCTATACTATCGGCATTCAGGTCGGGCCGGGCTTTTTCGCCTCATTGCGGGTTTCCGGATTACGCCTCAATCTGTTTGCCCTCGGCATCGTCGTAATGGGTGGGCTGGTCACCGCTATCCTGCATAAACTCTTTGCAATTCCGCTGCCCGTGGTGCTGGGCATTTTCTCCGGGGCCGTGACTAACACGCCCGCGTTGGGTGCGGGCCAGCAAATCCTGCGCGATTTAGGTATCGAACCCGGCATTGTCGATCAGATGGGGATGAGCTATGCGATGGCTTATCCGTTCGGGATTTGCGGCATTCTGCTCTCCATGTGGCTGGTTCGGGTGCTCTTTCGCATTAACGTCGACAAAGAGGCGAAGGACCACGAAACCACGCTCACCAACGGCCATATGCCGATCAAAACCATCAACATCCGCGTCGATAACCCCAATCTGAACAACATGGCGATTCAGGACGTGCCGATCCTGAACAGCGCCAATATCATCTGCTCGCGCCTTAAACGTGACGAGATGCTGATGGTGCCCGCGCCTGGCACCATTATCCGGCAAGGCGATCTGCTGCACCTTGTCGGGCAGCCCGGGGATTTAAACAACGCGCGGCTGGTGATTGGTCAGGAAGTGGATACCTCGCTCTCTACCCGCGGCACCGACATGCGCGTGGAGCGTGTGGTGGTAACTAACGAGCACGTTCTGGGCAAGAAAATACGCGATCTGCAGGTAAAAGAACGTTACGACGTGGTTATCTCTCGTCTCAATCGCGCCGGTGTTGAACTGGTCGCCAGCCCGGAAGCCAGCCTGCAGTTCGGCGATATTCTTAACCTGGTCGGGCGTCCGTCGTCCATTGACGCCGTGGCGGATATGGTCGGTAACGCTCAGCAAAAACTGCAGCAGGTCCAAATGCTGCCGGTGTTTATCGGAATCGGGCTGGGCGTGCTGCTTGGTTCCATTCCGCTGTATATACCGGGGTTCCCGGTGGCCCTCAAGCTGGGTCTGGCGGGCGGGCCGCTGATTATGGCGCTGATCCTCGGGCGAATCGGCTGTGTCGGTAAGCTCTACTGGTTTATGCCGCCGAGCGCCAACCTGGCGCTGCGCGAGCTGGGCATTGTGCTGTTTCTGGCGGTCGTCGGGCTAAAATCCGGTGGCGATTTTGTCGATACCCTGGTCAGGGGGGAAGGGATGAGTTGGGTCGGCTACGGCATCTTCATCACCGCGATCCCGCTGCTGACGGTCGGCATACTGGCGCGAATGTTCGCGAAAATGAACTATCTGACGCTCTGCGGCATGCTGGCGGGGTCGATGACGGATCCACCGGCGCTGGCCTTTGCCAATAGCCTGCACGCCACCAGCGGCGCGGCGGCGCTGTCATACGCTACGGTCTACCCGCTGGTGATGTTCCTGCGCATCATCACCCCCCAGCTACTGGCGGTGCTGTTCTGGGGGATGAGTTAGCAGGTCGTCCGGGTGGATGCGCCGCAGATGGTAGTCCACCTGGTAATCACTGGTATTTCGGAACATCACGGAATAGTTAAGGAACTCGCCGCTGTCGCTGTAGGAGAGAGAGGTAATGCGCAGCAGCGGCGTTTGCTCAGGCAGGTTCATGTAACCAGCGAGTTGTTTATCGGCCAGTACCGGCGTCAGGCTCTCGTAATTGCCGCTGATTGTAATTCCGCACTCCTTCTCGATGTAATCAAACTTTGACCCTTCCAGATGCGTCAGCGAGAGGTTGCGAAACAGCTTCACGGGCATAAAGCTGTCCTCCAGCATCAGCGGTTTTCCGTCCACGTAGCGCACCCGGCGGGAAAAGTAGATCCGCTCATCCACCTGGATCCGCAGCTGGCTGGCGATGGCGGGCGGGGCGGGCATCACTTCAAACTGCAACACCTTGCTCTGTACCTCTTTGCCCTGCTGACGCAGTACCTCCACCAGCCCGGTGAGGTTGGTGGTTTCATGGTGCACATCTTTGCGTGCTACAAACGTCCCGCTGCCGTGCCGCCGCTCAACCAGCCCCCAGCTCACCAGCAGATCCAGCGCCTTGCGAATGGTCATGCGCGCCACGCCAAACTCCTGCGCCAGCGCTTTCTCACCCGGAATGGGGCTGCCGATGTTGTAGTCCGATGAATTCAGCCGTAGCCGTAATCGGTCGGCAATGGATTTGTAGATCACCAGTAGACCTCTCTGCCCGTATCAGGGCGTGGATTGCATCCTGACATGTCCATATTTACATCGAAAAGTAGACCTGATTGGTCAAAATAAAACCATGAATGCGATCACGAATCGCAGCGGCACGCCATGTTCGCGCATCAGTAACTTCTTATGCTCACCTCAGGCCAGCACAAAACCATAAAGGCCTCTCTCCCCTACAGGTTGTTACGTGAGGATTTAAAGATGCTCAGTCAAATACAACGTTTTGGTGGTGCCATGTTTACCCCGGTGTTGCTGTTTCCCTTTGCCGGGATCGTGGTGGGAATCGCCATCATGCTTCGCAATCCGCTTTTCGTGGGCGAAGCCTTAACGGCTCCTGATAATCTGTTCGCGCAGATCGTGCACATCATTGAAGAGGGCGGCTGGGCGGTATTCCGCAATATGCCGCTGATTTTTGCCGTTGGCTTACCGATTGGTCTGGCGAAACAGGCGCAGGGCCGCGCCTGTCTGGCGGTGCTGATCAGCTTCCTGACCTGGAACTACTTCATCAACGCGATGGGGATGACCTGGGGCCACTTCTTTGGCGTCGACTTTTCCGCCGAACCGACGGCGGGAAGCGGGCTGGCGATGATTGCCGGGATCAAAACCCTTGATACCAGCATTATTGGGGCGATTGCGATTTCCGGTATTGTCACTGCGATCCATAACCGCTTTTTCGAGAAACCACTGCCGGTTTTCCTGGGCATTTTCCAGGGCACCTCGTTTGTGGTGATTATCGCGTTTTTCGTCATGATCCCCTGCGCCTGGCTGACACTGCTGGGCTGGCCGAAAGTGCAGATGGGCATTGAGTCCCTGCAGGCGTTCTTACGCTCCGCCGGTGCGCTCGGTGTCTGGGTGTATACCTTCCTGGAACGCATTCTGATCCCAACCGGGCTGCACCACTTCGTCTACGGTCCGTTTATCTTTGGCCCGGCCGCCGTTGAGGGCGGGATCCAGGTCTACTGGGCGCAGCATCTTCAGGCGTTCAGCCAGAGCACGCTGCCGCTGAAAACCCTGTTCCCGGAAGGTGGTTTCGCGCTGCACGGTAACGCTAAAGTGTTTGGATCGGTCGGGATTGCGCTGGCGATCTGGTACACCGCCTCACCAGAAAACCGCGTCAAGGTCGCGGGCCTGCTGATCCCGGCCACGCTTACCGCCGTGCTGGTGGGGATTACCGAACCGCTGGAGTTTACTTTCCTGTTTATCTCGCCGCTGCTGTTTGCCATTCACGCCGTGCTGGCGGCCA
Organism: Enterobacter sp. Lyrl_3; assembly: GCF_051948675.1. NCBI lineage: Bacteria > Pseudomonadati > Pseudomonadota > Gammaproteobacteria > Enterobacterales > Enterobacteriaceae > Enterobacter > Enterobacter sp. Lyrl_3. The sequence continues at coordinate 3,755 of NZ_JAYJLI010000007.1, forward strand.
CCATGGCGACGGTGATGTACACCTTTGGCGTGGTGGGCAACATGGGCGGTGGCCTGCTGGACCAGTTCCTGCCGCAAAACTGGATCCCCATGTTCCATAACCACGCTTCAACGGTATTCACCCAGATCGGCATCGGCGTCTGCTTTACCGGCCTTTACTTCGTGGTCTTCAAAACGCTGATTGAGCGTCTGAACCTCAAAACCCCGGGTCGTGAAGAGAGTGAAATCAAACTCTACAGCAAGGCGGACTATAAGGCGGCGCGCGGACAAACCACCGCCCCGGCTGCCGCCAGCCAGCAGGTCGGCCAAGCCGCCGGATTCCTGCAGGCGCTGGGCGGCGCGGCCAACATCGAAAGCATCAACAACTGCGCCACCCGCTTGCGTATCGCGCTGGTCGACATGGCGCAAACCCAAAGCGATGAGGTGTTCAAAGCCCTCGGCGCACACGGCGTAGTGCGACGCGGCAACGGCATACAGGTGATCGTTGGCCTGCACGTTCCGCAGGTGCGAGACCAGCTGGAATCGCTGATGAAAACCCCTTTAACGAATGAACAAACCACCCTGACAGAGGCTATATCATGAAAAAATTCTCAGTTGTCATTGCAGGCGGCGGCAGCACCTTTACGCCTGGTATCGTCCTGATGCTGTTAGCCAACCGTGACCGTTTCCCGCTGCGTGCCCTGAAGTTTTATGACAACGATGGCGCACGTCAGGAAACCATCGCCGAGGCGTGCAAAATTATCCTTAAGGAACAGGCACCGGAGATTGAGTTTAGCTACACCACCGATCCAAAAGCGGCGTTTACCGATGTGGATTTCGTGATGGCGCACATCCGCGTGGGCAAATACCCGATGCGCGAAAAAGACGAGAAAATTCCGCTGCGTCACGGTGTGCTGGGTCAGGAAACCTGCGGCCCGGGTGGGATCTCTTACGGCATGCGCTCCATCGGCGGCGTACTGGAACTGGTGGATTATATGGAGCAGTACTCCCCTAATGCGTGGATGCTGAACTACTCCAACCCGGCGGCGATTGTGGCGGAAGCGACGCGCCGCCTGCGTCCGCATGCCAAAATTCTCAACATCTGCGATATGCCAATCGGTATTGAAGGGCGCATGGCGCAGATTGTCGGCCTGAAAGACCGCAAACAGATGCGCGTGCGTTACTACGGCCTGAACCACTTCGGCTGGTGGACATCGATTGAAGATCTGAACGGTAACGATCTGATGCCGAAACTGCGCGAATACGTGGCGAAACACGGCTATGTTCCGCCTTCGGAAGATGCGCATACCGAAGCGAGCTGGAACGATACCTTCGCCAAAGCCAAAGACGTGCAGGCGCTCGATCCAGATACCATGCCAAACACCTATCTGAAGTATTACCTGTTCCCGGACTACGTGGTCGCGCACGCCAACCCGGAGCGGACCCGCGCCAATGAAGTTATGGATCACCGTGAGAAGCATGTATTCAGTTCGTGCCGGGCGATTATAGAAGCCGGAAAATCCTCTGCCGGGGAGCTGGAGATCGACGAACATGCCTCCTACATCGTCGATCTGGCGACGGCGATTGCCTTTAATACCCAGGAGCGGATGCTGCTGATTGTGCCAAACAACGGGGCCATTCATAATTTTGATGCCGACGCGATGGTGGAAATTCCGTGTCTGGTGGGCCATAACGGGCCAGAGCCGCTCACCGTGGGTGATATCCCGCACTTCCAGAAAGGGCTGATGAGCCAGCAGGTGGCGGTGGAAAAACTGGTGGTGGATGCCTGGGAGCAACGCTCGTACCAGAAACTCTGGCAGGCAATCACCCTGTCAAAAACCGTACCGAGCGCGTCGGTCGCGAAAGCGATTCTGGATGACCTGATCGAGGCCAATAAGGATTACTGGCCAGAACTGCATTAACCCTCCTGACCGGCATCGCCTGATGCCGGTCTCCTTGTCCTGGCCGATTTACGCTATGCTGAAGCCTGCCTGCAGCATGACAAGGAGCCTTCATGAAAATTTCCCGCCTCGGTGAAGCCCCGGACTACCGCTTCTCGCTGGCCAATGAACGTACATATCTGGCGTGGATCCGTACCGCGCTGGGCTTTCTGGCCGCCGGCGTCGGTCTTGATCAGCTCGCGCCCGATTTCGCCACGCCGTTGATTCGTGAAGTGCTGGCGCTGTTGCTGTGCCTGTTTGCGGGCGTACTGGCGATTTACGGCTATCTGCGCTGGCTGCGTAACGAAAAGGCGATGCGCCTGAAGCAGGATCTGCCCTATACGCGTGGGTTACTGATCATCAGTGCGATTTTGCTGACAGTGGCGGGCGTGGTGATGGTGCTGGTGGTGTATGGCGGATAGTCGCAAAGCGCGGCGCGAAGCGGACCCCGGCCTGCAGCCGGAGCGGACGTCGCTGGCGTGGCTGCGCACGCTGCTGGGGTATGGCGCGCTGATTGCCCTGGCGATTAAGCACAACTGGCACCGCACGGGGCTACCCTTCTGGATCTCACTGGTTGTGCTGGCGCTGGTGGCCATCATTTTATGGCGCTATACCCGCAGCCGTAACGTGATGGACGTGGCGCAGGACGATTTTGTGCAGCCGAAGGCGGTGCGGGATAAGTTCCTCATCGCCCTGGCCGTGCTGTCGCTATCACTGCTGTTTGCGGTAACCCACATTCAACAAATTGTGCACCTGTAGGCCGGGTAAGGCGCAGCCGCCACCCGGCATAATTACTTCCCTTTCGCCAGATACTTCGCCATCTCGTCTTCCGGCACCATGCCGCCGCCGGTCGCCCACACGAGATGGGTGACGTTGGCATCAGCCTGAACACGCAGCGGCCCGGCCATGCCCGCCAGCGCCGATGGCTCCAGACGAATCCCTTCCTCCTGCGCCAGCCAGCCGAGCATGTCGTACATGCTTTGATCGGAAAGGGTATAGAACCCGTCGAGCAGACGTTCCATCGCGCGGCCGACGAAGCCCGACGCGCGTCCGACCGCCAGCCCGTCCGCTGCCGTCACGTTGTCGATACCCAGATCCTGCACGGCAATCTCATCGTGCAGGCCGGTATAAACTCCCAGCAGCATGCACGGGGAGTGCGTGGGCTCGGCAAAGAAGCAGTGAACGTTGTCGCCAAACGCCAACTTCAGACCAAACGCCACACCGCCAGGCCCCCCGCCAACGCCGCACGGCAGATAGACATACAGCGGGTGCTCTGCATCCACCACACGGCCCTGTTCGGCAAACTGCGCCTTCAGGCGCTCGCCGGCAACGGCATAGCCCAGGAACAGGGTGCGAGAGTTTTCATCGTCGATAAAGAAGCAGTTCGGGTCGTTTTCCGCCGCTTTTCGCCCTTGTTCCACCGCCACGCCATAATCCTGCTCATATTCCACGACGGTAACGCCATGGCTGCGCAGTTTGGCTTTCTTCCACTCGCGGGCGTCGGCGGACATATGTACCGTCACCTTAAAGCCGATGCGTGCGCTCATGATGCCGATGGACATTCCCAGGTTGCCGGTTGAACCCACCGCAATGCTGTACTGGCTAAAGAAGTCTTTAAAGCGCGGTTCCAGCAGGATGCTGTAGTCATCTTCAGTGCTCAGCAATCCCGCTTCCAGCGCCAGTTTTTCCGCGTGGGTCAGCACCTCGTAGATGCCGCCGCGCGCTTTAATCGAGCCGGAGATGGGCAGATGACTGTCTTTTTTCAGCAGCAGCGTTCCGGGAAGAGCCTTGCCAGATTCTCTCTCCAGCCGTTTTTTCATGGCCGGAATAGCAACCAGCTCAGATTCGATAATCCCGCCCGTTGCCGCGGTTTCCGGGAAGGCTTTCGCCAGATACGGCGCGAAGCGGTTGAGGCGCGCATGCGCGTCGTCCACGTCGGCTTTGGTCAGCCCGACATAGGGCAACCCTTCTGCAAGCGAAGTGGTTCGCGGGTTAAGCCACGTGGTCTCTTTCAGAGCCATCAGATCCTCAACCAGAGGAAATTGTGCGGTTAAAGCAGTGATAGTTGCGTTTTCCATAATACGTCTCGTCGCGCTCAGATAATGAAAGAAAGCAGGAATGTGCCGCCAAGTGCAAGCACCGAGGCGATAAACGTCGCCGTCGTATAGTATTTGAAGGTCTCATTCAGGGTCGCGCCGCAGTATTGCTTGACCAGCCAGAAGAGCGAATCGGTCACGATCGTGCAGCCAATAGCGCCGGAACCGATGGCAATGGTGATGATCTCCGGGCTTACGTTCGGGTAGAGCGGTAGCATCGGCGCCACTATTGCCGTCGCACCCATCATCGCGACCGTAGCGGAGCCTACAGCGGCATGCAGCACCAGCGCCACCAGCCAGGCGAGCAGGATCGGATGCATGTGCAGGTTCGAGAGAATATGCGCCAGCGAATCTGCCAGCCCGCTGGTTTTGAGAATAGCGTTGAACGCGCCACCGGCACCAATAATCAACAATATGTTCGCGATAGAGCCAAAGCCGTGCTCCGTATGGGTCAGCATTGCGCCCATGCCCATATGCTGGCGGATCCCCAGCAGGTAGTAGGCGACAAATACAGCGATAAACATTGCCGTGATCGGGTTGCCGATAAACTCCAGCAGGGTATACAGCGTGCCTTCCTTCGCCATATTGAGCTCAGCGAGGGTCTTCACCAGCATCAGAACAATCGGCAGCAGCACCGTAAACAGCGTTGCCCCCAGCGACGGCAGGGTATGCTCCTCCCGCACCTTCAGGTCGGAAAATTCTGCCGGAACCGGTTTATACGGCAGACGGTTGCCGAGCAGTTTCAGGAACAGCGGGCCACCAACCAGAGATGCCACCAGACCCACCAGCAGGCCGTAAACAATCACCGTTCCGACGTCCGCACCTAATTTGTTGGTGACAAACAACGCAGCCGGATGCGGCGGTACCACGCAGTGCACCGCCATCAGTGCGGTACAGAGCGGAATGGCAAGCTTAAGCAGCGACGTATTCGTCTTTTTGGCGATGGAAAACGCCAGTGGGATCAGCAGTACCACGCCCACTTCCACGAACAGCGTAATACCGCAGATAAGACCCACCAGCACCATAATGACGTCCGCTGACAGCCAGCGGCAGCGCTGTAGGGTGATCCCGATGCGCTCCGCCGCACCGGAGACTTCCATCATCTTACCCAGAATGGTACCCAGGCCGATGACTGCTGCCAGGAAGCCCAGCGTACCGCCAATCCCGCTTTCAATGGCATTCACCATATCCAGCGGGCTCATCCCCATCATCGCGCCGACGAAAAAGCTCGCCAGCAGCAGCGCAAGGAACGGGTGAAACTTCAGTTTTACGATGGTTAAAACAATCAACACAATGCTGACAAGCAGCGTTACCACAACCCAGACCGGCGATCCCATATCTCACCTCACCCTTATGTCATCTGTGGGTATTGGACGAAAAAACGGCGTGAGCTGACAAACGATAAAAATTGCCGTTCAGGTGAGCCAGATTGGATCAACTGAGTGACTGAACTCAAAAAAGCGCACTTATTTCGCTGTTGGTTCACATAAATTCATGCCTGGGCGGTATGCTGGGCGCAGAAATAACGTGTGAGAATTGTGATGACCGATGCGAATGAAGTCAGAAAGCGGCTGCTAAATGGCTGGCAACTGTCAAAGATGTACACTTTTGAAGTGGCTGCCCGGCATGAATCCTTCGCGCTGGCGGCGGCGGAACTGTCGCTCAGCCCCAGCGCGGTGAGCCACCGCATCAACCTGCTGGAAGAGGAGTTGGGCATTCAGCTGTTTGTCCGCTCGCACCGTAAAGTTGAGCTGACGCAGGAGGGAAAGCGCGTTTACTGGACCCTAAAATCATCCCTCGACACCCTGAATCAGGAGATCCTGGATATTAAAAACCAGGCGCTGTCCGGTACGCTGACGGTGTATTCCCGGCCGTCAATCGCCCAGTGCTGGCTGGTCCCCATGCTGGGGGATTTTACCCGCCGCTATCCGTCGATATCTCTCACCATTCTCACCGGTAATGAGTACGTCAATATGCAGCGAACCGGCATCGATCTGGCCATCTATTTCGACGATACGCCGCCAAACTACCTTTCTCATCATTTCTTGATGGACGAGGAGATTTTGCCCGTCTGCTCGCCCGCATATGCTCGCGAGCATGCGCTGTTGAAAAACCCCGATAACCTCAGCCACTGCACGTTACTGCACGACCGTCAGGCCTGGAGTAATGATTCCGGTACGGATGAGTGGCTCAGCTGGGCGCAGCATTTTGCGATGAATATGCCGTCATCATCGGGTATTGGCTTCGATCGTTCCGATTTAGCGATAGTGGCAGCCATGAATCATGTGGGCGTGGCGATGGGGAGAAAGCGGCTGGTGCAAAAGCGCCTTGAGCGGGGCGAGCTTATCGCCCCGTTTGGCAACAAGACCCTCAAATGCCATCAGCACTATTACATCTCAACGCTTCCCGGCCGTCAGTGGCCGAAAATTGACGCCTTTATTGGCTGGCTAAGAGAACTGGCAGGCTGAAGAATTATTACGCTTTGGCGCTACACCAAATACAAAAAAGCGTGCTAAATACAGGTAATGCTTTTGATTTATCCAGGGTAAGCCGTGTTAAAGCCTCTTATTGCGACCGCTTTACTTCTCTCTTCCGGCTGGGCGATAGCCGCCGAGCCGCCGCTGACGGCTGCGCTTTATGCGCAAAAGCTGGGTGTGGGTATGGACGTGGACTGGGCGCGCACCGAGCGCGGGATACGGGAATTCGACCCGCTGGTGGTACGCGACTTTCGCGCGAAAGGCATCAGCCATGTGCGTATTCGCGTGGCCGATGAGCCGACCGAAGCACGGCTGATCCACCTGCGTAAGCTGGTGGAAGCCTGCGAGCAGTACGGCGTGATCCCGATTATCGCGTATCAGGCGGACAGCTATAAAAACGATCCGAAAGCCGATAACGAAAAAGAGGTTACCGACTGGTGGATTGCCGTGGCGCACTATTTCGGCAAACGTTCGCCGCTGCTGGGCTTTGACCTCATTTATGAGCCTGCGGACAAGCTCAACCACAACGCAGCCTCGCTCAACCGGGTGTATGAAAAAACCATCAAGGTCATCCACAGCATTGATGCGGACCGGATGATCTTCATCGCTCCCCGCCTGCGTGCGGCCCCCGAAGATCTCCCCAGCCTCAAGCTGCCTGCGCACAGCCAAAACTTCTTGCTGGCGGAGTGGCATATCTTTCCGTGGGGGCCGCTGAAAAATAACGGTAAATACCCGTGGACCTCCGGTATGGCGGCGGAGAAAGCGGCGATTCACAATCGCATCGCGACGGCGCTGCGCTGGCAACAAAAAACCGGACACGTCAGCTGGGTCGGGGGCTGGGGCGTGGGGGAGTCAAACCGCTTTACACCCACCGCGTCGCAAATGGCCTTTGCCACGTTTATGGCCTGCGAGCTGCAAAAGGCGAAAATACCCTACGCGATTAACGCCGATTTCCAGTTTTATGACGGAGAGGAGGGGGCCTGGCGGCCAGCGCCAGAGCCGCTGCTGGAGGCGATGATTGCCCCGGCGTGTGAAAAGCCCGGCGAGAAGCCGGGCCATCATGCGGTTAAACAGGCTGCTCGTGGTGGGGAACACGCGACGCCAGCGGCAGCCAGCACAGCAAAATCAGTAGCCCCATCAGCGTCATCAGTAAACCCAAACTAGCCTGCCCGGTTTGCGGCATCATGGCGGAGAGCCAGGCCAGCGCGCCGGAACCGATGTTTTGCAAACCGCCCACCAGTGCACCCGCCGTACCCGCGAGGAACGGGAACGGCTCCATGGCGCCGCTGGTGGCAAGCGGGAACAGCATCCCCGCGCCGAAGAAGAACAGCGCCGCCGGGATCAGCAGCGTCCAGACGGTCATTACGCCAAACAGACCCGGGATCCACATCATCAGGCCAGCCAGCAGGCAGCTGATAACAGACTGCCACATCAGCGTTGAGAAGCGTTTGTTCTGACGTCCGGCGAACCAGGCTCCAAAGAACGCCGCCGGGATCGGCAGGATAAACAGAATACTCACCACCATGCTGCTCAGGCCAAGCCCCGCTCCCAGCAGCACGCCGGAGCAGGCTTCGAACACCGCAATGCCCGCCAGACCGCCGATCAGCATCAGCAGGTAACAAGTAAAAGCCCCGTTGCCGAACAGCGTTTTGTAGCTGGCGAGAAGCTTCGTGCGCGGTGCGTCCTGGGGACGGGTTTCCGGCATCCAGCGCGCCATGCTGAAGGTGACAATCACGCACAGCACCAGCAGGAAGGCATAGCAGGCGCGCCAGGACCACATTGTGTCCAGCAGGCCGCCAATCAGTGGTGCCAGCAGCGGGCTGACCAGAATACCCATATTCAACAGGCTGTTGGCATGGCGGAGTTGCGTGCCCTGATACATATCGCGCGGTAAGGTACGCGCCATCACCCCACCGACGCCCGTGCCTACCCCCTGCAGCGCACTGGCGGCAATCAGTACGGTCAGGCTATGGGTGGTAATAGCAACCACCGTCGCGACCATGAAAATGCACATGCCGGTCAGAATGACCGGACGGCGGCCAATGCGGTCGGATAATGGCCCGTAGAACAGCTGCGAAACGCCATAGGTCAGCAGGTAGGCGGCCATCACGCTTTGTACCGCGCCCTCGCGGACGTTGAGTTCCTTTGCCATGTCGGCAATCGCCGGAATGTAGATGGTTTGCGCCATCTGACCGACGGCCACCAGTAACACCAGCATCAACAATAAGTTAACGTTCCTTTGTTTTTTCATGTCGCTGAATACTTTTGCCAAAAGAGAAAAATGAAGAATAAGTGACTACGCATTCCCATAAATGCGCGAGGAATCTACCACAATGAGATGACAAATTAAGCATTGTCATGATGAATGAAGAAGAGGATTAAGGCAGGTTTTGTAAACAAGAACGGCAACTAATGTTGCCAGTGAATTACGCCAGACGCAGCAGGATCGCACCGGCTGCAATACCCAACGCGGCAGCGATACGCAGACCGGCAACCTTTTCTTTTAAAAGCACAAATGCGATCAGCGCACCGAAGAGTATGGAGGTTTCACGTAGCGCAGCGACAACCGCCAGCGGAGCCTGCGTCATCGCCCATAAGGCCAGGCCATACGAGCCCATGGTTCCCACCCCGCCGAGCAACCCCTTTTTCCAGTGCAAACGCAGGTAGCTGGAAGCTTCGCGGCGTCGCGCCACCATTGCCCAGCACAGCAGGCAGAAGCCGTTCATAAAGAAGGTCCACAGCGTATAGCCCAGCGCGGTATCCGATAAACGTACGCCCGTTCCGTCCACCAGCGTATAGCCGGCGATAAAGCAGGCGTTCAGCAGTGCCAGCCAGATCCCTTTGCGGGACTGCAGTCGGCCATTTATCGCCATCGCGAGGATCGACAGGCAGATTACTCCGATGCCCGCCCAGGCGAGCCAGGAGAGGCTATCCCCGAGCACCAGCACGCTGATCAGCGCCACCAGCAGTGGGGCTGTTCCGCGCATCAGCGGATAGGTCTGGCTCATGTCTGAGACCTGATACGTCTTCGCCACCAGTACCGTATACACCACCTGCAGCGCGCAGGAGACCACTAAAAATGGCCAGCTGGCTACGGAGGGTTGAGGAGAAAATGGCAATAAAACCAGCGCAATGAGTGTGGCGGAGCCGCTAACGCTGATCGCCGAGTAAAGCTTATCCGTTCCGGCTTTGACGATGGCGTTCCAGCTGGCATGCAGCAGTGCGGCGAACAGCAAAATACAGAAAACGGAGATGGTCATGGCGTCTTTGGCGGTGAATTGTCACTCAACTGTAACATTCACGACCTGATGTCGCCAGCCAGCTACACCGCGCAAAAGAGACGATGGGTAACCCGTGGCTCGTCTGACACCAGCCTGAAGCCTGCCCGACGGTAGAAGCCGCAGGCCGTATCGGGGGCATGGGTATTGAGGAAATCAAACCAGATGCTGGCATCGGCCATCACCACCGTTAACAGCTGTTTACCAATGCCCAGACCGCGGCACTTCTCGCTGACATAAAGATGGCGAATACGTCCGGCACGCGGCTGCTGGCTGAACGGATCGCGGTTAAGGCCGCAGACGCCCACCAGCTTGCCGTTTAAAAAGGCACCCAGCAGCTTTTCACCCGGCGCGTTAAAGCGGTTTTCACCGCGCTGCCAGTTCTCTTCCAGCCTGCGCAGCATATTGAAATTCGCCGCGATGCTTTCGGCTTTCAGCGCGATATACCCGGGCTCTTCCGGCGTGATGGGTTCAATTAACAGACGCGACATAGCATTCCCTCGTTATTAAAGAGGGGCGGTTGCCCGCCCCTCTCAGGTGCGACTTGAACCTGAATCACCGAAGGTATTTCAGGACAGCATCAAGCAGTTGCAGAACAGCAACAATGAGTTTGAGGATAAGTATCACCATATCCACTACGCTCATACGCGTCTCCTTTTGGTAAAAAGGAGCACGATGCTGGCGTACCTTTCCGCCGCCTGTTGCCAGCACCTCGATTGACGTAACACAGTGTGCTCACTTCAGAGGGTTAAGGCACTGACGGCACCACCCGTTTCAGCCAGGACTTCGTTGCGCCGGTAGAACTGCGGCCCCCTCGCTCACTGCGAACATCCTCAGTATAAATAAATACTGTATGCATGAACAGTATTTTGTGGACAAAATTCGAAACCCATTCCATACTCAAAAACGTCAAAATCCGTGCCGGAATTGCGCGTTCGTCTTCGATCGCATATACTTCGTGCGTTGACGTAACACAGTGTGTTCTGCGGCAACCAACCGCAAAACCCTGAAAAAACCTCGCTCCGGCGGGGTTTTTTGTTTTCTGCTTTCTGTACAGAACGGGATGCTGGTTGACTTATTGGCAACGTACCCGGCAGAAATAAGGTACATATTAATGTTTCAGTTAATAATCCTTAAATATATGTTATTTAAATAAAATTAAGTCTGTTTATTTTTAACGTGAATGAGTATTTAAATAAAATTAACAGATTTGAATTGCTAAGTTTTTCAACGTATATTCACATAACCATAAAAAAAGTATGGGTAGGTTATGCAAGCATCTGATTACTTGAAGATGAAGTTCCAGAGCGACAGGCAGTTAGCTATTTATGGACAACAAGGCGTTGCTGGGACATGGAAAGCATTAAAGGGGATCGGTTCTGATATTTACTCAGGAATGGAGCGTGTTAGTTGGTATTCATCATGCTTAATCCCCAGCTATCATGATGTGTGTGAAGAGTTACTCTCAGAAGAAAAAAGGATGTACCTCTCAATTGTGTCTATTTACCGTTATCGCAATGTAATAGCACACATGCTCTATCTTTATTTTGAAAGCATTATGACTGATTCTGAAAATGGGAATGAAAAAAATCGCGTTCGCAAGACGGATTCAAACGTAACCGGCCTTGTTAAAAACATCCCGGCAAGCAAGGCAGCGCGTTTAGCGATAGCATGGACGCTGGCCAAATCCCTTTCGGAATCCGGCTTACTTTCAGAGATCGTCGTCGAACGGCTTGCGCGCCGTGTACCCAATGTTGTTATGGCTCTGCAGCTGATGGGTACGGACCAGAAGTGCGCTCTTGCTGCCCGTCGTCTGAAAGTGTTGGATCCTAATTATTACGCCACCCTTTATGCTGCACAACTGGAGATGCTTTACTACTTTTTTGAGCCATTCCTGGTTGAAATCACTAAGAAAGTGCAAACGGGATTCTACAAGGATTTTGATGCGATCTATAACGACTTAAAGGATAAGTAGTATGTTTAAGAGTCTGCTATCCATTCTTTTTACAGATGTTTTATTCCCCGTTTATATTTTTGCTTGCGCCTCTTTGTTTCTCTGGCTGGTGCCCAACCACTGGGTATTATTAACATTCATTGCTATCGTCGTATTTATTATTGTTCATCCGATAATTTTCGGCCGCTTTGATAAGTACGATTGAGTTTTATAAAAAGGAGTTTGTATGTCAAATCCGGCTTATTTGTTTCTGACAGATGAAAATGGTTCGCCAATGGTAGGTCCCTGCCTGGTTTCAGGGCGTGAAGGCGCAATTGAACTTAAATCGTTCACTCATAATGTCAATATCCCGGTCGACGGGAATACCGGGAAATTGACGGGCACGCGCATACATATGCCCGTCATGTTCCAGAAGGAAATTGATCGTGTCACTCCGTTTTTATTTCGGGCGTTGAGTACGGGGAGAACGCTTCAGTCAGCCACCATAAAGATGTATCAGATTAATGAGGCTGGTTTAGAGCAGGAGTATTTTAATATCATTATGGAGAATGTAAAAATAACTTCTATTACACCCGATTTGTATCCAGGTGCCAACACCGGAACACACCTCGAAACGGTTCTCATACGCTATGAGAAAATCACCTGGAAACATTGCGACGGAAATGTCATCTATAGTGACGCCTGGAATGAGCGAGCAACATACTAAAACGTGATCCCTGACGCATTTTTGCGCAGATGAAAATATTTCCATTGTCACGCCCGAAAACCTGTGTTTGTATAAATTCAATCAATGATTCCAAACACAGGTCCCCCATGACTGCATCCATGAACACCGCGACCCTACTAAAAACTGCGCAACCAGCCGCAGTGGTCGTCGTGCGTGTGGTGGTGGTCGTCGGCAATGCGCCGTAGGGACTGGATCAACACACGAATCCAAAACCCCGCCGGCGCAAACCGGGCGGGGTTTTTCGTTTAGGACCCCTCCCCGGAAAGTCGGCCCATAAAAGGACTGGAGCATGGCAAGTTCGGGCACAACATCCACCAAGACGCGTTTTACAGGCGCGCAGCTGATTGTTCATTTACTGGAACGACAGGGCATTACCACGGTTGCGGGTATTCCGGGCGGTACGGTGCTGCCGCTGTATGACGCGTTAAGCCAAAGCACGCAGATCCGCCACGTGCTGGCGCGTCACGAGCAGGGAGCGGGTTTTATCGCTCAGGGCATGGCACGTACGCAGGGTAAACCGGCAGTCTGTATGGCCTGTAGCGGTCCGGGGGCGACCAACCTGGTGACCGCCATCGCCGACGCGCGTCTCGACTCCATTCCGCTGATTTGCATCACCGGCCAGGTGCCGTCCTCAATGATCGGTACCGATGCGTTCCAGGAAGTGGATACCTACGGCATCTCTATCCCCATCACCAAACATAACTATTTAGTTCGCGATATTGCCGAGCTTCCTCAGGTTATCAGCGATGCGTTCCGCATTGCGCAGTCCGGTCGTCCAGGCCCGGTGTGGATAGATATTCCTAAGGATGTCCAGACCGCAGAAATTGAGATCGACGTCCTGCCGGAGCCGGGCGAGCGGGCACCCGCGCCAGAATTCAGCGCTGAGAGCGTGCGCGATGCCGCGGCCATGATCAACGCCGCTAAACGTCCGGTGCTCTATCTGGGCGGCGGGGCAATCAATGCCGCAGATGAAATCCGTCAGTTCGCTGAAAAAGCCAACCTGCCTACCACCATGACCCTGATGGCGCTCGGCATGCTGCCCAAAGCACACCCGCTGTCATTAGGAATGCTGGGCATGCACGGCGCGCGCAGCACTAACTACATCCTGCAAGAGGCGGATTTGCTGATTGTGATGGGCGCGCGTTTTGATGACCGGGCGATTGGTAAAACCGAGCAGTTCTGCCCGAACGCAAAAATCATTCACGTGGATATAGACCGCGCCGAGCTGGGTAAAATCAAACAACCGCACGTGGCGATTCAGGGGGACGTGGCCGACGTGCTGGCACAGCTGATCCCGCAAACGGACGCAACTGATCGCGCCGACTGGCGTCAGATGGTGGCGGATCTGCAACGCGAGTTCCCGGGCGCGATCCCAACCGAAGGCGACCCGCTGAGCCACTACGGGCTGATTAACGCCGTGGCCGCCTGCGTGGACGACAGCGCGATTATTACCACCGACGTTGGGCAGCACCAGATGTGGACCGCCCAGGCCTATCCGCTGAACCGTCCGCGTCAGTGGCTGACCTCCGGTGGCCTGGGAACCATGGGCTTTGGTCTGCCTGCGGCAGTTGGTGCGGCGCTGGCGAACCCGGACCGCAAGGTGATCTGCTTCTCCGGTGACGGCAGCCTGATGATGAACATTCAGGAGATGGCCACCGCGGCCGAAAATCAATTAGACGTTAAAATCATCCTGATGAACAACGAGGCGCTGGGGCTGGTACATCAGCAGCAGAGCCTGTTCTACAAGCAGGGGGTGTTTGCGGCAACCTATCCGGGGATGATTAACTTTATGCAAATTGCCGCCGGTTTTGGCCTGCATACCTGCGATCTGAACGCAGAAGAGGACGTCCACGCAGCGCTGCAGGCGGCGATCTCTCGTCCGGGCCCGGCGCTGATCCACGTCCGTATCGACCCTGAACAAAAAGTGTATCCGATGGTGCCGCCGGGTGCGGCAAATACTGAGATGGTGGGGGAATAAGCCATGCAGAAACAACATGAAAACGTCATTCTGGAACTCACCGTCCGCAACCACCCTGGCGTCATGACCCACGTCTGCGGGCTGTTTGCCCGTCGCGCGTTTAACGTCGAAGGCATTCTCTGTCTGCCGATTCAGGGCAGCGAGCACAGCCGCATCTGGCTACTGGTCAATGACGATCAGCGTCTGGAGCAGATGATGGCCCAGATCGACAAGCTGGAAGACGTCACCAGAGTGGCGCGCAACCAGTCCGATCCCACCATGTTTAACAAAATTGCGGTGTTCTTCGAATAGATCGCTTAAGGTAAGCGTCTTTCGCTCTTGTAGGCCGGATAAGCGCAGCGCCATCCGGCGTTTTCAGACCGCAGGAACAGACATGACCACCATCGCTCTCATCGACGACCACCTTATCGTTCGCTCCGGCTTTGCCCAGCTTCTAAACCTCGAACCGGATTTTCAGGTGGTGGCAGAGTTCGGCTCGGGGCGCGAGGCGCTGGCAGGCCTGCCGGGGCGTGGCGTACAGGTCTGTATCTGTGACATCTCAATGCCGGATCTCTCCGGGCTGGAGCTGCTAAGTCAGTTACCGAAAGGGATGGCGATTATCATGCTCTCGGTTCATGACAGCCCGGCGCTGGTGGAGCAGGCGCTCAATGCCGGTGCGCGTGGATTTCTCTCTAAACGCTGTAGCCCGGATGAGCTGATCGCCGCTGTGCGCACCGTCTCGACGGGCGGCTGCTACCTGACGCCGGATATCGCCCTCAAGCTGGCGGCCGGACGTCAGGATCCGCTTACCCGGCGTGAGCGTCAGGTGGCAGAAAAACTCGCTCAGGGGATGGCGGTGAAAGAGATTGCCGCCGAACTGGGTTTGTCGCCCAAAACCGTGCACGTTCACCGCGCTAACCTGATGGAAAAACTCGGCGTCAGCAACGACGTCGAGCTGGCGCGCTGTATGTTCGATAGCTGGCAATGAACCCGTTGATTTCGCGGCTGATCGCCGTTGTTGCCAGCTTTTTTATCTTCTCTGCCGCCTGGTTCTGCCTGTGGAGCATCAGCCTGCACCTGGTGGAACGCCCGGAGCTGGCGGTGCTGCTGTTTCCCTTTGGCCTGCGTCTGGGGCTGATGTTGCAATGCCCGCGCGGCTACTGGCCGGTTTTGTTGGGCGCAGAGTGGTTGATGCTGATCTGGTTGTCGCAGGAGGTCGCCCTCGCGCATCTGCCCTTATTGATGACCGGAAGCCTGCTCACGCTCCTCCCGGTTGCGTTGATTTCCCGCTATCGTCACCAGCGCGACTGGCGCACGCTGCTGCGCCAGGGGGCGGCGCTGATTGCCGCCGCGCTGCTGCAATCCCTGCCGTGGGTAGGCGAAAAGGAGATGCTTAACGCCCTGCTGCTGACCCTGACCGGCGGCCTGACGCTGGCACCCACCTGTCTGGTTTTCTGGCACTATCTCACCAGCACTGTCTGGCAGCCGCTCGGGCCATCGCTGGTCTCCCAGCCGGTTAACTGGCGCGCCCGGCATCTCATCTGGTATCTGCTGCTGTTTGTGGTGAGCCTGTGGCTGCAGCTTGGCCTGCCTGCTGAGCTTTCCCGTTTTACCCCGTTTTGTCTGGCGCTGCCGATCATTGCTCTCGCCTGGCATTACGGCTGGCAGGGGGCGCTGATCGCCACGCTGATGAACGCCATCGCGCTGATTGCCAGCCAGACCTGGCACGATCACCCGGTCGATTTACTGCTCTCTTTGTTGGCGCAGAGCCTGACCGGGCTGCTGCTCGGGGCAGGTATTCAGCGCCTGCGTGAGCTGAACCAGTCCCTGCAAACCGAGCTGTCGCGCAATCGCCGCCTGGCAGAACGCCTGCTGGAGACCGAAGAGAGCGTGCGCCAGGAGGTAGCGCGCGAACTGCACGACGACATCGGCCAGACCATTACCGCCATTCGCACCCAGGCGGGCATTGTTCAGCGCCTGGCGGCGGATAACGCCGGAGTGAAGCAGGGCGGGGCGCATATCGAACAGCTCTCTCTTGGCGTGTACGATTCGGTGCGTCGCCTGCTGGGCAGGCTCCGTCCGCGCCAGCTGGACGATCTCTCTCTGGAACAGGCGGTACGCTCCCTGATGCGCGAGATGGAGCTGGAAAGCCGCGGAATTGTCAGCCATCTCGACTGGCGCATTGATGAATCACTGCTGAGTGAAGGCCAGCGCGTCACGCTGTTCCGCGTCTGTCAGGAAGGGCTGAACAATATCGTCAAACACGCCAACGCCAGCGCTGTGACGCTGCAGGGCTGGCAGCAGGATGAAAGCCTCAGGCTGGTGATTGAGGACGACGGCTGCGGCCTGCCGCCGGGCTCCGGGCAGCAGGGCTTTGGCCTGGCGGGCATGCGCGAGCGCGTGAAGGCGCTGGGCGGCACGCTGAATATCTCCTGCACCCACGGGACGCGCGTCAGCGTCAGCCTGCCGCTAAGGAGCCATCATGTTTAAAACCCCCGCAAACGCCGCGCCGATAGGCAACAAAGCGGAGATCGACGCCCGCTACCGCTACTGGCGTCGTCATATCCTGATCACTATCTGGCTCGGCTACGCGTTGTTCTACTTTACCCGCAAAAGTTTCAACGCCGCCGCGCCGGAAATCCTTGCCAGCGGCGTGATGACGCGCACCGATATCGGCCTGCTGGCGACGCTGTTCTACATCACCTACGGCCTGTCGAAGTTCTTCTCCGGCATCGTCAGCGACCGCTCCAATGCCCGCTACTTTATGGGCTTTGGGCTAATCGCAACTGGAGTGGTGAATATTCTGTTTGGCTTTTCCACCTCGCTCTGGGCGTTTGCCCTGCTGTGGGCGCTGAACGCCTTTTTCCAGGGCTGGGGCGCGCCGGTCTGCGCCCGCCTGCTCACGGCGTGGTACTCGCGCAACGAGCGCGGCGGCTGGTGGGCCATCTGGAACACCGCGCATAACGTCGGTGGCGCGCTGATCCCAATGGTGGTGGGCGCAGCGGCGCTGCACTACGGCTGGCGCGCGGGGATGATGATTGCCGGTGGTCTGGCGATCCTGGCCGGGTTGTTCCTCTGCTGGCGGCTGCGCGACAGGCCACAAACCGTGGGGCTGCCCGCGGTGGGCGACTGGCGGCACGATGAAATGGAAGTGGCGCAACAGCTTGAGGGGGCGGGGCTGACGCGCAAAGAGATCCTCACCAAATACGTGCTGTTAAACCCGTATATCTGGCTGCTGTCGCTTTGCTACGTGCTGGTCTACGTGGTGCGCGCGGCCATCAACGACTGGGGTAACCTGTACATGTCCGAGACGCTGGGGGTGGACCTGGTGACCGCCAACTCGGCGGTGACGATGTTCGAGCTGGGCGGGTTTATCGGCGCGCTGGTGGCGGGCTGGGGCTCGGATAAGCTCTTCAACGGCAACCGTGGCCCAATGAACCTCATCTTTGCGGCAGGAATTTTACTCTCCGTCGGTTCGCTGTGGTTGATGCCATTCGCCAGCTACGTGATGCAGGCGGCGTGCTTCTTTACCATCGGCTTCTTCGTGTTTGGCCCGCAGATGCTGATCGGCATGGCGGCGGCAGAATGCTCGCATAAAGAGGCGGCGGGTGCGGCGACGGGCTTCGTCGGGTTGTTCGCCTACCTGGGCGCGTCCCTCTCCGGCTGGCCGCTGGCGCGGGTGATCGACATCTGGCACTGGAGCGGTTTCTTTGCCGTGATCGCCATCGCGGCGGGGATATCGGCCCTGCTGCTGCTACCGTTTTTGCATGCGCAGGCGCCGCGTGAAGCCAGTGTGATGTGATGCGCCTCACCTTTTCACCCCGAGTGGCGCAAAACTAAGAAATTTTCCCGGTTTTACCTGGACGCTGTCTCAGGCATCTCTCCTGGCTGATTTTTACAATGCCTGCCATTCGCAGGTAAAAATCAGCTCAGGAGCAAACCATGCTGGCCTTCCTTAATCAGGTGCGCAAGCCGACCCTGGATCTGCCGCTCGACGTGCGGCGCAAAATGTGGTTCAAACCGTTCATGCAGTCCTATCTGGTGGTCTTTATCGGCTACCTGACCATGTACCTGATCCGCAAAAACTTTAACATCGCGCAGAACGACATGATCTCTACCTACGGGCTGAGCATGACGCAGCTGGGGATGATTGGCCTGGGCTTCTCCATCACTTACGGCGTGGGCAAAACCGTTGTCTCGTACTATGCAGACGGCAAAAACACCAAGCAATTCCTGCCGTTTATGCTGATCCTCTCCGCCATCTGTATGCTCGGCTTCAGCGCCAGCATGGGCGCGGGCTCCGTCAGCCTGTTCCTGATGATCGCCTTCTACGCCCTGAGCGGTTTCTTCCAGAGTACCGGCGGGTCGTGCAGCTACTCCACCATCACCAAATGGACCCCGCGCCGTAAGCGTGGTTCATACCTTGGTATGTGGAACATCTCCCACAACCTCGGCGGGGCGGGGGCAGCAGGCGTGGCGCTGTTCGGTGCTAACTACCTGTTTGACGGTCACGTCATCGGCATGTTTATCTTCCCGTCGATTATCGCCCTGATTGTCGGCTTTATCGGTCTGCGTTTCGGCAGCGACTCTCCGGAATCTTACGGCCTCGGCAAAGCCGAAGAGCTGTTCGGCGAGGCGATCAGCGAAGAGGACAAAGAGACCGAAGAGAACGAGATGACAAAATGGCAGATCTTTGTTGAGTACGTGCTGAAAAACAAAGTGATCTGGCTGCTCTGCTTCTCCAACATTTTCCTGTACGTGGTGCGCATCGGTATTGACCAGTGGTCGACCGTGTATGCCTTCCAGGAGCTTAAGCTCTCAAAAGAAGTCGCGATTCAGGGCTTCACCCTGTTTGAGGTGGGTGCGCTGGTCGGTACGCTGCTGTGGGGCTGGCTCTCTGACCTCGCCAACGGTCGTCGTGCGCTGGTGGCCTGCGTCGCGCTGGCGCTGATTATCGCTACCCTGGGCGTCTACCAGCACGCCAGCAACCAGTACGTTTACCTGGCGTCTCTGTTTGCGCTCGGCTTCCTGGTGTTTGGTCCGCAGCTGTTGATCGGCGTAGCGGCGGTAGGTTTTGTACCGAAAAAAGCGATCGGCGCCGCCGATGGGATTAAAGGCACCTTCGCCTACCTGATCGGCGACAGCTTCGCCAAACTGGGTCTGGGGATGATTGCCGACGGCACGCCGATTTTCGGCCTCACCGGCTGGGCAGGCACCTTTGCGGCGCTGGATGCCGCCGCCATCGGCTGTATCGTCCTGATGGCAATGGTTGCGGTGCTCGAAGAACGTAAAATTCGCCGTGAAAATCGTGTGCAGAAATTAAAAGCAGCCTGAGTGTGCAGGTGACTTCTTTGCCCGGTGTGTGATGCCGGGCTTTTTTGTTTTAAATTCCAGTTTTTACCCCGCTTTACACAATCGCCCCTCTCCTTGCTCTACAGTTTTTTTTGCTGCCGCCTTTCGCGCAGCCTTATTCCTTTTGCTATGGGAGAGCTTGCATGTTGACCCGACGATTATCCTGCCTGGCGTTGTTGATGGCGCTGGCAACCCCCGCAATGGCTACGGATGCGCCCACCTACGGCGAGAAGCTGGAAGGTTTCGACTACGGCTGGCCGGTAAAACACTTTGAGTTTACCTCCCAGGGACAGTCTCTGGATATGGCTTATCTGGACGTGAAGCCGGAAAAACCCAATGGCCGCACCGTGGTGCTGATGCACGGCAAAAACTTCTGCGCCGGTACCTGGGACGGCACTATCCGTGCGCTCTCAGCCAGCGGTTATCGGGTGATCGCTCCCGACCAGATTGGCTTTTGTAAATCCACCAAACCGGAGCACTATCAGTACACCTTTCAGCAGCTGGCGGATAACACCCACGCCTTGCTGAAAACGCTCGGCGTCGATCGCGTGACGGTTATCGGCCACTCGACTGGCGGCATGCTGGCGACCCGCTACGCGCTGATGTGGCCGCAGCAGGTGGAGCAGTTGGTGATGGTCAACCCAATTGGTCTGGAAGACTGGAAAGCGCGCGGCGTGCCGCATATTACGGTCGATCAGTGGTACCAGCGCGAGCTGAAGGTCAGGGCCGACGGCATCCGTCAGTACGAGAAAAATACCTACTACGCCGGAGCGTGGAAGCCGGAGTACGAGCGTTGGGTCACCATGCTTGCCGGGCTTAACAACGGGCCGGGAAAAGAACGTGTGGCCTGGAACTCGGCGCTGCTTTACGACATGATTTACACCCAGCCGGTGATCTACGAATTTAGTGAACTAAAGATGCCGGTATTATTGATGATCGGCACGAAGGACAACACCGCCATCGGGAAAGATCTCGCCCCGCCTGAGATCCGCAAAACGCTCGGCAACTATGCGGTGCTGGGGAAGGAGACGGCGAAACGCATCCCGCACGCGACGCTGGTCGAGTTCAACGACATGGGGCACGCGCCGCAGATGCAGGATCCTGCACGCTTCCACGAGGCACTGCTGAAAGGGCTTCAGGCGCGCTGACAGGTTTCCAGCAACAACCCGCGCAGCCACATCTGCGCGGGATTACGGTGTGTTCTGGCGTGCCAGGCCATGCACTTGGTGAAACCCGGCACCGGAATCGGTGTGTCGCAGACAAACATTCCTGTCTGGTTTTCCGCTATCCGTGACGGTACCACGGCGATCATATCGCTTATCGCCAGTACATCCGGCAGTACCAGGAAGTTGCTCACCGATAACCCTACGTGCCGCGTCCGGCCCATTTTTTCCAGCGCGCCATCCGTCACGCCGCGAAAACTGTCACCCTCATAAGAGACCAGCACGTGCTCAAGGGCGCAAAAGCGCGCCAGAGAGAGCGGTTTGCCCGCGTCCGGGTGGTCGGCACGCATCATGCAAACGTACCGTTCATCATAAAGCGCCCGGCTGTGCAGGTCGTCTGGCGTGGTGTGGGGCGTGATCAGCGCCACGTCAACGTTCCCGCGTTCAAGCTGGTTCATCATACGCTCGGAATCGACAGGTATAACCCGCACGCGTATTGCCGGTGCCCGCACCTTCAGTGCCGCGATAAACGGCACCGCGATCGCGCGGAGCGCGTAATCGGTGGCAGCAAGCGTGAAGGTGAGAGTGGCCTGCAGTGGGTCAAACGCCACCGGCTGCAGCAGGAGGTCGATATCTGCCAGGATGCGCTTCACCGGCGCGGCCAGCTCTTCCGCACGCGTCGTGGGTGCGATACCGTGGGGCGCACGGATAAACAGCGGGTCGTCGAAGTAATCCCGCAGGCGGTTCAGCATGCCGCTGACCGCCGGCTGGGTCAGGGCCAGACGCGTCGCCGCGCGGGTGACGCTGCGTTCATCCAGCAGGGCGTCGAGCGTTTTCAGCAGGTTAAGATCCAGCGTGCGCAGATCCGTTTTCATGACGATGTTCTACCTTTTTTCAGTTCACTATTATGGCCGTGCCCGCTGTCGATACCCTGCGTTTCCCGCTATGATGAGCGGCTATTCAAAGGAGAACGCATGGTCTGGATAATGCTGGCAACGCTTGCCGTGGTGTTTGTGGTTGGGTTTCGTGTCCTGACCTCGGATTCCCGCCGCGCCATCAAACGCTTGAGCGAACGGCTGGGTATCACCCCGATGCCGGTAGAATCGATGATCGATCAGTTCGGTAAAACGCCCGGCAATGAGTTTATCCGCTATCTTGAACGCCCGGACGAGGCGCATCTGCAAAACGCTGCCCAGGTGCTGCTCATCTGGCAGGTCTGTATCGTCGACGGTAGCGAAGAGAATCTCCACACCTGGCACCGCATGTTGCGTAAAGCCCGTCTGGCCGCGCCGATCACCGATGCGCAAATTCGTCTGGCGCTTGGCTTTATGCGCGAGATGGAGCCGGATCCGCAGGAGCTGAACGCTTTCCAGCTGCGTTACAACCAGCTCTTTCTGCCGGAAGAGGGTGTATTTTACCTGCACTGATATCACGAACCGTGATGATGAGTATAAGGCATCATCATTAGATTTATACCACTCACGGGCGCACCATCACCTCATCCACTCACGATGAGGTGAACCATGAAACAATCCGCCATTATCTGGCCAGACGATTACCTGCCAGGCACCACCGATAACTTTGCGTCCAACGAAATCATTGTCGCCGGGCTGAGCGCAAAAGAGATTTGGGCGCAGCTCAACGACACTACCCTGTGGCCGAACTACTACAGCAACGCCGAAGATATTCGTTTTCACGACGGCAGCGGTCCGGAACTGAGCGCCAACGCCCGCTTCCGCTTCACGACCTTTGGCTTTCCGGTTGAGGCGCAGGTGACGGAGTATGTTCCGCCGGTCGATGGCGAGGCGGCGCGTATCGCCTGGCACGGCTGGGTGGAAGGGGAGGAGAGCGCGCGTCTGGATGTGATCCACGCCTGGCTGTTTGAAGACTTACCGGGTAACCGCGTCCGTATTTTGACTCAGGAGTCGCAGAAAGGCGTTCCGGCACAGGAATTAGCACGTACCCTACCGAACCCGATGATCAACGGGCATCAGGAGTGGATCGTCGGGCTGGCGAAGGCGGCGATGCAAGAAAAGTTGTCGAAACGTTAAATTCGTCACACTTTTGATGATAAACTGCGCGACTTTCCCGCACGTTTTTATCTCAGGTGACACCATGACAGAACATATCCAGCCCACGACCAGACCGCAGACCAAAGAGGTTTCTCGCCCCAACTGGTCGGCGGTTTTTTCCGTGGCGTTCTGTGTCGCCTGTCTGATTACCGTGGAGTTTTTACCGGTCAGCCTGCTGACGCCGATGGCGCAGGACCTGGGCATTTCCGAGGGCGTAGCAGGGCAGTCCGTTACCGTGACCGCGTTTGTGGCGATGTTTGCCAGCCTGTTTATCACGCAGGTTATTGGCGCGATTGATCGCCGTAAAGTGGTCATTCTCTTCAGCGTGCTCCTGACGCTTTCTTGTCTGCTGGTCTCTTTCGCGGAGAGCTTCACCCTGCTGCTGCTCGGCCGCGCCTGTCTGGGTCTGGGGTTGGGCGGTTTCTGGGCAATGTCCGCCTCGCTCACCATGCGTCTGGTGCCGGCACGCACCGTGCCGAAAGCTCTCTCCGTTATCTTTGGCGCGGTCTCCATCGCGCTGGTGATTGCCGCGCCGCTGGGGAGTTTCCTTGGCGGAATCATCGGCTGGCGTAACGTCTTTAACGCCGCAGCGGTGATGGGTTTTCTCTGCATTCTGTGGGTGTGGAAAGCGCTGCCGTCCCTGCCGGGAGAAGCGGCGCACCACAAACAGAACATGTTCAGTCTGCTTAAGCGCCCCGGCGTGCTGGCGGGGATGACCGCCATCTTCATGGCCTTTGCCGGGCAGTTTGCCTTCTTTACCTATATCCGCCCGGTCTTTATGACCATGGCGGGCTTTGACGTGGATGGCCTGACGCTGGTGCTGCTCAGCTTCGGTATCGCCAGCTTTGTCGGCACCTCGCTGTCGTCTCAGTTCCTGAAGCGCTCTTTGAAAGTGGCGCTTGCTGGCGCCCCGCTGGTACTGGCTGTCAGTGCCGTCGTGCTCATTCTGTGGGGCAGCGACAAATGGGTTGCCTCGGCGATTGCGATTATCTGGGGCTTTGCCTTTGCGCTGGTGCCGGTGGGCTGGTCGACGTGGATCACCCGCTCGCTTGCCGATCAGGCTGAAAAAGCCGGGTCGATTCAGGTGGCGGTGATCCAGCTGGCGAACACCTGCGGCGCGGCGGTGGGCGGCGTGGCGCTCGACCACCTGGGGCTGACGTCGCCGCTGGTCATCTCCGGCACGCTGATGCTGCTGACCGCGCTGCTGGTGGCAGGGAAAGTGAAGACGAAGTAATGCTTTTCTCCCTCTCCCGTGGGAGAGGGCTGGGGTGAGGGCAACAGGCTACGCCGGGGCTTTCACCCGTTTTCTCGAATCCATCGAAATCAACACCACCGACGACACGATCAGCAGCGTGCCCAGCCAGTCCGGCAGGGTAAACGCCACGCCCAGTAAAATCACCGACAGTAACGCGCTGCTCAGCGGCTCGGCGCAGCTCAGAATGCTTGCCTTCGGCCCACCGATCATCTGCGCGCCTTTCAGGTACAGGCTGAAGGTCAGCGCCGTGCCGATCACCACCAGGTAGAAAAACGCCAGCAGCAGGCTGCCGTCAATAACAAACGCGGTGCCGCGTCCGGCGTAGAACGGCGTCAGCGTTAAGCCGGCGATCAACATACTCCAGCCGACAATCGGCAAGGTGCCGTAACGGGCGATCAGGGTTGACGGATACGTCGTGTAAAATGCCGCGGCAAAGGCCGAGGCAATGCCGAAGAACAAAGCCGCAGGCGAGATGGAGAGTGAAGTGGGGTCGCCGTGGGTGACCAGCAAAAATGTCCCCACCAGTGAGGTCAGGATCGCTGAAAGCACAAACAGACCCGGCCGCTTTTTCCGCGCCAGCGCAAACCACGCCACGATAATCGTCGGTGACAGAAACTGCAGCACGGTGGCCGTAGCCGCGTTGGATTTCTCGATTGTCACCAGGAAGGTGAGCTGCACCGTGAGCGCGCCAGCCAGGGAGAAAAACAGCAGGCTGAGGGCGTCTTTGCGATGTTTGATGACCGAGAAAATTTTGTCGCCGTGAACGAAGGAAAGCGTCAGCAGGATCAGGCCGGTAAACAGCAGGCGAACCATGGTCAGATACGGTGACGAGATCTGGCTTTTCTCCATGATGTACTGCGCGCAAACCCCTGAGCTGCCCCATAAAACGGCGGCAATCAGGACGTTCAGCATCCCTTTACGTGTGGAACCCATGTTCTCCCCTGCGATGTTGGTTTTTTTGTAGCATAACATGGGATCTTGCCGGGTGGCGCTACGCTTACCCGGCCTACAAAACCTTGTAGGCCCGTGCAAGCGCAGCGCCGCCGGGCGAAACAAACGACGCTCTACTAGAACCATGCCTCCCACATTGCGCCGACGTTGAAGTCGTCCAGCGTTTCGTCTTTGGTATTGTTCACGCGGGCGGTACGTTCGTTATCCACTTTGCCGCCGGTGACGTAGAAGCGCAGCATCGGACGGAACTCCGGCCCCATGGCGATAGACATGTTCTGCGACAGGGTCAGCTTCCAGCCCTTGTTGTCGCCGCCGTTGTCGTAATCCACATGCTGCCAGCCTGCTTCCAGCCAGGTGGAGTGGACGTCGTTCCACCAGTGCATCGGACGTACAATGGCGTTGTAGTTCTTACGGTTGTCGGTCTTATCACGGCTGTTGTCGTAGTCGTGGAAGGCGAGGATGTACTCCACCTGCGTGGCCTGGGTGAATTTGTACAGCCCTTCGAAGCTGGCATAGACCGTGGTCAGATCCTCGGTTTTATTGAACACGCTGTTGTCCGCGTTATCAGAGTAACGGGCAATCACCTTGTTCACGCCGCTGTCGTTGGTGTGGCTCAGCACCACGCCACCCTGCCAGGCATTCAGACGCTCATCGCTCTCCACCGCTTTTGAATCAAAGCCGTAGTTGGCGTACAGCTCCAGATCCAGCGGACCAACCTTCATGCCGTGGATTTTAGAGGTGGCCGCGTAGTTACCTTTGTCGCCCGTGCCGGACCCGCCGGTACAGGTGATGCGTGACGGGTTGGCTTCATCTTCCATGACTTCCGGGCTACAGGATTCCACCGCCGCCACCGCGGCCACGTCAAACTGCACGCCTCCGATGTCGAAGTTCTTCACCCCGGCGCCCTGGCCGTCGTGGTTCATCCAGAAGTAATCGTTGATGCCCTGCTGCGGACGCTGGTGGAAGTCACGACCGGCCCAGAAGTAGGCGTTCGGGTTGGAGGCCATAATGTTGGTCACCCCCGCGTAGGCTTTTTTCAGGTTAACTTCATCGCCCCAGTGGTCGATCATCACGTTGATGTCCCAGATGGCGCCGTTGTCACCCTTGAAGGCCTTGGAGAGCTGGAATTCACCGCCGTTGCCTTCGTTACCCAGACGACCGATGGCTGATGCCCCGTTATAGGAACCGTCCACCGCCACGTATTTCTGGTCAGCGGCCTGGAAGTGCGCGCCGTAACGGGCATAACCGGTAAATTTAATGCCGAACGGAATAGCCATATCCGGGGATTGCGCCGCGCTTTGCGGCTCCGTCACCACGTCGGCTTTTTTCGCGACCGCGGCATCCATTTTGGCCTGACGCTCCGCGAGGGCTTTATCCACCGCTTTTGCCACAATGGCGTCGATTTGTTCCTGGGTAAATTCCTGTGCGAGTACAGAAATTGGGCAAAGCGCGGCGATAACCGCCATGGTTAATGGAAGTTTTTTTAGGGTAGTCATGGTTATCTCAATATAGTTTAATTTTATTCAGACAATAACCATCCCGCTCCGATCTGACAGAGTATGTCGCTATCATCAGAACAAGTGGATTTCTATTTAAGGTACAGAGGTATTACTCATTATTTCGCCATAGATTATCTCTGATATAAATGAATAATTTCTTCGGATAATTCACGCGCCAGTAATGAATTCATTAAATGATCTTGCGCGTGCACCATAATTAACGTCATCGGCTGACGGGCTTCACCCGCATCCTGCTCAATGAGTTTGGTCTGCATCTTGTGCGCCTGGCGCGCGTAGCCATCGGCTTCGCGCAGCAGACTTTTGGCTTCGTCAATGTTGCCCTGCCGCGCAGCGTGCAGTGCTTCAAAGCACAGGCTGCGCGACTGACCCGCATTGACGATGATTTCCATCACGGCTTCTTCTAAGGCAATCATCGTCTTTCTCTCTATTTCTCGAAACTATTATGTAAAGAGGTGGCAGCAAACCACTCTCCGCTCTTTTTTATGGTGCGCTGTTGCGTAGTTAAATCGAGCTGAATAAAGCCATAGCGGTTTTTATACGCATTACACCACGACCAGTTATCAATAAACGTCCACATATGGTAACCAAGACAGTGACACCCTTCGCTAATACCTTTATGCAGCCAGGCTAAATGTCCGGAAATAAAATCGATGCGGTATTGATCGTTGATTTGGCCATTTTCAATAAAACGCTGCTCATTTTCGACACCCATTCCGTTTTCAGAAATAAAACAGCGTGGGTTGCCGTAATTGTCGCGCAGATTAACCAGAATATCGTAAATACCCGGCTCGTAAATTTCCCAGCCGCGGTACGGGTTCATCTTGCGGCCCGGCATCTCGTAGTTATCAAAGAACCACTCCGGCATAAACGGCGCCTGCGGGTTCACCGCGCTGTCGCGACACTTCACGCGACGCGGCTGGTAATAGTTAATGCCGAGCAGGTCGATTTTCCCTTCCGCGATCAGGAAACTGTCCTCCGGTTTACAGGCGGGCAGCTGGTCGTAAGATTTCAGCAGCGCCACCAGATCGGCCGGGTATTCGCCGCGCAGAACCGGGTCCAGAAAGCTGCGGTTGAACATTAGATCCGCAATGTGCGCCGCCTTCACGTCCGCCGGGTTTTGCGAGCGCGGGTAGGACGGCGTCAGGTTGAGCACGATGCCGATCTCACCTGCGTAATGTCCGGCGCGGTAGGCCTGGACAGCCTTCGCGTGGGCCAGCACGGTGTGATACGCCACGGTGGCCGCCCGACGGAAATCCACCACGTTGGGGTAGTGGAAATCGTACAGATAACCGCCCTCAACCGGGACAATCGGCTCGTTGAAGGTAAACCAGTGCAGCACGCGGTCGCCAAACAGGTCGAAGCAAATCTGCGCATAGCGGGCGTAAGCGTCCACCACCTCCCGGTTTTCCCAGCCGCCAATCTCCTGCATCGCCATCGGCATGTCGAAATGGAACAGGGTGATAAACGGCGTAATGCCCTGCTCGATCAGCTCATTAATGACCTGGTTATAAAATTCGACCGCCTTTGGATTCACTTCACCGATACCGTCGGGGATCAGGCGCGCCCAGCTTATAGAAGTGCGAAAGCTGTTGTGGTTCAGCTGCTTTAACAGCTGAATGTCCGTTTTCCAGTGCTGATAAAACGTGGAGGTATGCTGCGGCCCCACGCCGTTGTGAAAACGGTTCGGCTCGCGGGCAAACCAGTAATCCCATGTGGTTTCACCCTCTCGTGTCCCTTCGGTCTGGAGAGCAGAGCTTGCGCTGCCCCACCAGAAATTATCGGGAAATGTATATTTCATGACGCTTCCTCTTTGACTTAATTGCTTGCGGTCTCAGCGGTACCGACGGTTGCCTGAGCTTTCTGCTCTTCGTTTTTCATCAACGTACGCTCGTAAGCACGCAGGAACGGCAGGTACATCAGCGCTGACATCACCATACAGATGAGACACATCACCACCGGGCTCAGCGCCCAGTTGGCGGCCCATGAGGCACCAATTGGTGCGGGCGTGGTCCACGGCGTTAACGATACCACCTGTGCCAGCCAGCCCAGTTTGGTTGCCGCGTACGCCAGGCACGCATTCACCAGCGGAACACACACGAACGGGATAAACAGCATCGGGTTCATGATAATGGGGGCGCCGAACAGGATCGGTTCGTTGATGTTAAAGAAGCTTGGCACAACGCCCATTTTGCCGATGGTGCGTAAGTGCGTTACCCGGCTACGCAGCAGCAGGAAGGCCAGCGGCAGTGTGGAGCCTACGCCGCCAATCAGCAGGTAGTGATCCCAGAAGCCCTGCAGGTAGACGTGTGGCAGTGCCGCACCGGCCGCCAGAGCCGCCTGGTTTGCCGACAGGTTCGCCATCCAGAACGGGTTCATGATGCCGGTGACAATCAGCGAGCCGTGGATACCGGCGAACCAGAAGATCTGGCACAGCAGCACGGAGAGCAGAATGGCAGGCAGCGAGTCAGACGCAGAGACCAGCGGTTCCAGCAGGTGCATAATCGCCTGCGGGATGATCATGCCGGTCTGCGCCTCGATAAACAGGTTCAGCGGATGCAGGGTGCCAATCACCACCATCACCGGGATCAGGATCTCAAACGAACGCGCCACGCCGGTCGGGACTTCCTTCGGCAGACGAATGGTCACGTTGTTCTGCTTCAGCCACGCATAGACGCGGGTGGCGTAGATGGCGGTGATCAGCGCAGTGAAAATCCCCTGACCAGACAGATACTGGGTGGAGATCTTACCGTCCGCATACGGCGCGGCGACCAGCAGGAAGGCCATAAAGGCCAGCAGGCCGGACATCACCGGGTCGAGATTAAACTGACGCCCCAGGCTCGCCCCGATCCCCACCGAGATGAAGAAAGTCATCACGCCCATGCTGAGGTTAAACGGCAGCATCAGCTGTTCGCGATAAGTCTGGGAGAAATCCAGCCAGCCGCGGGCAAAGCTGTTGGTGGTATCCGCCGAGAACGGCGGGAAGATGAACACCAGCATAAACGAGCCGATGATCATAAACGGCAGCGCGGCGGTAAAGCCGTCGCGGATGGCAATCACATACTTTTGCTGGCCGAGCTTCGCGGCCAGCGGGGTAATTGACTGCTCAATCACCGCGACCATGGATTGATATAACGAACTCATGTGAACACCTTTTAGTGTGCCGCTTCGATGAGCGACAGAGCATAGTCCAGTACTTTATCGCCACGCTGCATGCCGTAGTCCATCATATCGATGGGCTGGACCGGAATGCCTTTTGTGGCCGCCTTGTCTGAGAGTGTCTGTAACATGTATTTCACTTGCGGTCCGAGAAGCACCACCTGATATTGCGGAAACTGCGTATCAAATTCGGAAACGCCGTACGCATCAATTTTTACCGCCAAACCGCGTTCTTTCGCCACATCGACCATTTTGCTGACCAGCAGGCTGGTGGACATCCCGGCAGAGCAGCAGAGCATAATCTTGAACATCGACAACCATCCTCAAAATGTAAATAGATATTGCGGTAATGATTGGATATCAGATGGAAACCGGTTTCCATTTATAAAAGACAGAAGTGTGACAACCATCAAGATCCCTTATATATGAGGCTAATTAACCCGATGTGCGTCACAGAATTTGGCTGTTTTGACATCATTTTGAGTGGAAACGGAAAATCGGTTTCCATGGAAAACGGAAACGGATATACTCCTTACTGGCTATAATGTGAGCCGTAGCGGTAATGGAATTTGCAGGCGCGAGGTAAGCCTGTCAGGGGAAAAAGATGTCGACAATCAATGATGTATCACGTCTTGCCGGGGTGTCGAAAGCCACGGTATCGCGAGTGTTGAGTGGGTCGCGTGGCGTAAAGGAAGCCAGCCGTCAGGCCGTTCTGAAAGCGGTAGATGAACTGAACTACCGGCCCAATGTGATTGCGCAGTCGCTGCTGAGCCAGTCGACGGGGTGTATCGGGGTGATTTGCGCGCAGGAGAATATTAACCAGACGACCGGTTATCTGTACGCGCTGGAAAAACAGCTCAGCCAGCATCAAAAACACCTGCTGCTGCGCTTCGCCCATAGCAAAGCGGACGTGCTGCACGCCCTGGAAGAGCTCTCCTGTGGGCTTTGCGATGACATTCTGGTGATTGGCGCGCGTTTTCCACTGGATATCGACATGGATAACGTCATCCTGGTTGACTGTATGGGCTCAGAAAATCCCAACAGCATCCAGTTCGATCACGCCTTCGCCGCCGAAACCGCCTGTAACTACCTTACCAGCCAGGGACGCCGCCAGATTGCCCTGATCCATCCGCACGGTAGCGGCTTTGCCGATCAGGTGCTGCTGGGCTACAAACATGCGCTGGAAAAAAATTTCCTGCCCTTCAACCGCAACCTCGTGTTTATGGACGCGACCTCCTCATCCGTGGCGCTGCAGGAGCTGCTGAATAACGCCAGCACGCTGAATTTCAATGCATTACTGGTTGCGGACGAGCAGGAAGCGCAGCGGGTGATCCCGCAGTTGCAGGCGTTTAATAAATCGGTGCCGGAGGACATCATGGTCTTCAGCCTTGCCGGATCGCTGCATCTGCCAGGCATTCCGGTGATCCCGGCCATTGAGTATTCCATGGATGCCATGGCGGCGCGCATCGTGAGCTGGTTGACGGAAAAAACACAGATGCTCGGGTCGTACGTGCTGCGCGGGGATTTGATCATTCCGGATGTGCGTAAGCGTTAAAAATGTTGTGCAGGCCGGGTAAGGCGCAGCCGCCACCCGGCGAAAAGCACGTTTCCAGCCCTCAATAATCCTCCATACAATCCACCTGACTCACCGCGTCCCAGTAGGCCTCCAGGTTGTCACGCTTCACGGCCGTGATGGCGTTTTTAATCAGCAACTGGTTGGCCTCGGACGATAAAATCATGGCCTGCCAGGCTTTATCGCTCTGTTTTTTCTGGGGCGTGCAGGCTTTTTTCACATCTTTGAGTACCTGCTGCTTGATTTGAGCCTCCCGCGCCGGGTCGTCCTTTTCCTGAGCATGGGCAAACGCGGCGAACAGCAGGCAGACCAGCAGACAAACCAGGTGTGCAGATTTCATCGAAACCTCCATTAAGAGACACATGCTTCCCCAGAAATATATCGTTACATTCAGTGTAGCGACGCCAGCCGAAAGTATGAATTTTCTCTTCACCGCATATCCGGATTGCCCCGCAAGCGTTACTCAATCCCACCCCCCAGCGACTGCCACAGGGTGATGCGGTTTTCCAGGTCGGTTTGCTGCAGCGATATCAGTGATTCCTGCGCCGACCACAGCGACCGCTGCGCGGTCAGTACCGTCAGATAATCCCCGGCACCCGCCTGATAGCTGCGGGTCGCCACATCCAGCGTTTTTTGCTCGGCCGCAACGTATTCACGCTGGGCATCAAGCTGCTCGCTGAGCGTTTCACGGCGTGCCAGCGCATCGGCCACGTCTTTAAACGCGCTCTGGATGGTTTTCTCGTAGGTGGCGATCAATCCCTTCTTCTCCGCTTCCGCGTAGCGCAGCTGGGCCAGATTGTTGCCGCCGCTGAACAGCGGCAGGGTGATGGACGGTGCGAATGACCACACCTTCATCCCGTGGCTGAAGAGGGACGAAAGCGAATCGCTGCCGACGCCCGCACTGGCGGTCAGTGAAATGGTCGGGAAGAAGTTGGCGCGCGCGGCACCGATATTGGCGTTGGCGCTCAGCAGGTTGTGCTCCGCCTCCTTAATATCCGGGCGACGCAGCAGCGCGCTGGAACTGACACCCGCCGGGATCAGCGTGATGGCGTTATCGCTCAGGCTCTCCAGCGTACCCGGCAGCAGAGTGTCCGGCACCGTGTCACCCGCCAGCAGATTAAGGGAGTTTTTGTCCTGCATTACCTGCGTTTGATAGCTCGCCACGCTGGCTCGAGCCTGCTGGTAAACCGCCATCGCCTCGCTGACGTCCGTAGCCGCCGTCACGCCGACCTGCTGCTGACGCTTCACTATCCTGAGCGAGCTGGCGGCGCTCTCCATCGTCGATTTTGCCAGCGCCAGGTTGCTGTTATCGGCCGCCAGGGTCACCCAGGCGGTGGTCAGTTCGCTGACCATCGTCAGGCGCGTGTTCTGCGCGGTAAATTCACTGGCAAGCCAGGTTTCACGTGCTGCACGCGACAGGCTCTGGTTGCGGCCAAACAGATCCAGCTCGAAGCTGGAGACCGTGCCGTTGGCCTCATCGCTGGTGGCGACACCGCTTGCCAGCGTGCGGCTGCGGGTGTGGCTCAGCTCCGCGTCCACCGTCGGGAACAGAGACGATCGCGTTTCGCCGTACTGGGCGCGCGCGGCGTCAATATCGGCAATCGCTTTTTGCAGGTCGCGGTTGCTGTTGAACGCCATCGTCACTACGCCTTTCAGGCGCGTATCGTTCATCACCTGTTGCCACTGGCTCACCACGGCGGTGGCTTCGCCGTGCGCACCCGGCAACGTCGCCGGGACGGGCGCAGCCGGGCGCTGATACGTGGGATCTAAAGAGACGCAGCCCGCGCTCATCAGCGCTAACACGAAAACAGATAAACGAAACATTATGACCTCCGGTTGCTGTGTTTACCGGAGAACAGACGTTTCACCAGTACAAAGAATAACGGAACGAAGAAGATCGCCAGCAGCGTGGCGGCCAGCGTCCCACCAATAATGCCGGTACCGATCGCCACCCGGCTGTTGGCCCCTGCACCGGTGGCAATCGCTAGCGGCGTCACGCCTGCAATAAACGCCAGCGAGGTCATGATGATGGGGCGCAGACGCGTCTGGGCAGCACGCAGCGCCGCACGTGTCAGGGAGTAGCCTTCGGCGACTTTCGCCTCGGCAAATTCAACAATCAGAATGGCGTTCTTCGACGACAGGCCGATGGTGGTCAGCAATGCCACCTGGAAGTAGACGTCATTGTTCATGCCGCGCAGAGAGGCGGCAATCGCCGCGCCCAGCACCCCAAGCGGGATCACCAGGATGACGGAAATCGGTACCGACCAGCTCTCATACAGCGCCGCCAGACACAGGAACACCACCAGGATCGAGAGGGCATACAGGCTCATGGCCTGGCCGCTTGCCAGTTTTTCCTGTAAGGACAACCCGCTCCACGCCCAGGTGCTGCCGGACGGCAAATTATTCGCCAGCTGCTCCATTTTGCTCATCGCCGTACCGGAACTGGCGCCACTGGCGTTCTCGCCCTGAATTTCATACGCCGCCGATCCGTTGTAGCGCACCAGGCTTTCCGGGCCATACTCCCAGCGGGTGGTGGCAAAGGCGGAGAACGGGGTCATGGTGCTGTCGCTACCGCGTACATACCATTTGTTGAGATCGGACGGCACGGCGCGATAGTCGCTGTCACCCTGGATATAGACCTTCTTCACGCGGCCGCGATCGATAAAATCATTCACGTAGGTGCCGCCCCATGCGCTGGAGAGGGTGTCGGTGACGTCGCTCAGGGAGAGCCCCAGCGACACGGCTTTATTGTTGTCGATATCCACCTGAAGCTGCGGCATCTGCGGCAGATCGTTGGCGCGCACCGCGTGCAGGGAGGCATCCTGATTCGCCTCGCCAATCAGCTGGTTACGCAGCTTGAGCAGCGTGTCGCGGTCGGTGCCGCCGCTCGCCATCAGCTCAAAGGTAAAGCCGTTGCTCTGGCCCAGGCCGTCCACCGCCGGTGGCGTCATGGCAAAGATGGTCGCATCGCGGATGGTGCTCAGCTCCTGCGTGGCGCGCAGGGCAATGGCCTGAGCGGTGTTTTCATCCCCCTTACGTTCGGACCAGTTTTTCAGGGAGACAAACGCCATCCCGGCGTTCTGGCCGCTGCCGCTAAAGCTGAAGCCCTCAATGGTGAAGATAACGTTGGTGTTGGCTTTCTCTTTGGTGAGGAACCACTCGCGCACCTGGCGGCTGACTTCGGCGGTGCGTGTCGATGTTGCGCCGGCTGGCAGGGTGTACTGCACCATGATTTCGCCCTGGTCTTCCGTCGGCAGGAAGCTGCCCGGCAGTTTCAGCATCGCGAACCCCATCGCGCCGCAGAGCAGGGCGTAGATGACCAGCATGCCGCCGGAACGGCGCAGGGCGCGCAGCACCTTGTTCTGATAGCCATGCTCGGTCTTGCTGTAGAAGCGGTTAAACGCGCCGAAAAAGCCCTTCTTATGTGGGGCGGTGTGGCTCAGAATCGAGCCGCACAGCGCAGGCGTCAGGGTTAATGCCACCACCACGGAAAGGAGCATCGCCGAGATAATGGTGACCGAGAACTGACGGTAAATCACCCCGGTGGAGCCGCCAAAGAAGGCCATCGGCAGGAACACCGCAGAGAGCACCAGCGCAATCGCTACCAGCGCACCGGAAATTTCGCCCATCGATTTTTCCGTGGCTTCCCGGGCGGGCAGCCCTTCGTCGCGCATAATACGTTCGACGTTTTCCACCACCACGATGGCATCATCCACCAGCAGCCCTATCGCCAGCACCATCGCAAACAGGGTCAGGGTGTTGATGGAGTAGCCGAACAGCGCCAGTACGCCAAAGGTGCCCAGCAGAACCACCGGAACGGCCAGCGCCGGGATCAGCGTGGCGCGGATGTTTTGCAGGAACAGGTACATCACCACGACCACGAGGATAATGGCTTCGAACAGAGTCTGAATGACATCCTCAACGGAGATTTTGATGAACTCGGTGCTGTCTTTCGGGTAGGCCACGTCGTAGCCTTCCGGCATCGACTTTTTGAACTCGGCGATTTTCTCTTTCACCGCCGTGGCGGTATTGAGCGCGTTAGCGCCCGGTGAAAGCATCACCGCCATCCCCGCGGCCGGGTGGCCGTTCAGCTTCGCGGTGGAGGTGTAATCTTCGCTGCCCATCTCCACGCGTGCAACATCGCTGATGTGTACCACCGCGCCGTTAGACTGGCTCTTGACGATGATATTTTTGAACTGATCCACCGTCTGCAGACGCGACTGGGCGCGCACGGTGGCGGTCAGTTGCTGGGCGTTCGACGAGGGCAGTGCGCCGATTTTACCGGCGGAAACCTGCACGTTTTGCGCTTCAATCGCACTTTGCACATCTGACGGCATCAGCGAGTAGGACGCCAGCTTCGCCGGGTCGAGCCAGATACGCATCGC
The DNA here is from genome assembly GCF_051948675.1 of Enterobacter sp. Lyrl_3. Taxonomy (NCBI): domain Bacteria; kingdom Pseudomonadati; phylum Pseudomonadota; class Gammaproteobacteria; order Enterobacterales; family Enterobacteriaceae; genus Enterobacter; species Enterobacter sp. Lyrl_3. The sequence goes on from NZ_JAYJLI010000007.1 coordinate 39,589, forward strand.
GTATTCCGCACCAAACACCTGCAGACTCCCGACGCCCTCCACACGCGCCAGCGGATCCTGCATATTACTGACCAGCCAGTCGGCGATATCCGAGCTGCTGGCGGTGTCGGTTTTGTCGTACACCCCCATGATCAGCAGGAAGTTGCTCTGCGATTTCTCGACGGTGATCCCGGACTGCTGTACTTCAGTCGGCAGGCGTGATTCCGCCTGCTGGACTTTGTTCTGCACCTGGACCTGCGCGGTGTCCGGGTCGGTCCCCTGTTCAAAGGTGACGGTAATGCTCACCGAGCCGTCCGAACTGCTGGTGGAGGTGAAGTAGAGCAGGTTATCCAGCCCGGTGAGCTGCTGCTCGATCACCTGCGTCACGCTGTTTTCCAGCGTCTGCGCGGAGGCACCGGTGTAGGTGGCGGAGATCTTGATCGACGGCGGGGCGACGTCCGGGTACTGCGCAACCGGCAGCGTGCGGATCGCCAGTATCCCGGCGAGCATAATGAGGATGGCGATCACCCAGGCAAAGACCGGGCGACGCACGAAGAAACGGGAAAACATCAGGCATTTCCTCCGCTGGATTTCATCTCTTCGGCCTTCACCTGTTGGCCGGCGGTGACTTTGTCGGTGCCTTCCACAATCAGCCTGTCGCCCGCCTTCAGACCGCTCAGCACCAGCCATTTATCGCCGTAGGTGTCACCCGTTTCCAGCTGGCGTTGCTCCACCTTGTTGCTGGCGTTCACCACCAGCGCAGTGGCTTTGCCTTTGGCATCACGGGTAATGCCCTGCTGAGGGGCCAGGATCGCGTCATTCATGATGCCCTCGTCCACGCTGGCGCGGACAAACATTCCCGGCAAAAGCTGATGCTGTGGGTTCGGGAAGACGGCGCGCAGGGTGACCGAGCCGGTCGATTCATCCACCGCCACTTCGGTCAGCGCCAGACGACCCTTTTCGCTGTAGGTGCTGCCGTCTTCTAGCTGCAACGTGACGCTGAGCGTATCGCTGTTCGAGGCGAGGGTTTGTTTGCGTAATCGCAGCAGATCGGCACTCGAACGCGTTAAGTCGACATACATGGTGTCCAGCCCGCGAATGGTGGCCAGCGCGGTGTCCTGCTGAGCGGTCACCAGCGCGCCGGGGGTGACGGAAGAGATGCCGATGCGTCCGGCAATCGGCGCGGTGACGGTAGTCCAGTTGAGGTTAATGCGCGCGCTCTCCTGCGCGGCTTTCTTTGACTCGACGCTGGCCTTGTCCTGCGCGCAGGTGGATTTCGCGTCTTCCGCGTCCTGGCGCGACACGCCGTCGTCTTTCACCAGCTGCGCATAGCGCCGGGCTTTCTGGCAGTCGGCCTGCACCAGCGCTTGCGCCTGTTTCAGCGCCGCGGCGGCTTCATCAAACGCGGCGCGGTAGCTGGAGGGATCGATCTGATACAGCGCTTGTCCGGCTTTCACGGTATCGCCCTCGGTGAACAGCCGCTTCTGAATAATGCCGCCCACCTGTGGGCGAACTTCGGCGCTCATTGCGGCGGTGGTACGCCCGGTCAGTTCACTGACGACGGACACCGGCTGGCTCATGAGTGTGACAATCCCCACTTCCGGAAGAGGACGTTGGGGAGCAGATGTTTGCGCATTATCACACCCTGTAAGGAGGAGTAATGCGGCGATGGAGGTTGTTATCTTTTTCATCATCTTTTTCCAGGGTGAACGATGCCCGCCCTGTTAATGGCTTAACAAGGAGGAGGGCGTTTTAAAGGCACAGCGATACCGTATCTCTGGCAGAACCAGAAATGGTAAACCGGGAAATTACCTGTTCCCGTTAATTATTCACATGCGATTACTTCGCAGTGAAAAGCATATTTAAAATATTCTGATAAATCGGCTCTAATTGTTCTGACGGCACGTTTAAAGGCGTAAGCCGACGGTAAATTGTGCCTTCGATCATCACGGCGGTAATCTCCACGCAGCAGCGAATATGTTCATCACTTAAATGAGGAAACTGCTTTTTCAGGTGCGCACAGGCGTTGCTAAACATACGGGCCTCGGCTGCGGTTAACATGGCGGCCACCTGCGGATTACGCGTCGCCTCGGCGGACATTTCGAGCATCAGCGCATCGTCGTCTTCGTTAATCGTCTGACGCCAGGCGAGCGCCTGCGGCATGCCTTCCACCACCGTTTTGTCCTGCATTCCCTCGATACGGGAATCGATAATACGGCGGATCATCTCTTCAATAATCGCGTCTTTGTTACTGAAATAACGGTAAATTTGCCCGACGCTGAGTTTCGCCTCGCTGGCGATTTGCGACATACTGGCCGCATGAAATCCGCTGGCGCGAAAGCAGCGGCGCGCGGCGGTGATGATCTCGTCCTGACGTTGTTTCTGCCGTTCTTCCAGTTTTGTGCTCATCGTCAATTACCGGGTAAAAGTGAGAATGATCGTTCTCATTATACGTTTTGGGTGCGTATTGGAAAGGCTTTTTTTATTTACATATTGAATGAATATTTCAGGATTTAAAAAATGGAGGAAATAAGGAGTTTTTATGAAGGTTAACCTGTGAGATATTCAGATTGCGTGGAAAATAAGGAGAAAAATATGCACCTGAGCATAACAGAAAAAGTCACACCCGAAGAAAAAGAAGAGTTATTTGTGGGATTAAGAGCTTACAACGCCCAGTTTTTAGATATGACGAACTTTAGTGGTGATATTGGCGTTTACATGCGAGACGAAAAGGGCGTTATGCTGGGTGGATTAATCGGCGTGCGAAAAGGTGAATGGCTGAATATTGATTATCTCTGGGTGAGCGATACCGTGCGGGGAACCGGCGTGGGCAGCCAGCTTATCAAAACGGCGGAAGAAGAAGCCAGACGTAAAGGCTGTACACATGCCCTGGTCGACACGGTCAGCTTCCAGGCGCGTCCGTTTTATGAAAAACAGGGGTACCAGCTGCAGATGTCTTTGCAGGATTACCCGTATCCAGGCATGCAGCGTCATTATCTGACGAAAGCGCTTTAGGCCCGGCAAGCATCGAGATTCATCGCCCGGTGGCGCTACGCTTACCGGGCCTACACGTCCTCCGCCAGGTAGGCCGGGTAAGCGCAGCGTCACCCGGCAATAGACCGCATATAACCTATCCTTCTTATTGATTCCTTTTCGGTTTTTATTTCACCGCCTCGTTGTCGATATAGTCACTGAAACGTTCATCAAAAGGATAGGTCTTGTGAAACTTCGATTGGGTGCTCTGGTTCTCGCGGGTCTGCTGCTGGCAGGATGCGATCAAAGTGGCAGCGATGCCAAACACATTAAAGTCGGCGTAATCAACGGCGCGGAGCAGGATGTGGCTGAAGTCGCCAAACAAGTGGCAAAAGAGAAATACGGTCTGGATGTGGAGCTGGTCGGGTTTAGCGGTTCGCTGCTGCCCAACGATGCCACCAACCAGGGAGAACTGGATGCTAACGTCTTCCAGCATCGTCCGTTCCTTGCAGAAGATAACAAGGCGCATAACTACAAACTGGTTGCCGTAGCGAATACCTTCGTCTTCCCGATGGCCGGTTATTCCCGCAAAATCAAATCCGTGTCTGACCTGAAAGACGGGGCGACCATTGCCATCCCTAATGACCCCACCAACCTCGGTCGCGCGCTGCTCCTGCTGCAAAAAGAGAAACTGATTACCCTGAAACCGGACGTGGGCCTGCTGCCAACCGCGCTGGATATCACCGCTAACCCGAAAAAACTGAACATTATGGAGCTGGAAGGGGCGCAACTGCCGCGCGTGCTGGATGACCCGAAAGTGGATGTTGCCATCATCAGCACCACCTATATCCAGCAAACCGGGCTTTCCCCGGTGCATGACAGCGTCTTTATCGAAGATAAAAACTCGCCGTACGTGAACATCGTGGTGACGCGCGAAGACAATAAAGACGCAGAGAACGTAAAGGAATTTATCCAGTCCTATCAGTCACCGGAGGTAGCGAAGGCGGCGGAGACCATTTTTAACGGCGGAGCGGTGCCGGGCTGGTAATGCCCACGGAATTTACACCGTCACGCTGGCATCTATCCGGCTTTCCGGCCAGAGGAAACCCTGGCCAAACCGTGCTCCTGAGGCGCAGGCTCGCTGTAAGTCCTGCGCGGTTTCAATGCCTTCGACGACAACAGCCCGGGCAATCTTCTCTCTGACGAAGTGAACCAGTGTGTCAAAGCGGGCGGGAGAGCTCAGCTCTGAGCGGTCCAGTTTGATGCCATCTACCGGCAGAGCAAGACGCGCATAGTCGTCTGCCAGTTCCTGAGTCAGATCATCCAGCCAGACTTTCCAGCCCGCCGCCTTAAGCCGAAGCAGGGCGTGATGGATGCCGCGTTGCTCTGCGGCACTCATGCGGGTCACGGTTAACGGATCCTGAATTTCTATCGTTAAGCGCTGCTGGTGACGTAGCGCAAGCAACAGGTCGATGGCTTTAGCATCAAGCAGCTGGTCTGCCGGGAGATTAAGCCAGTACTGGCCTTTGTCCGGCATCTGCAGCAGCGTATTGGCCTGCCAGAAAAAAATTTGCAGCGCGCTGCGGGTGGGCAGTGAAGCGAAGAGTGCGTCAAGATTCACGTTGTGGATCTCCACCAGAACCTCATGCGCCACCGCCTGGCCGGAATGCAAATCGACTAAAGGCTGAAACCGCAATCCGGTGATGGCATGCAGCAGGGGAGAGGGAAGCACGGTGTACATGACAAGACCTGCAGAAAAAAAGTTCCCGCGGACACGGGAACAAAGGCAAACGACACACGGTCGGGAAGTTAATTCAGGATCCAGCGAATGCTCTGATAGAACGAGGGGCCCCGCACGGCCTTCAGCTTATTCATGGCATTGTTTTTGTAGAAATAAACCAGCCTGACGTTGCAGCCGAGCTGACGGGCAATTTGCTTGGTTTTCAGGTTACATGAGTAGCCCCGCAGCACGCTCGCTTCCTCGTTGGAGAGCCTTGCAGGGCGCTGCCGCGTCGTAATGCTCACGTTGTAATGGTTTAACGCTTTTGGCGTCTGGCTCATCAGGATTTGCCACATCGCCTTGATATCCCCCAGCGACACGCGCTTATTGATGACCCCATCCACATGCTTAAATTTCAGAAAACCGACGGATAACGAATAGATATAGATCCTCGCCGCTGGCTGTTTTTCTTTAATGCGCAGAATATCTTCATTGGGCGTAATCATAAAACTGCCGATATTCAGTGGATCATAAATGACGATGTCCCAGGTTCGTTCGCTGAGGAGAAAATCTTCAATATTGCTGAACCCATGGAAAATAACATCCCGATGCGCGTCAGGTTCACGGTTGCCAAGATATTGCAGGCCAATCATTGTGAACTCACAACTATCAATAACGGCCACATGTATTGTTTCTTTCATGGTCATTCTCCTTTAGTTGGGCACCCGGTCCGTGTAAGAGAAACAGTAATTTGAATCGTGCGGTCACCCATGCCTTTGTCGCGAGACATGGCATAAAATGTATGCCAGGAGAATGTATTGCGTAAAGCCAATCCCTTTTATTATCGAAAGATAAAATTCAAAAAATATTTTAAGGTGAGATCTAATATTTTTAATCTTCTTATAATATTAGAGATAGATTTTTATCCTGAGAAATGGCGTTTGTTAAGGTTTGATATGGATAATGCGCTCTTTTTATGGGGTTTTTAGGCGGGGTTTTAGCACGTTTTGGGTGTTGATTCGCCACTTGTATTGCTTCGCCAGGAATTTTAGCCACCCGGGCGTTAAAATCCTGGTGGGAATAAGTTGTGAGCATGGGCTTATTACACTACTATCAGTCTCCTTTTATCGTGTTAATAATGAAATAATATGATTTTTTCTGAATTCACTCTCAGGATTATTGTGTTTTATCGGGTCAATATTCTGCAGGAGATGATAAGCGATGCGCTGCGTAAATTACTGCCTGAATATTCTCTGCAAATATCAATAGTGGAATCAACAGAACAGCTCTTTGATGCCATTAGCGACGGTCAGGTCGATATTGTTATGGCCGAGTTCAGTTATCTGTTTAACCATAAATCGTGGAGCGTACAGACCAGTAACCGGCTCAATATGTTATGTCATACGCACCACGTTAAGCGTGTACTTTTTGTGCCTGAATTACAGTACGGATTATTAAAAAGGGTGCTGGAGATGAAATACGAGCTGACCCTTTCCCTGCAGGACGAGCCCGGCGAGCTGAAAAGAGAATTACAGGCGCTGCTCAGAGCAGAAGAGGCCAGGCCGCGTGTCTCATCGTATCTGAAGGGAATGATGCGCGCCGGCGCGCGCTCGCGTTCGGTGCTTTCCGCCCGGGAGTGGGAGGTGCTGCATCTTCTGGTGGAAGGCTATACCGTGACCGAAATTGCCCAGCTGCGAAGCCGCTCGGCCAGTACCATCGCCACCCAAAAGCACAATGCGATGAAAAAACTCAACCTCACCAACCACAGCGAACTCATCAAATACCTGCAGATGGCGGGCCGGATCGGGAGTTAAGCGTCGATTCGCCGGAACGACAGCGTCCCGGCAGATGCGCATCAGGGGTAGATAATATTCAGCGTCGCCGTCGTATTGAGTTTACCCTGACTGACCTTCGCCGGTGCCCAGACATAATAGGACGCCGCCATGGGCAGGGTGAACGTCTTGCTCAGTGCCCCGCCCGCCGCCACGTTGAACAGCAGCGTGGCATTTCCGCGGCTGGTGGTAGAGGTCGAGAAGACGACCGGCTGTTGCGGGTTATTCCGCTGAATCAGCCGCAGCCCCACGCCCTGTGCAGCACCGCTGCTGGTGTCGACCAGTACGGAACTGTCGGTCGACAGCAGTTGCGTGCTGGAGAGGAACATCTCAATCGCCCGGTCAGACGTCCCGTTTGTCCCCAGATTCTGACAGCTCATATTGAGCGTAAAGGGCGTCAGCCCTGGCTGGGCAGAGGCGCTCAACTGTGGGATACCCAACGTAGGTAAATGAACCGTCAGCCCCGCGTTGTCGAAAGAGCAGGTGGTCAGCTTCGGCGCATATTTGATGGTCATCGGCTGGCCAAACATATCCCGGTTATCGTATGGCCACTTAAAGCCGTTAAACAGCCACTGCACGATTTTCACCAGCTGATTGATCGGCCAGGTAATGATCTCCCAGAACGACATGCCGCTCATATCGCTGACGAACAAGACATCGCTCATGGTCGCCGTGTCCCCCGAGAGGGTCGTACCACTCTGATCAACCAGCGTAAAGCGCACGGTAAACGGCGTATTCAGTTCTGAAGCCGTATGGTTACCGCTCGCGCTCAGCGTCTTGTTGGGATGCGTGCTGGTGATCTCCGCCCGCACCCTGTATTTGTCATTGCTGAAGCCCAGAATGGTGGCGTACTTACTGTCGGTCGAGAGGATCGGCGTGTAAGAAAACTCGCTGTTGCCGGTTGAGCAGTTAAACGAGCCGCTGTACTGGGTGCTGAAGCTCCCGGTCCAGGTCGGCGTGGCGGGCGTCAGCTTATCCGACAGATCGACGCTGATCGGCGGGCCATAGGAAATACTGCCCCCGGAACAGGTGGCATAGCTTGCCCCGCTGACGCAGGCGAGAAACAGAAAGGTCAGTAACCGTATCATGTTGATGTTCCGTTAGTAATGGCAAACAGAGGACGGGCTTTCCAGCCCCCACGCCGGTGCGGCGATAGTGCAATTTCCGCCACGCAAATGAACGCTAAGCTCACGTGGTGGTTGTTCCGCGCGAATGTAGAGCACGCTGGCCTGGCCGACATAACCCACCGACTCGCCGCGCTCGTTCAGCACTTCGGTACCAAACGGCAACGGTGCCCCGTCCGGGCGGGTGGCGCGCAGCATCCAGGACTGGCGCTGGTCGGTATCGAAGCGGATATAGTTCACCGCGCCATCGTAAGGGGCGACGTTAGCGATGTTGCCCAGCACTTCTGCCCCGCGGCTGTTCGCCGTTTCGGACAGGGTGATGGCATTTTTACGGTACGGCGTGGCGTAAGGCACCAGCGCCACGCCATCACGGTTGGTCACGATACTTTCGTCGCCGTTAACCATCAGCCCTTCCGCCTGCGGCGCATCGACAATGGTCATGGTGGAGCCGGTTTCGTTGGAGGCAAGCAGATGCCACGGCACGGCCACCAGGCTGCCGCGCCCGTTCAGCCCCATCTGGCGGTAGTCGGAGGATTCACTGTAGGAGCCGCCAAGCGTCGCGAAGTTTGCCCGGTATGCGGTGTTCACGCTGGCGGTGTTGTTCCCGCCCCGCGCATTGCTGCCGGAGAGCGTATAGCTCAGGCGGTTCGACGCCAGCGCGTTGCCGCTCATGCTGATATTGCTCTGTTCATAATGCGAGTCGCTGGCCGTCAGGCTGGAGGTGACCCACGCGTTGTTATCAAACAGCGAGAACGGCAGGCTGAGGGAGAGGTAAAAACGCGTCTCTTCTTCACGCTCGCTGTTGCGCACCCGGCTGGCGGAGACGGTATAGCTGGCCCGGCCGATGGCGTTGGAGTAGCCGGCCTGATATTCGCGCGAGGTTTGGCGGGAATTCCAGTAGTCGCGCTGTGTACCCGAGATAAACACCGTGCCCCAGTTATCGGGCAGACGCTGGTTCAGGTTAAGCGTGAAGGTGTTTTTAGGCTGTGCGGCGCGCAGGGCATCCCAGGTGCTCATCGTCATCTCCGGGGCGACCCCGAAGCGATCTTCATACTCGTCATACTGTGCTTTCAGGCGTTGATACCCTTCCCGGGAGTAAAGCGCGTCGCTAAAGCTGTAATACCCTTTCGTGGAGTAGCGGTAGGCCGCCAGCGTGAAGTTGGTGGCTGTGGTATCGATAAATTTACTGTACGACACGCGAAAGCTTTGGCCGCTGTCGGTTCTGTCCTGCAGCGTGGTTTTGGCGTGGGTGACATCCACGGATACCGCGCCAAAGGGCAAATTCCAGCCGGTGCCGATAAGCCCCGCCTGATAATTATCGCTCACGATCGTGCCCGTATAGCCGGTCATCAGGTTATTAAAGCCATAGCGCAGCGTGGCCTGCAGGAACGCCGGGTCCGCCTCAAGGGTGTTTTGATGAACCTTTCCCGCCACCACGCTGTACTCGCTCACACCCTCTTTGAGCATGCCGGGCACGGCAGAGAAAGGCACCGTGAATGATTGCTGGGAACCGTCCGCTTCGCGCACGACCACCAGCAGGTCGCCCGCTGAACCGGTCGGCTGAATGCTGTCGAGGGTGAACTGGCCCGGCGGAACGTTCTCCTGATAGATGACGTTACCGTTCTGCATTACCTTCACCAGGGCGTTAGTGCGCGCCACGCCATGTACCACCGGTGAAAAGCCCTGCTGCGAGTTAGGGCGCATTTTCATATCGGAGGCCAGCGACACGCCGCGCACACGAAGGGAATCAAACAGATCGCCGGGAATATAAAAGTCGCCCAGCGTCAGGTTGGATTTCAGCGCTGCCAGCGGGCGGCGCAGGTAGCGGGTGTTATTCTGCCAGCTGCTGTCACCGCTGGCGGATTTGCGCCAGGTACTGCTGTCGCGAAACTGCCAGCCGAGCAGGTTGGCACCGGAATCCAGCCCGGCGTAAAAATCATCGTTGGTCTCTTTGGCGGAGCCTTTTGTTCGCGTGTTGTACCAGGTGGTGTTCCAGGAGAGCATCAGCGCCGGGATCCCTTCGTCCCAGAACTGAGGGGCAACATAGCCCTCTTCGGTACGTAAGACGGCCGCCTGTGGCACGGTGAGTGCCAGACTCAGCGTGCTGGTGTCCGTTTTTACCTCGCCGCCCTGAACCAGATCGTGCAGCTGCACCTGGCCGTCAGTAATGGCGGGGGCCGGAATCGCTTTGGTGTTGATCCCCAGCATAAGCGCGTCTTTCCAGGCAAGGCGAACGTCATCCTGTTGCTCGCCGTAGGTCACCGTATAGCGCCCCTTCCAGTCTCCGTTGACGTAAATATCCATCTCCTGGGGACCGGCTGGCATGGCGTTGTTTTCGTAAAAGCGTGACAGATCGGACTCACCGGATGCGCCAGCAAGCAGGGAGGTATCAAACGTTACCGCACCTGATTTATGCGAAAGCAGAAGCGAGCAGACAGCCAGCATGCAGAGCCTGTTTTGTTTCATTTTCATGGTGAGTCTTTCCGATCACTGGCTGGTGAGCGTGCGGGTTTTATACGCACCCAAATCATCCACATACATCAGCTGGTAGGTTTGGCCGCGTTTCACCGCGCTTTTTGTTGCGACGGTGAGTTGACCAAATGGCGCGACCATCGGTGATTCCTGCAATAATTTGGTTTTGCCCTGGGAAATATTGGCAACCGTAATATGGAAAGGGCTGTCATTAACGATGCGGAACTGTTTACCGCTGGCAATCAGCGTCAGTTTCCCCGTTGCGTTATCCAGCGTGCCGGTTAACGAGGCCGGGCGATAAAACATTTTGATGCGTGATTTAATCGCCAGCTGAACGGTATTCTGGTTTTGTATATTTTCCGGCTTTGGCGGAATGTCGAGCACGTTCAGGAAAAAGACCGATTCGCGATCGCCCGGTAAATTCGCAGGCAACTTTTTTATCCGCAATTGCTGACCATTATGTTCGCTGACCTTCACCACCGGTGGCGATAACAAAAAAGGAACGTTTGCCGTTTCCGGGGTGGAGTTAATATCGCCGTCATCAATCCAGGATTGCACCAGCGCAGGGGCATCACCCGTATTGATTAACTGAACAATGACCTCTTTGTTATTCTCAGGATAAAGAACACGCGTGCCATTAATCACAATATTGGCCCATGCGTTGCCCGCGCTGAGCAGCAGAGATGCCAGCATAATAATCTTACGCATATTGGTAACCTTAAATACAGGCTTCGCCGGGACGAAGCCTGATTAACTGAAATTACAGGTAGGAAATGGTGTAGGTCACGTTAGAGCTCAACGCACCGACCGTTGCAGCAGCGGCGTTGGTTTTATAGTAATAAACGTCCAGCGTCAGCGTTTCTGAATCTGGCGCCGCTGAGGTACCCATAATGCTGGTGGTGTAAGCCTGGTTCAGCGTAACCGGTGTAGATTTACCTGGTTCAACTAAGGCGAAACCGACATTACGCGCCACGCTGGCGTCGTTTTCATTAACGCTGTTATTCAGCAGGTATTTGCCGTCGGTAGAAATATTATCGGCGCTGGAGAAATACACTTTCAGCGGCGTACCGGTCGTACCTGCTGCTGGCGTACAGCCAGAGAAGGTTAACGAAATGGATTTTTTATTTTTTGTAATCAGGCCAACCGTTGTTCCGGCATCCTTAACCGAAATGGGGGAGAGGGCGACGGTCATATCCGCGCTTTTCCCGCCATTAATCGTACAGGTGGTATCGGTAATAGCACCGGTAAAGTTAATTACGCCACCCGCTGAGTTATCTGCGGCAATGGCGTGAGTAGAGGCAATGGCTGCGCCAAGCACAGATACGGTCATGATCGTTTTGAACATGATAAACTCCATAATATTTTGTTTTATCTAAAAAAGAATGTTTCCCGGCTGCGCAACACACTGTGACAGGCTTACGCGCATCGCGACCTTGAGTACGAGCCTTGACGATATTATGTTGCATCAAAAAGATACATAACAAAACATTATTCCGTTAAGATTAAAATAATGAGATTATAATCTTGCTATAACGTTCTTTTAAGGATCATAACCTAAATGCCTTCATTCGAAGGTCTTAATTAATGAATTAATAATTGTTAATTTATGAAGTTTTCTATGCGGCGTGCTCAAATAATATTTGATGACTTGACCACACCCTCTTTAGACCTATTATTGCGAGGGAAATACAGTCGTTTATAACAGTGGTGTAACAATCATATGAAGTATCTTATTGATCTCGCAATGCTTTATGAAGTGGACTCCGGTGTGATCATGATAAATGGAGAAGAGGAATCTTCCATTAAGTTATCAAATCAGGCGGCACGTTTGTTATATGAACTCATCATTAATAATGGTAAAACCCTCGACAGGGACGACCTGATTAAGAAAGTCTGGGAAGACCGGGGTTTTTCCGGCTCCTCGGTCAGTCTTAATGTTGCCATAAGTGAAATTAGAAAAGCTTTTCGGAGTTTAGGACGTGACCCGCTACTGATTAAGACCATTCGTGGAAAAGGTTTTAGTCTGGCCGCGCATATTGAACATCACACTGTCAGGCCGCCCGTGGCCGCTCCGGAAAAAATGGTGGCGGAAACCGTCGATATTGTGACGCAGCAGCGAGACCCGCCTGAAGGTTTGCGTCGTCGGGACAGCGGCTTTACCACCCTGTTCGTGATGGCACTGGTGGCAATAATGGGTATTGCCGCGCTGCTGTTCTACCAAAATATGCGCGTTGCCGATCGACCGAAGGAGTCCGATATCTATCGGCTGGGCAAAATTGACCGCTGTACGGTTTATCTTATCGATAAGAACATGTATCAGCCGCTGCAGGTCTATCTTAACCGCGCTAAAGAGGCGATCGTCCGTCAACATATCGACTGCGAACATCAGGCTGCTGATGCCTATTATTCAAAATTTAAAAAATCACAGCTGGAAAATGATTTTTTGGCCGTCTGTTATCTGCAGGATGGCGCCGATAGCTATAAAAATTGCATCTCTTACAGAAGCCTGACAGGGAGTTAAGATCATGTCGAAGAGACAGATGGGTATATTATTGGGCGTGGTACTGCTGCTTTCCGTTATCGTCATTGCCGTGCTTTACCCGAAAAGAACTCAGGAAGTGGGATTTGGCTGTCAGTCTGATACAGTTTCCAGGAAAAACTATTCAACGGGAGAGTCGACCGCCCTGTCGTTAACCACGCTGTTTCTGTTTAATGGCAGCGATATTGTCACGGTGATCCATAAAGGGGTATTCACCCGCGGCGACAAACGTTATTTGATTGACCGAAACTATGTCCTTAACGTTGAGAAAGTTGCTGGCAGTGATATTTACTATATTAAAGGAAAAAAACTGCAGAAATCTGATGATGACATTGCCCCGGATGGAATTGTCAATGAGCTGCTAATGGACAGTATCGACTTCTTTTATGTTACCCGGGTTAAAGGTCATGCCTGGCTAATTAAAGGGCTGGTATTACCAATAATGATGTGCGTGGCGGTACCCACATCCTGATATTCTGCAGAATAACCAGAATAGATGTTTATCTATTCATCAAAAAGTCTCAATTTTATTCATTATGTAACAACAAGATGCAAAAGCAGGTGGATATTTTTCATCTTTTGCTTTAAAGGGAATGAAATTTTCTGTATTGCCTCGTTATTTTTCGGGTGACTATACTTCGCCCCGAAAAAGGGGCTCCCCTTTTTTAAACATCTGGATTCTTTTTTGAAGGACTAAATAAATGAATAAACTGAACGCTATCGTTCTGGGCTCACTGCTGTCTCTTTCTGCCCTGAGCGTTGCTCATGCAGCGGAAACTACCGCTTCTGCAACCTGGCAAGCTTCTGCAACGAAAGACAGCGATTCCGATCTGGTTGTCACCCCAACACGCGCACTGAACTTCGTTTATAGCGCAAACACGAAAGCCTTTAACACCGACACCGGTCTGTTTGATGTGGCTATTCGTGGCGATCACTCTTCTGCAACCAGCTTCAAACTGGAAGCTATCGTTGATGACTCTGACAACACCCTGTTCAGCGTTGGCGGCGAAGCAACCAAACTGAAAGTGGGCGCGCGCTTTGGCGGGACCGATCTGGGCTCCATCGGTGGCACAGTGGGTACGAAGTCAACGGCATGGACTACCCTGGTTGACTCTTCAAACAACACCGGCGTCTCTTCTGGCCTGTGGAACCTGACCACCAGCGCAGGCGCGACGGCAAACACCGAAGTGACCGGCCAGGACAAGTTTGTGTTCTACGTCGATTCTGCACAGGACAGCACCGGTGCGGCGAAAGAGTTCAAAGACCTGACCAACAGCCTGTGGGAAGGTACTGTCTCCGTTGCGTTCCGCGCAACCTGGGGCTAAGAGCTGACAGTTACAGGGGCGTAAGCCCCTGTTTAGGGAAATATCATGTTTAGCCTCAAACCCATCTTCTTCTCTTTATTATTTATTTCCTCCTCCGCGCTGGCGATTAATGTTGGCAAAGTCACCACCATTATTCCTGCCGATGCGGATTCCACCGCCAAGGAATTAAAAAACGAAGCGGACAGCGTGCGCATTATTTCCATCAGCGCCCAGCGTATCAGCAGCCCGATGGATGAAGGCGTGGTGATTAATCCAGAGCAAACCGACGAGCTGCTGCTGACGCCCACGCACATGGTCATGCCCGCCGGAACCAGCAATATCGTCAAATTTTACTATCACGGTAAGGCCGACGATCGGGAGCGCTATTACCGCATTACCTTCATTGATGAAGGGGTCAGCGAAGATCTCGACAACGGCACGCAAAAGAATGGCAAAGGGATGACCCGCGCCGTGGTGAGTACCATTCTGGTGGTCCAGCCCCGGAAGAAGAACGTCGATTTCGTCTACGTGGCCGGGAAGATCACCAATAAGGGCAATACCGCGTTTCGCGTGAACGCGAGCGGAACTTGCCTGAAACCCAACCCGGAATCGCCGACCACGCCGTGCGTCAAAAACTTTTACCTGATGCCGGGCACCTCCCGCGCGATCGACGATATCAACGTAACGGACAGCCATTTTCATCTCGGAATTTGGGACCTGAAACAGTTCATTCCTGTTAAGTAAGGATGCATGGTGAAAAATAAATTAGTGTTGCCGGTGATGATGGCGTGCACATCCGGCCTCTTGCCCGCGTATGCGCATGCGGCCTCCAGCTCCGTGGTTATCGCTAATTACCGTTTTCCCGACTCGCTCTATGCCCTGCTGGAGCAGGGGATCAAAATCCCCGTTTATCTGGTCAATACCCGCCCGGGTGCAGCGCAACAGGCGGGCAGCACCGGTGACGTGAGCGAGTATGTCCGTATTGGCGACGTAACGATCTACGCAGAAGACCGGCAGCTCGGGCTGCGCGATGTCCAGGTCCAGGAGTCAGACAACGGTATTCGCCTGTCAAAAGAGATGCGGACGCTGCTGCAAAGCATCAACGGCAAGCAGTTTGACGACCATATGCGTATTCCGGTGAGCGCCGGGTCGGCGTTCGAGCTGGATCAGAAAAAAATGCGCCTGCTGCTGAACCTCTCCCAACGTGACTACGGGGTCAATATTCGTCCGCGTGAGGTGGATATCGATGCCCCTGAATCAGACGATCTGAGCGGCACGCTCTCCTATAACCTGGGGGCGTATCACACCGAGAGCGGCTACGGCGACAGCTGGTCATCCGGCTATCTCAACGCCAAAAGCTGGGTCTCGATGGGGGTCGATCACCTGCTGGTCGATGGCTCGGGCTACGTTAACGAGAACAGCAGCGACACCCAGATGAACGCGGTCATGTGGGAACGTGACTATCAGGGCATGCGCTACGCCGCCGGGATGTTGAACGGCTGGGCGATGCAGTCTCTCGCCAGCGTCAGCGGGATCTCCGGCGGAGAGGTGTACGGCGTCTCCGTGGGGAACCAGGCCAACTCGCGTAAGCGGGACAATACCCTCTCCCTGACGCCGATCGTGGTCTATTTCCCGACCGCCGGAGAAGCCCGCATTCGTCGTGACGGCCAGCTTATTGGTATTCAGCGCTTTGACGTGGGTAACCACGAAATCGACACCAGCGCGCTGCCCTACGGGATTTACAGCGTGGAAGTCGAGGTGGTCAGCGGCAGCCGCACCGTGTCACGGAGCATGTACACCGTGAACAAACCTTTCACCAACAACGTGTCGGAATCGCTGCGCTGGCAGACGTGGGGCGGGATTTATAGCCGCGACAAATCCGTCGTCAACTATAAGAAGTACGCCAAACGGAAAAACGAGCAGGACAACAGCTACTACTACGATTACGACACCAAACATAAAGACACCATGTCGCTGGTCGGCGCCTCCTTCAGCAAGCGCAGCGGGATGGTCGACTGGAACGCCTCCGGCTATATGATGCGCGAACACGTGGTCAGTGAACTGTGGGCCTCCCTGAACCTGACCGGGTACTTCTCGGTGAATACCCAGACGATGGCCGCCTCTGACGGAACGTACCGCGCCAACTACGGGGCTAACGTCAGCCTGCCGTGGAATATCGGTTCGGTCTGGTACTCGCATGAGCAGCTCTCCAGCGGCAAGTTCCTTGATATCTATGAAAACAAAGGCAACACGTGGGGGGCATCGTTCAGCCTGCCGTCGTTTGGCCTGCCGTCCGCCGGCAACCTGAGCCTGATGCGACAGGAAGACGACGTATACCGCTATAAACGCTATCAGGTTGACTACTCCCAGGGGCTGTATGCCGGTCGTTATGGTACGGCGCGCCTGCGGGTGGGGATGTCGCGTAATAAATACGAAGGCTATTACGAAGAGAAAGACCGCTACGTGATGCTCGATTTCTCGATCCCGCTGGGTAACACCGTCTCGGTGGGCGTTTCCCATAACCGCGATACCGGCACGGCGCTTAACGTCAGCGCCAGCCGCCAGTTCGAAGGAGATTACCTGAAGTCGGTTACCGCCAACGTTTCACGAGCTTTCAGCAGCAACCAGGATCGCACCGTGAGCGGCGGGGGCAGCGTGAGCTTCGACACGCCGTGGAACAGCAACATTCTGAGCGTGCAGAGCGGCACCAGCAAAGGCTGGAACTCCACGCTGACCAGCGACGGCAGCGTGGGCTGGTCGAAAGAGGCGGTTGCGGCCGGTAAAGGCACCCACAGCGCAGGGGTGATCGTCAGTACCGGGCTTAAGTCCGACGAGTCGCTCACGCTGAAGCTCAACGGCCGCACGGAGCGCATCAAGGGCGATAAAACCTGGCTGTCGTTACCGGCCTATCAGGCCTATGACCTGGAGGTCATGAACAGTGAAACCGGCACCGAAAGCTATGACATTGGCGCAAATGCCCGTCGTCATATCACGGTTTACCCAGGGAACACGGTGGTGATGAAGCCGCAGGTGAAAAAAATCGTCACCCTGTTTGGCCGCCTTGTTGATGCCAACGGTAATCCGGTGAGCGCCACGCAAATCAAAAACCACGTGGGTCTGACCCGCACCGAAAACGACGGTCGCTTCGTGATTGACGTGGACAAGAACAATCCGGTGCTCAGCATTGCCACGCCGGACGACAGCGTCTGCGAGGTGCGTCTGGATATTGCGTCCAACCGTGGCGCGCTGTGGCTTGGGGACATCTCCTGCGATAAAGGCGATTTCGTCTGGCAGGAAGCAAAAGGAACACGGGAACGTGACGATGAAAAAGATATTCGCTCTTAATCTGCTGCTGATAAGCGCGGCGGCGCAGGCGCAGCAGATGCCCTATTTCGCGATCAACAACCCGGACAACAACGGGACGGGCAACACGGCGGCGCTGTTCAGTCTGAACAGCACCTCCACCGCGTTTTTACACGGCTCGCGGGAGTGGCCCACCCTGAGTGCCAAAACCAACAACGGGATTGCCACCTATATTCCGGACAACAGTTTTAACGGCCCGGCAGGCAGCCCGCTGACCATCAACTTCAGCGTCACTGGCTCCAGCGCCTCGCCGTTCTTTAAGGGCACCGCGTGTTCGTCAAGCTGTGGTACCACGGGCTATACCGCGACGACCAGCTATACCGACACGTCCATGGTGGTGAAACCGCCGGTCATTGAGCCGGGCACCGCTTATGGCCGCTGGGTGCTGGGGGATCCGTTCTTTGATTATCTGCTCAATGCTGCACCTGGCAACGAGGTGACGATTACCTCCACGCCGCAGATCTCCTCTATCGGCAAGGTCACCACCACCAACACGCTGCATAAGGTCGGCACATTGACCATGACCAACTCGCGGGCGCTGGATCTGGGCATTGACCCGATCAGCGGCGAGGTGACCATTGTGGATGGTTCAACCGGGGCGACGTGTACTAAATACACCCGCAATACGGTGTCGGGTGTGCTTTGCGAACTGCTGGAATACACCTTTGTCGGGGAAGATATCACCGGCTACAACCCGGGGCTGGCGCTGACCTCGTCCCGCGTGAACGGCGTGCTGCAATCGCACATGAACGGGGGGACGGGGCTGGCGGCGGAAATCACCTTCGATGAGAGCAACTGGTACAGCATCTCCGGCGGCATCCTGAGCGACACGCGCGTGCTGGCGAATACCTTCCTCGCGGCGCCGCAAAAAAACGGCGGCAAGGCGTACCTGAAAATCTTCCTCCCGAAGGCGCTGATTTTGAGCGTGGCGCAGGCGGGGGATGGCAACAACATCGGCAATATCGTCAGCCTGTGCCTGACGCCGGGTAACAGCTCGCTGGCGGCGGATTTCTGCTTCCAGCCGGGGGGCGGGCTGGTGATTGACCCTATCCAGCCAGGCCTTGCGATCGTGCCGGATAACCCGGATTACACGCTCGACCCTAACGGCCTGGGCGGTTCCGGGAAAGGCACGATTGGCGAGGGGCCGATAGAGATCCCCTACACCATTACCTACAGCGGCGCGCAAAAAGATGCCGCGATTGCGGTCACGGTGAAGGTCACCGGGCCGACGCAGAGTCTGAACGGCGTGGACTACTGTGCCTTTAGCGGTAACGGCTTCACGGTGCCTGTCCCCGGTAACGTGCTGCTGGGCAAAAGCCAAACGCTGAAGGCGCATAACTGCAAAGGCGAGGCGCTGTCCATTCCCGCACCCGCCACCCATGCGGAAGAGTGGGACAAGATAAGCTCAGGCGTGACGGACATGTGGCTGTGGAAAACCCCGCTGGTATTGCAGTTTGTGATGAATAACCCGGTATCGAAAACCACCTATGACGGTAATACGTGGTTTGGTGAAGTGACGGCTCAGGGTCGAATTGATGTCAGTGCATCCTGGAATTAAACGTGTATGACTGGAAAATTCCTGGCTATTTTCGCAATAAATTGCTTCATTTCCGCAAGCGCAAATGCTTTAATTATTGAAAATCTAAATATTGATTTTCTACCTGAAAAAGAAGTTGTTTTTCAGCCAATAAAAAACGATACCAGCGTACGGCAGAATTATACTGTTTCGCTTATTCAGGTTGATGTCCCAAAAGAACACGGGAAAGAGACTGAAATAAAAGATGGCGAGGTGATGTTCTCGCCAAAACAGTTAACTCTGGAGAGCGGCGAGCGGGCCGGGTTTAAGTTTTATTATACCGGCCCGCACGACAGCAAAGAACGCTATTATCGCGTTAAATTCACCGAGACGCCGCTTCAGGCGCGGGTTGTGATGAGCAAAGGCCAACGCATTCAGTCGGATGTGGTGGTTTCGCTTGAGGCTATTTTAATTGTCCGACCATGGACAAGGCATTTTGATTATACGTTTAGTAACGGGGTGGTGAGTAATACCGGGAATACCTGGTTTAAATATGTCTCTTCTCAGGGATGTAGCTCACAATATAATGACTCAAAATATCTTCCACCGGGTCAACGGCTGGAAATAGATAATTACGCGCAGCCCGCAAGGCGGATGATTATTTATGGAAATAAAATCATTCCGCTTACGCGCTGCCCGTAACAACCGCTTTCCTTCATAAAAGGAAATTATCCTTTGGCGCAAGCTGAAGATTTACAACTACAGGAGAATAAAATGAAAGCGATTTCATTCGTAGAAGCGAAAGATATTATCGGTGGTGCATTAAACCCATTCGCTGGCCTCGTTAAAGGTGCACAGCTGGGTTATGACACCGGTGCAAGCATCATGGGCATGGTAGGCGGCGTGGTTGGCGGAATTCTGGGTGGCGCAATGGGCTTCCTGGGTGCGCTGGTTGGCAGCTACAACTAATTCAACGAACAGGAAGACAATCATGCAAGTTATCGATTTCAAAAAAGCACAGGCCATCATCGGTGGCTGGGATCCGTTTGCTGCTGCCCTTCAGGGCGCGAGCGCAGGCTATAACGCAGGCAGCCAGATGTTAGGCGCGCTGGGCGGCACCATCGGTGGTGTGTTTGGCCTGGTGGGCGGCTTCATCGGCGGCTTCTTCAGCGCATAAGTTATCGACCTATGCTTATGGCCCGCTTTGCCGGGCCATTTTTTTATTTCAGCCACGGATAATTATGTTTTCGCTTTTTCAGTATAAAAAAAAGGGTAAGACACCCGTTATTCGCCAGCATGAATATACCGAATGTGGGCTGGCCTGCCTGGCGATGGTGCTGGGGCACTATGAACACCACGTCTCCGTCAGCCAGCTGCGCAGGGAGCTTACCGTCTCTGCCGACGCGGGCACTTCGATGGCGGAACTCATGACCCTCGCCAGCGATAAAAATATGACGGGCCGGGTGCTCAAGGGCGAAATCACTGAAATTGAAAGTGCCGAACTGCCGCTCATCGCCTTCTGGCGCGGCAATCATTTCGTGGTGATCGTGAAGGTTGACGGGCGCAGCGTAACGGTCCACGACCCGGCCAGCGGCGTGCGTCGCTACAGCCTCAAGGAGGCGCAAAAACTCTTTTCCGGCTACGTGCTGGAGCTGAAGCCGACGCCGCGCTTCGACAAAAAATCCCCTGACGAGACGCTCACGCTGGGGCGGCTGGCCAATAAATCCCCGAGCTTATTTCAGCGGCAGGTGCTGCTGTTTGTGCTCTCGATTTTTACCCTCATCACCATGCTGGCCAGCCCCACTTACGTGCAGCTGATCATGGATGAGGCCATCTCGCGCAACGACAACGATCTGGTGATCTTACTCACCGCCATTTTCGCTATCGTCTTTATTTTTGAAGTCGTAGGTAAGTTCCTCAAGCAACTGCTTGAGATCCTGATGCGTAACATCGCCTATGACGACCTCAGCCAGTCGGTTCGCCGCTATATGCTGCGTACCCAGACCGGCTGGTTCCGCAGCCGTCCGCCGGGCATTGTGCTGGCGATTGAAAAATCGCTGCATGCCTGTGCGGAGTTCATCAGCAATGGCTATGTGCAGATCCTCTTTTCCAGCTTGATCGCCTTCACCAGCCTGCTGTTTATGCTGCTGTATAACGTGAAAATCGCCGTGCTGACGATGCTGCTGATGGGGGTGTTCTTCCTGATCCGCTTTTCGCTGATCGGCCCTTACCAGCGCGCGGTGGACGACTCCATCGAGCGCACCGCAAAGTATGAATCGCTGCTGGTGGAGACGCAGAAGGGGATCATCACCCTGAAGGCCAACAACATGGAGCAGGCCCGGGACGCGGTGATGGACAAATCCCAGCGTGAGCACATCGCCGGGCTGATGCGCAAAGAGCGCCTGCTGGCCCGCTTTGATGTTGCCTCGCTGCTGGTGATCAACGCCGAGCAGCTGCTGGTGGTCTGCTTCGGCGCGTGGCTTATTCTGGAAGGGCAGATGAGTATCGGGATGCTCTATGCCTACATCAGCTACAAACGCTATTTCTCCGACGCGATGGTACAGGTGGCGCAAAAGCTGCTGGACAAAAATGCGCTGAAAGGGCCGCTGGATCGCGTGGGCGACCTGCTGTTTGCCCCCTCTGAAGCCAGCCAGTTTGGCCGGAAGATTGTGACTTCACCCGTCAGTCTGGCCTTTGAGGATGTCTCTTTTGCTTATCCGGGACGTGAGGCGACCCTGCAGCACATCAACATGACGCTCAAGCAGGGCGAAGAGGCGGTGATTGTCGGCCAGAGCGGCTCCGGGAAAACCACACTGCTGCGTCTGATCTCCGGGATGTTGCTCTCCACATCGGGCAGTTTGCGGATCAATGCGATCCCGATCACCGAGTGCGATCTCTCCTCTCTGCGCCAGCATATTCGCATTGTGCATGCGGACGATATTCTCTTTACCGGCTCCATTCTGGATAACCTCTCCTGCTTTGATAGCGCGCCGGACAAAGAGCGGGTGATTGCTGCCTGCCGGCTGGCGGAGATTGACCACGTGGTTGCGCGTCTGCCGCACGGATACGAAACGGAGCTGCTGCCGGGAAATACCTTTTTCTCCGCCGGCGAGATGCAGCGTCTGGTGCTGGCGCGCGCCCTATACAGCCAGCCGAAGCTGCTGCTGTGCGATGAAGTGACGGCAAACCTCGATAAAACCACGGCGCAGAAGGTGCTGGCGAACCTGCGTGGCCTGGGGATTGGCCTGGTGTTTGTCACCCACTCGCCGGAGGTGGTGGGCTGTCACGGACGGCTCTACACCATGGAAAACGGCACGCTGCGGGAGAGTGAGCAATGATGTTTCTGCCCCGTCTCTACGCCCGACTTTGCGCCCGGCAGGCCGGACGCACGCTGCTCGCAAGCCGGATCACGCAAAACTACAGCCAGTTTATGCGCTGCCCGGAGGCTGACGTCCCACCCGATTTTTTGCGCCAGAACGCCCTGGAGATGAGCGGCTTTCATTTTGTCGAGCAGATCTTCCCGCCCGCGCTGTGGCGGCGCAACGTGCGTTTCGATCTCCACGCCCGGGTGGCGGCATTTACCCGCGAGCAGGATTTCTATTCTCAGCCCCGCACCCTGCTGCTGGGCATGCGCTGGGCCGGATTTGGCCTGATCGCGGATGCGCTGCTCGCCACCGCGCCAGACGACGTGCGCTTTCAGTTTGTTACCCGCCTTCCCGCGCTGCACAAGCTGATGGCGGCACACGAGGAGCGGCGGGCAGGGGCGTTTTTTACCCCGCACCGGCTGGTGACCGTGCTGCTGGTGGATGAGCGCCTCCCGGATGCGCCGCTGTTCATGACCCAGGCGGGCGACCAGAAAGCGTGGTTAACGGACGTGTCGACGCGCTTTTTAACGCGCTACGGATACGTGATTCGTACGCTACTGCCCGGCTGCTCGCTGCACTCGGCGGAATTTGCGCTGGAGAGCCAGACCTATGCCCCTGCGGAGTACCGTCAGGCCGCCACCGCCACGCTGAACGCGTTGCGTAAAACCCCCACGCTCTGGAGTGCATGGGACGATCTTTCAGTGATTTATCATGGATGACATGTCGTGAAATTAAGAAACCGAAACCGACAACGTCGGGCGCTGATCCCGCACCATTTTTCAAAGAGCTACGAGATCAACGCCCCGCGGCTGAAAGGCGTGTTAACGCTGTTTATCTCCTTTTTTCTCTGTCTGCTGGTCTTTTCGATCGTCTTTAACTTTTCGGAAACCACGCTGGCGCGCGGGGTGCTGATCCCGGCCCAGGGGGATGTGGAAGTGCGTGCCAGAGAGTCCGGCACCATCGTGGATTTTGCCGTACGTCCAGGCCAGTACGTGAAAGAGAATGACCCGCTTTTTACCGTGTCGCAGGACTACGGCGGCAAGCAGGGCTCGGTGGTGCAGTTCGATCGCCAGCAGATGGAGGCGGAGAAAAAGCGCAGCGAGCAGCGCGTGCAGACCATTGAAGATTCTATCGCTACGTACCGGAAAAACCTGGCGCAGCAGCTGGATATTGCCGACCGGCAGATTGTGGTGTCCCGCGACAAAGTGAAAAAGCTGCGTGCGTTGCTCAAAAACAGCACCGATACCTATGAGGCGTGGAAAGCGATATCCGGGAAAGGCTATGTGTCGAAGGTCGATCTGGATAAAAGCCACAACGACGTGCTCAACGCGCAGCTTAACCTGACGCTGGAGGAGAGCAGTATCCTCGATCTGGAGGCGCGCAAAACCAGCCTGACCGACAGCACTCAGTCGCAAATCGACTCCCTGAGCCAGGAGCTGCTGTACGTGAAAAACCGGATCAGCGAAATTGACCGCAACCTCTCCAGCCGGGGCAGCTCTACGATGGCCATGCTGGCCCCTGCCGATGGCTACGTGGTAGCGATCAACTTCCCGCCGGGCCGGGCCATTACGCAAAACAGCGAGGTGGTGGTGGTGATCCGTAAAAACACCGCCGCGTCGATGGAGGGGTACCTCTATGTGCCAGCTACGGGCGTGGGCCGGGTGGCGAAAGGGGATAAGGTGAAGCTGCGCTTTGACTCCTGGCCGGTGGATAAATATGGCTCGGTGGAGGCCACCCTGTCTGATTTTTACGAGGTGAATATTGATGCGCATTCGGCGCTTATCCCGCTGCAGGAGGGGCAGAACTACTATCTTGCCAAGGTGCGGGTGCCTTCCTGGTTTACCGATCCGGACAACAAAAAGCGTCTGCTGATGGGCGGGATGACGGTTAACGCCGATATCGTTATCGATCGCAAACCGCTTATCAATCTGCTGATTGCGCCGCTGGAGCGGGTGCGTAAACGGTTTATCGATTGACCCGATTTCATCGTTCATCGCCCATTAGCCCACAGGCTAACGCCGGGTCGCGGGCTATTCTCCTTATCACACGCACAGGAGAATAGCCCATGAACATCACTCATATTCGCAATGCTACCCAACTGATCACGTATGCCGGTAAACGCTTTTTGATCGACCCGATGCTGGCCGCAAAAGACGCTTATCCCGGTTTCCCCGGCACGGCGCGGGCCGAGATCCGTAACCCAATGGTTGAATTGCCCGTTGACGTCAGCACGCTGCTGGACGCCGATGCGGTGATCGTCACCCACACCCATGACGATCACTGGGATCGCGCGGCGGTGGAACTGATCGCCAAAGACAAACCGATCTATGTGCAAAACGATCGTGATGCCGCGCTGCTGCGAAGCCAGGGTTTTCATAACCTCACGGTCATGACCGACGAGTCCACCTTTGGTGATATCCTCATCGCGAAAACCCACGGCGGCCAGCACGGTACCGATCGCGCGTACGCGGTGCCGGAGCTGGCAGAGCGTCTGGGCGAAGCCTGCGGTGTGGTTCTGCGCCACCCGGACGAGAAAACGCTCTACATCGCGGGCGATACCGTCTGGCGTGATGCGGTGGCGGCCGATCTGCAAAAACACCAGCCGGATGTGGTGGTGCTTAATGCCGGATACGCGCATGTGATCGGTTTCGGGCCCATCATTATGGGGGAACAGGATCTGCTCAACGTTCACTTCCTGCTGCCGCAGGCAAAAATTGTGGCGGTCCACATGGAAGCCATTAACCACTGCCTGCTGAGCCGCCGCGCGCTGCGGGAATACGTGGAAGCAAACCAGATCGGTGATGCGGTGAGCATTCCCCAGGACGGCGAAACCGTTATATTCTGAGCACCAAAAAGGGAAGGAGAGACAGATGCCACTTATCAACGTCGCGATTGTCGCGGTGGACGGGTTTAGCCCGTTCCACTACTCCGTTCCCTGTATTCTGTTTGGCGACGCGGTTTCCGGCGAAAAGCGCTTTAACGTGACGATCTGCGCCGAAAAACCCGGCGTTCTCACCTCAAAAGAGGGCTTTGCCCTTAACGCGACGCAGGATTTTTCAGCCATCGCGCAGGCGGATATTGTGGTGGTGCCCTACTGGCAGCACGTGCTGGATCGCCCGCCTCAGGTGCTGCTCGACAGCCTGGTGCAGGCAAGAGATAACGGTGCGGAAATCGTCGGGCTGTGTCTGGGGTCGTTTGTGCTGGCGTATGCGGGCATTCTCGACGGCAAGCGCGCGGCCACCCACTGGGAGTTTGAACATCACTTCCAGTCGCTTTTTCCGCGCGTCCAGCTTGATATCAACGCCCTCTATGTGGATGACGACAATATTATTACCTCCGCCGGGACCGCCGCCGCGCTGGACTGCTGCCTGTATATCATCCGTCAGCGCTTTGGCAGCGTGGTTGCCAACCAGATCGCCCGTCGGATGATTGTGCCGCCGCACCGCGAAGGCGGTCAGGCGCAGTTTATTGCCCAGCCGGTGCCGAAGGACACCCGCGACGCACGGATTAACTGCCTGATCGACTACCTGCAGCAACACATTACCGAGCCGCATAATCTCGACTCGCTGGCGAAGGTGGTCTCGATGAGCCGCCGCACGCTGACCCGCCATTTTGTCAACGCCACCGGCATGACCGTGGCCGACTGGCTCACCGCCGAGCGCCTGCGGCGCAGCCAGATCTTACTGGAAGCCGGCAATATGCCGGTTGAACGCGTGGCCGAGCTGGTGGGGTTTAACTCTGCGGTGACCTGGCGACAACAGTTTAAGGCGCGTTTTGGCGTCAGCCCGACGGAGTGGCGCAAGACGTTTCGTATTCAGCCGTCTGTAGCCAGGCATGATGCGACATGAAGTAACACCGTCTTTTAGGCCGGGAGACCCGGCCTGCGGATGCTTTTAACTCACAACACCTTACTGAACAATCACGCGGCCGTTCAGAGGCTGAAGCGGACGGTTATTGCTGTGCTCAAGCGCTTGCTTAAACATCTCCAGCTGCTTTTCTGACAGGGTGACGGTGTTTTTCATCACCAGCCAGCGCAGCCCTTCGGTGCACGGTGGGGTGGTCAGCGAGCCGCTGAAGCGATAGTAGTGCAGGTCAGCCGGGAACAGCGGACGAAGATCGAGGTGTTTATCAATCGAGATTTCGTGGTCCTTTTCCTTCGGAAGGCGCGCCAGCAGCGGGTTGAGTGCGCTGTTTTCCGGGCCGACCTCAAACATAACGGCAAGCACCGCGACGTCGCCCTCTTTGCTGGCATGAACAAAGTGCGCTTCCAGCGGGAAGGATTTGCCGTTGATCCGGTTTTCGCTCGGGGTGTGGAAATGGTACTGGCGCAGGGTAAAGATTTGATCGTCCAGACGGAATTCATCTTCGTCGCTGGCGGTCACCTGCAGGGTATGGCCGTTGTTCACCAGCTTTTCGGCGGCGGTATGGAAATTCATCTCCAGCGGCGGCAGCGTGGCGTTATAGGCGTTACGGATATCGATGGGCGACTGGAATTTCCCGGTCTTGCAGGTGGCAAACTCGTCGCTGAGCTCGCCCCAGTTTTCCGGACCACTCTTGCCTTCATACGTCCAGTGTGGGGCAGACCCCGCAAAGACAGAGGCAGATAAGGCGAATAAGGATGCGGTCAGAATGTGTTTCATGTTGTGTCTCTCAGAATAAGAAATGCGCGTTAAAATACTGATGGCATTGTACTCTTTTCCAAAAGACCCGTCTTATATTGTGGTTATTTGCGTTAAAGAAAATGAAAGCCCCTTCTTACCCCAGCTTCTCCATCTTCGTCTCTCCCTCCGTCATTGACAGCTGATACAGCGAAAACGATCGGTGCTTCTCAATCAACGTCGCCAGCTCCGGCGAGTGGCTGGTGAGCCAGATCTGCGAGTAGCGGCTGGCCTCGGCAATCAGGCTTGCCAGCGCGGGCAGCATCTGCGGATGCAGGCTGTTTTCCGGTTCGTTGAGGGCGATAAACGCCGGTGGGCGCGGGCTTAACAATGCCACCGCCAGGCATAAAAAGCGCAGCGTGCCGTCAGAGAACTCCGCCGGTTCCAGCGGGCGGCTTAAGCCCTCGCGCTGCATCATCATGCGAAAACGTCCGCCGGTGTTGTCGCTGTAAAACACGCAGCCGGGGAAAGCCTGATCAAGAATGCGCATCAGCAGCAGTTCATCGCCAATCTCGACAATGGTCTGAAACGCCGCCGCGAGGTTGGCGCCGTCGCTCGCCAGCACCGGAGAGCGGAAACCCACCTGCGGGGCACGCATCATGGAGCCGCTTGCAACGGAAAACTCATGATAAAATCGCCAGTTACGCAGGGACTCGCGCATCTGCGACACTTCCGGGTAAAGGTGCGGTTCGCCGAGCTGGCCGAATACCGATTCGTTCTCGTACAGCGTGCCGCTGTGGGTCACTTTCTCGTGATGGACGTTATTCAGGAAAACCGCCTGATTTCTGCGCTTCATCAGCTGTGCAGACGGGCGGCGGTGCTGCCCGCTCAGCCAGAGCGACTCTTCCTTGATCACCGGATCGAGCTGAAACTGCGAGGGATAGGGCAGCTTCTCAACAAAGCCTACCTGCAGCTCGTATTCGTAGGTTTCGGTTTCTACCGCCAGGTTCATCCGTCGCAGCTGGTCGCTGCGGGTTTTACCCGCCCAGAACACTTTCAAGATCCCGCCTTCATTCGCCAGAGCCTGAGAAAACTGCCCCTGCGCGGCGCTGTGCATCAGGTGGATCGCCTTGTAAATATTTGATTTCCCGGTGCCATTCGGGCCGAAGACAATGTTGAGCTGTTCCAGCTCCAGCGACATATCGCGAATTGAGCGGTAGTTTTGAATGTGTAGGGTGTTAATCACAGGCCGATCCCTTTTTTGCGTTATAACCTGTATATATTTACAGCCTTTCAGGCGAAATGCAAAAAAGAGACGACAGTGAGGATGTCGTCTAAACGGGCTACTGCTTCGGGCCCCTGAGGGTCAATGGGGGCCTTCGCCTTATTGATTATTTAACGGCCAGACGCAGACCCAAATCATCAGGATAGGGATCAAAGTAGTTTTGCGTCATCAGATACTGATCCGGGTATTCGGCAAGGTAATGTTTTAGCAGCGTGATCGGCGCAAGAATGGGCAGAAGCCCTTCGCGGTAATGCAGGATCACGTCACGAAGCTCACCCCGCTGGCGGCTGTTAAGCTGGTTACGGAAATAGCCCTGAATATGCATCAGCACGTTGGTGTGATTTTTCCGCGAGGCGGGCTTTTTCAGGATGGTCATCAGTTTTTCGCGGTACGCCTCGAAGAACGCGTCCAGATCGTCCCATTCATGCAGCGAGGCGACAAATGGGCCAATCTCACGGTAACCCGCCTGATGGTGTGCCAGCAGCTGCAGTTTGTAGCGGCTGTGAAAATCCAGCAGCGCGCGGCGCGTCAGGCCGTTTTTACGCAGCGTGTTCAATTCGTGCAGCGCAAAAACGCGCTCGACGAAGTTTTCTCGCAGCACCGGGTCGTGCAGACGGCCATCCTCTTCTACGGGCAGCCACGGCCAGGTTTCAAGGAGCGCGGCGGTGAACAGCCCGACGCCCTCCTTGCGGCCCCGGTTGCCGTTTTCATCGTACACGCGCACGCGTTCCATGCCACAGCTGGGGGATTTTGCACAGACGATAAACCCGGCGAGATCGCCGATCTTTGGCAGATAACTGGCCGTAAAGTCGGCCATTTTCTGCGTGACATCATCATGCGGCGGATGGCTAAAACGCATCTGCGTGTCGCCACCGGTCGTCATGATCAAACGCAGCGCAGGGCGTGGTGTGGGCAAGCCGATGGCCATTTCGGGGCAAACGGGTCGGAAATTCACCCACTGGGCCAGCTCATCCATGACGAAACCCATACGCTTATGCCCGCCGTCAAAGCGAACGGCGGACCCGGTCAAGCAGCCGCTAATACCCAGCACAGGTTTCGTTGTCATGGTATGTTCCTCCAGAGCCAATACTTAAAACTTACACAATCTTGCTTATTTGTCCAAGTATTGGCGGAGGTATTTTTTATTGCCTTTTAAAATCAATAGTTTTTAACTGCCCTTGTAGGTTGAATAACCGTACTGACTCAGCAGAAGTGGAATGTGCAGTTTCTCGTTGGTCCGGGTGACGGTAAACAGCACCGGTACTTCCGGGAAGAATGTCTCCAGCTTTTTAGCGTGGAAATAGTCTGCGGTTTTGAAGGTCACTTTATACACGCCAGGCTGCATGTCCTGTTCCTGGGGATAGAGCGATTTAATACGTCCGTCATGGTCGGTTTTGCCGCTGGCAACCGGGATCCATTTGTCCTGCTGCTGCTTTTCCAGGGTAACGGTGACATCCGATGGCGGCATGCCGGTTTGCTGGTCGAGAACGTGTACGCTCAGCGTGCCGGCAGGGGCACTGAAGGCGGCAGGGGCAAAAGCCATGGAGGCCAGGATCAGCAGAGGGGCAGTTTTTTTCATGTTGTTTTCCTGTGAAGTTGTCAGTCACAGGAAAACGTTAGCATCTGCGGCGCGGAAAAATATTCAACTTTTCGTGAAGATTCCCGCAGGAGAAAATCATTAGAGGATAATGACCTCAAGGGAAAGCTGCTGCTGCCACTGCGCCACCTGTTTTTTCCGCGCGGCGGTCAGTTTACCGCTGGTGACCAGCAACCATTTGCGATCGGGGAATATCTCCGGTGCCAGCGTGGCAGGGGGCGTGGGTAACACGTCGATGCGGTGACCCTGGCCGGTCCGCGACAAGGCTTCGAGCCAGATTTCACACGGGTCGTTCAGGTACCAGCCGCTGAGCAGAATGTTATCGCCCGGCGCTTTTTTATCGCCTTCAAGGCAAAACGAGGTGTAGGCGATGAGGATGCCGTCGAGGATCGCGCGCAGAGTCATGGCGGCGGCGACGTTGGCGGACACCTGGCTGCGCAGCGGACGCAGCACGTTGGTCACCAGTTCAGGTCTGGGGTATTCGCGGCCCGCGTCGTAAATCATCTGGCGCAGGGACTCGATTTTGCCCCCCTGCAGGCGTTCCAGCATGTTCTGCTGTAGCGTTTGCCAGTTGTTGGTCCGGCGGGGTACAGGGCGCTCAAGCAGGGGTTTTACCTGGCCAATGGGCACGCCTTTTTTCACCCAGTCGAGGATTTTCAGCGCCTGCTGAACGTCTTCATCGCTGTACTGGCGGTGGCCGCCCTCCGTGCGCTGTGGCTTGAGTAAACCATAACGACGCTGCCACGCCCGCAGCGTGGTGGCGGTGATGCCGCTAAGTCTGGCGAATTCGCCGATGGAGTAAGCCATGTCCATGTCCAGAGTGGAGGAATACTCTCAATATACTACGAATTTTTCAGAACGGGATGAAGCGCCGAAAGGGTGCACTACACTTAACATCCAACCGTGCAAATGAAAGGAATTCTCATGAAGCTATGGCCTGTTGTCACCGGGGTTGCCATTGCGCTGACCCTTGTAGCCTGTAAATCCCCCACGCCGCCGAAAGGCGTACAGCCTATTTCCGGTTTTGATGCCAGCCGCTATCTCGGCAAGTGGTATGAAGTCGCCCGCCTGGAGAACCGCTTTGAACGCGGGCTGGAGCAGGTGACGGCCACCTACGGCCAACGGAGCGATGGCGGAATCAGCGTGCTTAACCGGGGTTACGACCCGGTGAAGAACAAATGGAACGAGAGTGAAGGCAAAGCGTACTTTACCGGCGTGCCAACCACCGCCGCGCTGAAGGTTTCGTTCTTCGGCCCGTTCTACGGCGGCTATAACGTCATCAAGCTGGACGATAAGTACCAGTACGCGCTGGTCAGCGGCCCGAACCGCGACTACCTGTGGATTTTGTCGCGCACGCCAACCGTGCCGGACGCGGTGAAGCAGGATTACCTGAACACCGCGCGCAGTCTGGGCTTCCGGGTCGATCAGCTGGTGTGGGTAAAACATTAATCCCTACTGGTACGAGAACGTAATGCTTGCCAGCGCGTTCGCCGAGCCGGGGACAAGTTCGCCGGTTCGGATGTATTGCGCCTGGAACGGCAGCGACAGGGTTTGTGCCGCAGTGGTGCTCTGGATAAAGAACTGATTAGTTGTGCCCGCCGCCGAGCTGTCCGGCCCCATCATCAGCGGGCCGGTGCCGTTAAAGAAAAACTGCACCCCTACGCCGGACGCGGTGGAGTCGCCGGTCAGCGTCACCACCGACGAGGTG
Source organism: Enterobacter sp. Lyrl_3 (assembly GCF_051948675.1). Lineage (NCBI taxonomy): Bacteria > Pseudomonadati > Pseudomonadota > Gammaproteobacteria > Enterobacterales > Enterobacteriaceae > Enterobacter > Enterobacter sp. Lyrl_3. The sequence goes on from NZ_JAYJLI010000007.1 coordinate 70,964, forward strand.
TTTGACGGCGTGGTCTGATCGGTCATCACCGCGCTCACCGCGACGTTCGCGTCACAGGTCAGGCTGACGTTAAACGCACCCGAAGGCGATGTACTGCCCACGGTGGCCAGCGTGCGGATATCGATCGTACCCAGATCGACGTTCGCGCTTTTGGTGCCCACCGTACAGCCGCTCGCCGTCACGGTGATGGTGGTGGGGTTAATGATGACCTTTGCCGTTTTGACCTCGTTGTTATAGGCGGTTAGCACCGCGGCGTTGATAGTCGGAATTTGATACACGCCGGATTTCAGGGCGACACCGGTTTTTATGAAGGTGACCTTTGCCGACCACCCCAGATCCTGGGTGCTTGTACTGGTGCCTTCTGCCGGATAGCTCTGCGTCACACCGGTTTGCAGGGGAATGTATTTCGTCCCATTAAAATCCTTCAGCCCGATGATATAACCCACGCCTGGAACGCCGGTTTCAAAAATGGTGTAGTTCACCCCGTCGACGGTGACCGTCATCCCGCTTGAGATCGCGCTGCTGCTCGGCTCCAGCGTGCTTTTAGTGCAGTGAAAAACAAACCCACACCAGAACACCTGTTGTACGCTGACGGAGGCGCTCCAGGTGGAGCCGATAATGCTCCCCGGCACCACCGAATCTGCCGGGCCGCTGTAGGTCATCGGCTGCGGGGAGAGGGTGATATCTGATTTCCATTCCATCGCCTGTGCGCTGGCGCAGATCAGTAATCCGCTAATAAACAAGAATAAACGCATCATTGATACTCCGTGGTCCAGGTGGCAAAAGCGGAGACGTCTCCGGCATTCACCGGCGCGCCCGTGGCGGCCAGCCGAGCGTAGAAGGTCATCTCTACGCTGTCATCGCCCGGCGTGCCCCGGGCGGTGGTTTGCGTGTCGAGGGGGATCAGCCCGCCGTCTTTATCGAGGATCTGCACCGCCACGCCGGTGGCGCCGCCGTCGGCAATTTTCACCAGCTGCGGGTTGTCGTTATCCGGCGTGCCGCTGAAGCGGATTTTGACCCCGGCAAAGGTTGGCCCGCACGCTTCAAGCCTGATCGTGAAGGGCGTTTTGATATTGCTGACCGCGCCTGCACGGGGGAATTGTTTAATCCCGATGGTACCCAGCGGAACGTCCTGCTCTTTAGAGTCCGCCGCGACAACGCAGGTGTTGCCGATCAAATTCCCGGTGACGGAAACCAGCACGTCATAGCCGCGAACCGGGAACGTGAAGATCAGCAAAGCGATGCTGAACGTCCGAAGCGTTACTGACATACCACCTCCTGTGAATAGAGCCCGGTGCGGGCGTTATAGCTCTGCTTGTTCAACGCGTAGTTGATGGTGCAGCGCTGGTCGCTGTTGCGCCCCCATACGGCACTCAACGTGCCCTGCTCGGTTAACCCCGACAGATACAGGCTGCCGCCGTCGCCGACGATGCCGCTGGTTTTGTCATCGTTCAGTGAGACCAGCGTGCCGAAGGGCAGCACGTCGTTGCCGCGGCGCACGACAAACATCGCTTTTTTCCCCTGGCGCGTGACAAGGGTGGCGCGAACCAGCGCGCCGTCGGTCGGCGTTTTATTGACGATGGCATTCTCCAGCTCCACGTCATTACCTGCGGTTGTGACATCCAGCGCGACCTGGTTCACGCGGTACGGCGTGGCGTAGGGGATCACCGCGTAGCCCCGGCTGTCGGTTTTGATACCCTTGTGGTTAAGCACGGCAACGTCGCTGGCGCCCGGGGCTTTCACCAGAATGTTGGTGTTGCCGAGCGGCTGGCTCAGCGTCAGACCATCTTCATGCAGCACCGCGCCGCCGCTCATCCCGTAGCTGAGGTTGCGGGAATCGCGGGTGTAGCTGTAGCCCAGGTTGTAGTCTCCTTTTGCGCCTTCGTATTGCAGCGTGGCGTCGCCGCCGTAGTGCTGCTGCGCGCTATAGCGCTGGTTGACGCTGTAAAACAGGTTCTCCTGGCCCGGCAGATAACCGCTCACGCCGGTACTGGCCGTAGTGCCGGTTGAATCCGCATGGGTGGTGGTAAAGCGGGCGCGGGTCGACAGCGCCGGGTTGCCCAGCGGCACCGAAAGTGACATCGCCAGCACGTTATCTTTTTTGTCGTCATACAGGCTAGAGCTGCGCTGAACGCTGACGCCAAGCGACACGTTACGAAACGTGGCATTCCACGCGAACTGCAAACTTTGCGTGGTTTTCGACGTGTTCCAGTAGGTTTGCTGATCCCACGACAGCGACAGCGAACCGTATTGCCCCATCGGCTGTGACAGCAGCAGCTGGTTTTTGGCCTTACGCGACATGCGCAGGTTATATACCGTGTCGTAGTGGGTGGTGACGGTGCCATCGTCTTCCACAATCTGCTTTGGAGATCCGCCCGCCATGCCCTTGTACGTGGTATCGCTCAGGGTATAAAACCCTTTCGTTGAGTAGCGCAGCGAGAAAAAATTAACCCGCGTGCCGATATCATTCAGCAGCTTGCTGTAACGCAGGCGCACGGAATCGCCGGTGTAGTGCTGGTCGTCCGCCAGCTGGCTGCGGGCGTGGGTCAGGTCGATTGAATACGCGCCAAAGCGCCCCAGGTTCTGCCCAATCCCGAAGGCCAGACCGTTATAGCGATCGGCAAACTGCGCCCCACCGTAAAATGTCAGGCCATAACGCCAGCCGTAGAACAGCTCGCCCTGCGCGAAAGAGGGCGCATCCTGATGGCCCATCGGACGATATTTTCCTGCTCCCAGGGCATATTTCAGCTGTCCGTTACGCACCAGGTTTGGCACGCTGGCATACGGAAGCGTGTACTGCGTCTGGCTGCCGTCGTTCTCCTGGATCGTGACCGCGAGATCGCCCCCGGAAGAGGTCGGGTAGAGATCTTTCAGCACAAACGCCCCCGGCGGCACTGAGGTTTGATAAATGATATTACCGTTCTGGCGAACCGTCACCGTGGCGTTGCTGCGGGCGATGCCGCGCACTTCCGGCGCATAGCCGCTCAGGCTGGCAGGCAGCATATTGTCATCGGTTTTCAGGGCAATGCCGCGCAGGCCCACGGCGTCGAACACCTGGGCGGAGGTATACGTTTCCCCGGCGTAAACCTGCGCGTTCAGGGCGGGAATATCCCGCTGCAGCCAGGTCTGCACGTGGGTGAGTTCGTTAGTATCTTTGGTCCACGTGGTGAAATCACGCAACCGCCACGCGCCGAGATTGATGCCGCTGTTCAGGCTCGCAAACAGCTGCTGGTCGCGCGTGCGCGTCTCGCCCTGATAGTCATTGTTCGAGCCGTTTACCACATAGTTCAGCCACGCGGCAGGAATGCCCGCTTCCCAGCTTTCCGGGCTGACATACCCGCGCGGCAAATTGCGCATCGCGCTCTGCGGTACGGTGAAGCTGAGGGAGAGCGTCTGCTGGTCAAAATCAAACCGGGTATCGGCAAACGCCTCCGTCAGAAAAATGCAGCGCTGCGCGAGCGGCAGTGCGCCGCCTTTCGCCTGCTGGCTGTCGATGCCCAGCGCCGCGATCTGTTCAGGCGTGAGGCATGGCAGGGCTTCCCCTGTATTTTCAGCGGTGCGGAACGTGACATTGCCGGTGAACGCATAGTTGTTATTGATATACACGTTGAGGTTGTGATCGCCTGGCGGTAATGCGCTCCCGGCGTTGACCCAGGCGAGATCGGCGCTGTTGGCGCTCTCACCGTTGAGGAACGCAGGGTTAAATTGCAACGCGCTTTCAGCCGCCATGGCCTGCCGAATTACCAGGGAGATCACCGTGGCACACAGGATTTTTCTTTTCACGTGGTCACGCCTCACAGTCGGGATTATTGGGACAATGCCGCGCGTGTCGCGGGCGTCCATGCGCCGTAATCGTTAATGGTCTGGTAGCTCACGCTGCTGGCGTGGCTGAAGGTTTCGCCCAGCGTTACGCTGGATTTCGGCGGCACCATCACCGGCTGTACCGGCATGCCATCGATTTTCAGGTTGATGGTGGTGAGGTAGTACGGCGTTGGGTTGCTGAGCGTGACCTTTCCGCCGCGATAGGCTCCGGTCAGGCTTTTCCAGGCGTCCCCTGCGCCTTGCCCAAGGCTCTCCGGGCGATAAAACACCTTGATGCGGTTTGCCGAAGCAAACTGCAGCGAATTGCCGGAACCGCTTTTGGTCTGCTGTGGAATGGCTTTCACCGTCATCCAGTAGAGCGTTTCGCGATCCTCTGGCAGGGCTTTACCGTTAAACATGATTTTCACCGCGCTTTCGCTGGCCGGTTTCATGACGAACAGTGGCGGCGTAATAACGAAGTCGTTGGTTTTTTGCCCTTTTTCGTTTTCCATCCATGACTGGATCAGGAACGTGGCGTCGGGATGCGTGTTCCTGACCTGCAGCATGGACTGGTTGGTAGTGCTGGAGTAGACCATTCGCGTGGCGCCCAGCCCTACGCCGCCTGCATATGCGGCGGATGAACATAATGAAATAGCCAGACAGATCCCTGCTTTTGCGCGCATGGTGCGTCTCCTTAAAGCTGAGTCAGGCCCGGCCAGCGAACCGGGCCTGAAAATTACGAGTAGGTAACGGTGTAGGTTGCAACCGCGCTGGCATCACCCGCCGTGGCGTTGCCCTGCGGTGAGTAATATTTCGCGCTGAAGTTCAGGGTGTTGGCCCCCGCACGCAGAGGAATGGCGGCGGCAGGTTCACCCAGCTTCACCACTTTGCCCTGCTCGTCGTACAGGCGAATCGCAACGTGCTGCGCCGAGTTAGCGCCGCCGTTTGCGCCAACGGCCAGGCTGTTGGCATCGGCCGCATCCGGCGTACCGGTGAAGGTCACGGCCACGGTGGTGGCGGCAATCGGATTGTCTTCCGTTGAGGCGGAGGTATCGGCGATTTCGCAATCTTCCAGGGTGATGGAGAAGGCTTTCGCGGTGCTGGCTTCGCTGCCTGCCGCGGCCAGCGTGGCGGTACGCACTTCGCCCATGTCGACATCAATGTTGGCGCTGCCAGCACTGATGGCGCAGGCTGAGGTCACCACCTTGCCGCTGAAGTTCACCGTACCGCCGCTGGTGGTTGCAGCGAACGCCGACCCTGCTGGCAGTACTGCCGCAACGGCGACGGCAAGCAGTGTTTTCGTTTTAAATTGAGCTTTCATTGTCCTGATTCCATGTTGTCGTTATGTCGGGTTGTGCTCTTGGTCGACAGATCTAACTGGTTAAAAAGACCAGCAAATCTGTCTTATTTCTGAGCCCAAGTTTTCTTATCGCTGAGCTTTTTAACGCGCTGACGCGGCGGTAAGAAAGCTGCTCTGTTTCGGCGATATAACGCATATCCAGACCTTTTCGCAGATCCTTCAATACTCGCCATTCGCCCGGCGTCAGCGATAACGCCGTGGGTTTCTTTTTTGGGCGATATCGGCTATCGACCATTTTTAATAAGCTGGCTCGCCAGTGATAAAGTGGCTCCTGCAGCGAGATATAGGCATCTATATCGCCGCGTATCCACAGCCAGGAATTGGCTGGCGCGGAATACATACAAATAAGGACGTCAGGCTGGCGGGATTTGATGTTTTTTATATATTTCAGGCAATCAAATCCCGCGTGATACTTTTCCGTTCCGGATAAAAAAATGACATCAACGGGGGTGGTTAAAAACACGGTTTCCATTAATGAATAATCATCGCTTGATGCTATTACCTGCATTTCAGGAACTATGTTTTTTAATACCGCGGCGATCCCCTGACGTGAAAAGTGATCGCCTCCCAACAGTGCGGTTGTTAAATGACGTTTATTTCCGGTTTTATTCGCCATGTTATTCCCTCGATTTATAATTGTAATGAGGCTCGCCCGTCTGGCAGAACGATGCCTGTATTTTCGAAGCAATTAAGCATTGCACGGTATGGAGTCACTATACGGATAGTGCGAAACAGGTAATCTGAATTAATCTTAATTTGTATTAAGTTGAGCTAAACGGATTTCTTCATTATCTCCCTGCCGTACCGGCTGCCTCATATTTGCCTGTAATTAATCATACCGACACTTTTTAATGAAAAGTTGGCTTTACTAAATGTTTTGTAAGGAAATTGTCTGGTGATGTCAGGTATTCCGCCTTGTTACTTACTTCTGCTAACAATTTCAAGGTGAAACTGTTAATTATGACGGGTCTTTTAGACGAGTTTGAGATGACTAGAATTGCCGACAGGCCGCGTCTTGTCTGGTTTCCTCGGAAAAAGTGAATAAAGGTCTCTGAATAATTCAGACACGGATGGCCGAAGCGTTCAATTCGCCGTTTTGTCGAGTTTTGTCAGTGTCAAGTCCGCGTGGGGAAAGGTAGCATGAGGCATTTTCAGGTGCTTTGCCAGATCTCATATAGCCAAAAAGGCGGTTAAGAGAACTTCAGATAAGCGGTTAAGAAAAAATAAAAATAAGATTTTTCGCCAGGCGCCAGGATATACAGACGCGGGTTTATCGGTCACATTAATCCTTAAACCGGCGTTTACAGGAGGTATTTAACGAGTCTTATGCATAAGTATTATATCATTAATGGCATCGTCGAGTTTCATCCTGCGGCCAGCACATTACGCGACCTCAATAATCCTGAACAGGTGGTGGTATTAAACTCGCCTGCCGGACGTTGTTTGCTGTTATTGATTGAAAGAGCCGGGAGTATTGTCACTCAACAGGAGTGTATGGACATTGTCTGGCAACGTCGGGGAATGATGGTGTCGCCGAATACCTATTACCAGAATATCTCTATTCTGCGTAAGGGGCTGAAAAAAGCCGGGTTTGAAACCGATCCAATCGTCACGATCCCCCGTATTGGCCTGACGCTGGCAAGCGATACGCAAATTACGATTAAAGAGGCGCAGTTGCCCTCGGCAGAGCCAGAAGCGCCGGTCCAGACCGTTCAGGAAGAGGCTGGCGTGCCGCAGCCCGTGGCTCCTGTCACTCCCGTTGCTCCGGTTGCGAAACGACGCTTCTGGCTGGGGGGCGCACTGCTGGCGCTGCTGTTAATCATTAGCGTGAGCGTCATCAGCTATAGCCGGCCGCATGACAACTATTTTGTGGACGGTTACCGCTTCACGACAATGATGGGAGAGTGTCGGCTCTATTTTGCCCGCGATATCGAGACGCCGCAGGACAGGGAAAAAGCGCTGGCCTATGCTGCGCCATTTAAAGATGAATGCAGCAGTTATCCCTGGATCTATATCAGTGGATATAGCCTGTTGCCGCGTGCTTCGGTGATCCGCTGCGACCGGGCAATGACGGAACCAAACCGTTGTATGTCAGATTACTTTATTCAGGATCATTAATATGGCTCGTTACCGTCAAACGCTGTTAACGCTCTGTTTGTGCCTGCTGGTGGGGGCGTTAGCCGCTGGTTATTATCTGTGGCAGCGTTATTACATTCACCCTTTTGCCTGTCAGGTGAACTTTATTCAGCACCATCCTGAAGAGACACTGACCCTGTGGCTAAATTATACGGTGGACGGTAACAACGGCACGCTCAGCATGAACGGTCGGGTGAAGAGCGATCCGGGTAAGACCTTTAATCGTAAAATATTCTTTCAGGTAGAGCGCAAAGATAATGTCTATTACATGCGATCTGTCCGCAATATCAAATTCCCCGATGATGACGTGAGCGACAGCTGGCTGGAGAAGTACGAACCGTTATTTTTCATCTACCCCAACGAGAGTATTTATATGCGAATTAAGAAACAGCAGAATGATAATTATTTATTCATTCTGGGGACGTTACCGACCTATGTGTGCCACCCCTCAAAAACGGAGGGCTGAACGGGAAAAGCGTTGCTGTTTTGTGGTCATCATTTATACTTTATTGAACCGCTAAGAAATATCTTAGAGTAATATAAGAGCAACACAATATGTTGCGATAATGTAATTAATATTTTTGGCAAGGTAATGAAGACTTTAACTGATGACTCATGCAGGCGTGGTTCTGCACGAAATAAACCCCTGCATATCGGTTTATTTCTGTGGCCCCATTTTTCGTTATTAGCCCTATCGGGGTTAATGGAGGCGTTACGTACGGCGTCCTGTGTACAAAAAACCAGACAGAAAATCGCGTTCAAACTCAGTCTGATAAGCACCCGGGCGGAATTGCCCATCACCAGCAGCGCCGGTATTAGCGTGCAGCCTGAAGCCGCGCATCTTACTCCGGGGGAATACGACTATATTGCCGTGATTGGCGGAAGCCTGGAGGATCTGGATAAGGGGCTCCCGGACGACCGGGCATTTCTTGCAGAGGCGCATCACAACGCCATTCCGCTGATCGGTATTGGCACCGGGAGCTTTATCCTGGCGGAAGAGGAGATCCTTAATGAACGGCGCGCCTCGATCCATCCTTATCATCATGACGTCTTCACGCAACGGTTTCCGCAGGTTTATGCCGAGCAGGGGCTGGATTTTATCGATGAAGGCGATGTGCTGACCTGCCCGGGCGGGATCTCGACGCTGACGCTAACCACGGCGCTGATTCGCGCCCATGCGGGCGACGATATTGCCGCCACCACGTCACGGCGTTTATCGCTCTCACCGCACGCTGTTACTACCCCGCGGCCTGCCAATATTGCGCTGATCCCGGACTCGCGGCTGCGCAGAGCGGTGATGATCATCGAACAGTACCTGACACGCCCGCTTAGCGCCGCCGGGCTGGCCCAGGACGTCAAGCTGAGCGAGCGTCAGCTTAATCGCCTGTTTCACGCTGAGTTTGGTAAAACGGCACGTGAATTTATCCGCAGCGCCAGACTGCGCTATGCCTGCTGGCTGTTGAAGAACTCGCAGCAAAGCGTCACGGACATTGCGCGGCGGATGGGCTTTAGCGACTGCGCCCATTTTATTCGTCATTTCCAGCTTGAGTACGGCTGTACGCCTGGGGTGTGGCGCACGTCGCAGAGCTAATGCCCCGATTTCGTGCTTTCTTCGTAGGGTATTACTGGTTTGCCTGGATACACTTCCGTTAAAAGCCCAACGGGGGGACGATGACATGAACTGGCAGCCTTTTCGCGGCAGCGCACCGGGAAATATGACCATTTTCAGCGCCTCATTTCCTGATGTCAGCGACCAGTGGCCGATGAAAGACGAGACAGCCCGGGAGATCAACGCGCTTAACCAGGCGCTGAAAGCCGACCCGGCGCTTCGCCCTCCGCTGATTGAATACGAAGAGGGCGGGCAGGCGGTGCTTGTCCCGCAGAACCGTTACTCCGAACAGGCTTTTCGCAACCGGCCTGCGCTTCTCGCGTGGCGCGCCCGGCTGGTTCCCACCGCGCTGGCGCTGTTTGTGGTGCAAAATCCGCTGGAGGAGCGCCTCCCCGAAGGCACGAAAATGGACAGCGACAGCCGCCAGTGGTTTATTCACGCTAACGACGCCATCGGCGTGCGCTCCCGCGCAAAAGTGCTGGCTGCGCTGGTAGAGAAGTACATCCATAACGAGAGCGAGAACAACTGGGTGAGCCTGGCCAGCGGGGCGGCCATTCCCGTGCTTGAGGCGCTGCGCAACGCAAAGCTCGACGGTCAACAGGTGTACCTGACGCTGGTAGATAAAGACCCCGTCGCGCTGAGCTGGGCCGAGACCATGGCCGCGCAGGAGGGGCTGGTTGTGGGCGAACAGCTGACGCTGCTCAGGCGCAACCTGCTGCATACGCTGGTGCGTAACGACGATTTACTGCTGGAGCTGGGTGAGCATCAGGCCGAACTGGTCGACGCGCTGGGCATATTTGAGTACTTCAACGATACCGATGCGGTGACTTTCCTGCAGCGCGCGCTGCGGCTGGTGAAGCCCGGCGGGGCGGTGATTGTGTCGAATATGCTGACCAGCAGCCCGCAGATCGACTTTGTGCTGCGCGGTATTGGCTGGGAGGACATCCACCCCAGGTCGTTGCAGCAGTTGCAGGATATCCACCTCGCGGCGGGCGTGCCGGTGGAGAATGTCACCGTGGTGGTGCCAAAGGATGGGGTGTACGCGGTGATGGAGGTGAAGGTTTAGCGCGATCGGTTCTCTCTCCCTGTGGGAGAGGGTTAGGGTGAGGGGGAGCAGCACGCACAGCGTGACTTGCATTAGTTCGGTTTTCCAAACATGATCCCCTCATGAAAATAGAAACCGCATATCCCTCACACTTCGAACGCCTGGTCGCAATCTGGGAATCCTCCGTACGCGCCACCCATCACTTTTTACAGGAAAGCGATATCGCGGCTCTGCGCCCGCTATTGCTTAACGCGTATCTGCCAAACCTCACCGTCGTGATGGCCCGCGATGATGCAGGTATTATCCACGGCTTTTTAGGCGTGGATGAAAACCGCATTGAAATGCTGTTTGTTGATGATGCGAGCCGGGGAAAGGGCGTGGGGAAATTACTACTGCACTATGCCATCGCAGAGTTTGGTGTAAACGAAGTGGATGTGAATGAGCAAAACCCGCAGGGCGTCGCGTTTTATCGCCATATGGGGTTTGTGCAGGTCGGCCGCTCAGAGGTTGATGGGCAGGGGAATCCGTTTCCGTTGCTGCATATGCGGTTGAATCGGGATTAGCGCTTAGCCTGCTTATCCCATTTTAATAAGCCGACAATATCTTTCTCACCCTCGGCTTCTTTCAGCAGGCGCTGCTTCTTTTCATACTCGATGTATTCTGAGCACGCCTTTTCATCCGCCGCTTTTTTGCTGATTTTGCCTGCGTCTTCTAAAACGTCCCGGTCGTTAAATTGCAGGAACTGATCGAGTTTGGTTTGCCAGTCTCGTAAAAATACCTGCTTGCGGCGTTTGGCCTGATCTTCAGCAAAGTCGAGCCACATATTAACGACACGATTTAGTTCGCTGACTTCATCCTGAGACAGATAATTTTTTGCTGTGGTGACATCGCTTTTACGAACTTCTTCACCTTTATAGCTGGTCAGCCCCATATACGGTTGCGTGGCGTCCGCACGCTGGCGAATCAACTCAGCGGCGGTAAGGCCGGTGCAGGCAAAATGCAGTTTATTCTGGATGGTCTGGAAAAATTGCGTGGTTTCTTTGAGTGACGGCTGATAGTCAGCGGCTAATGCAAAAATCTCCCTCACACGGAGATAAACCCGGCGTTCGCTGGCCCGTATATCGCGAATGCGTTCCAGCATTTCATCGAAATAGTCAGGTACGGCGGATGATCCCACAGGCGGGTTTTTCAGGCGCTCGTCGTCCATAACGAAGCCTTTTACCAGATATTCCTGCAGCGTTTGGGTGGCCCACTGGCGGAACTGTGTCCCTCGCGTGGAGCGGACGCGATAGCCGATGGCGAGAATGACGGGCAGGCTAAAATATTGAACGTTATATACTTTACCATCGCTGGCAGTTGTTCGGTAAAACCGAACAACTGAATTTTCGACCAGCTCACCCTCATCAAAAATATTCTTGATATGTCCACTGATCGTTGCTTTGGCTTTGCCGTATAACTCACAGATCGTAGCCTGTGAGAGCCACAAAGTATCGCTTTCGAAGCGGCATTCAATGCGAACTTTTCCATCCTTGCTGGCAAACATGACGAACTCACCGGCTGGTGAATTGATTAATTCTTCATATGTCATGCTGCCCCCACCCTATAAGGTTGATGTCGGTAAGTTCGTAGTATGCCAGAAACAGCCGCTAAGCCAGGTGGTTTGTATTTGTTTTTGCGAGGCGCTTTCCAGCACGCGGAGTTTGGATGGCTGTAAGCGCGTTCTCTATCTCAATAAGCTTTGCTTTCGTCCGTTTATAATCATCCTGCAACCTCTGCTCCTGCTCGTTATACGCCACCAGAACGATGCATCCTTTCATCACCTTTACGGTCACTTGATGTCCGGTTTCAAACCCTGCCGCGCGTAGCCATTTGCCTGACAGAATGATATTGGGCGTGGATTTGTCGAAAACATTCGGGCGATATCCCACAATTAACGAACGCTCGGTTCCGGATTGGTCGGTGTCTGGGGTAGAATGCGAATCAGCCATAATCAACTCCTTGATAGTTGGTGAGGTTAGACGCTCCTGTTGTGTTCCCGCACATCGGAGCGTTGCTAGTAGAGGAGGTTTAGGTGGCCTCCTATATGGTTCAGAGTAGATGGATAGGTGGCCTCATGTCAATCATATCGCGCGAAAAAAAACCAAAAGGCGGTGGGCAGTCCCCGCAATTTAAGATGCGTATTGATCCGGCATTGAAGGAGCAGTTGGATGCCGTGGCGGCTGAGGAAGGGGTGAGTCTCGCCAGTTGGTTGAAGGAACTGGCGAGGGAGGCTTTACGACGAAAAGGCCTGGAGCCAAAGGGATAATTCACTACGGGTTCATCGCACTTCGACAATGAGTCGCGGTTGCTAAGCAAGGGCAAGTCTGCGCACCGTCATCAGGAAGTCGTAAGAGGTCGTCTCCCACAGCTCGGGCGAAAAATCAAATCCATATCGGCTTTTGAACTCATCATCCAGCTTGTCTCCGTAACACTCAATGAAAGTATCAATCTCTTCGGCTAACTCTTTTAACAACCAACCAGGTGCCGTCTTTTTAAATAGCCCAATTATTCCCTCAATTGTATCCTCACCATCATTAATGAGGTCATAATCCTGATTGAAGTAACCATGAATCAACTGATCAAGATGATAGAAATTTTGCATAATTCACCTACGGGGTCGGGAATGCAGTAAGGATATAGTAAGGCTTACCATTATATTCTTTCAGCTCAATAACAATCCTCACACTTCGCATGCTGATACGCTGTGTACTACCTCGTGAAAACCCATATCCAATCTCCTGACCTGCCGGGTAAACGATAGTGAGGCGCCCCCCTCTGTTTCCCCCGCCAAGTAATGATTTTATATTTGCTCGATTATAATATATTGCTCTTGATATAACGCTTTCTGCAACGTTTAAATTTTTAAATGTTGAAGACATTATGAGTCGCTTATTCTGCTCGAATCGGGCAAGTAACTCATTATCCGTTTCTACTGCTCCAAGTAAAACGCCAAGCCCCCTCAGCAATCGGTTACTCAGCGTTTCCGCTTCTGTCACGCTCTTATCTGAAAGCACCGCCGCCAGTTGTACCGGTGACATAACGACGGTCATTCCACTTTCTTCCATAATATAATTCCATCACCATATCCTTACCCGATAATAACCATAAATATCTTCGTTTGGTAAGAATAAATTCCTAATCTGTCTTTCTTGTTAAATTATGAAATAACAGTAGATGTAAAAGGATCGACTATTATTTAATATAGATTCAAAGATAGCTCGTCGGACTGCTACGGTTCAGTGAATAATAATGCGAAGGAAAATAGAGATTTTTTAGACTTTCTCGGATAGTTGCGGACGAACTTTTGGCGGAAGATCACAGGAGTCGAACCTGCCCGGGAACGCTGGCGTCCCCAACTGGATTTGAAGTCCAGCCACCTCACCGGAGATGACGATCTTCCGCGCCTGCATTGCTACATGGAGGCGGGGCGCATTATAGCTACTTTCAGACATTTACCACATACCCCGACACACTTTTTTCACCTCTCTTTTGACCTGAACACCCCCATTTCAGTTAATTCTTAAGAAAATCCTCAGGTTAGCATTTCGTGCTCCGCGACATTTACCCCGATCACAAAAAACAAGAAACGTAATTTGCTAACCAGAAAACGCAATACTCGCTCCTGAAACAATGGTTTAAAACCTCTGTAACCGGTCTCAGTGCCCGTATCGCCACACGGCAGGCACCTGACGGCCAGCAAAGGATTACAGAACCAGGAGGACGAAAGTATGAAAATCAGTGATGGAAACTGGCTTATTCAACCTGGCCTGACCGTGACGTATCCGGTCCAGGTGTTCGATGTGGAGCAGCAGGGCAATGACCTGGTGGTGTATGTGGCACCGCGCGACGTACGCGAACGCGCGTGGCAACTCGATACGTTGATGTTCACCGTCCGGCTCTTCGCACCGCAGGAAGGGATTGTCGGGGTGCGCATCGAGCACTTCCAGGGGGCGCAGGACAAAGGCCCGCACTATCCGCTCAACGTGCTGAAGGACGTAAGGGTCGAGACGGTAAATAACGCCGAATACGCCGAGCTGAAAAGCGGTAATCTCAGCGTGCGCGTCACCAAAGGCGAATTCTGGGCGCTCGATTTTCTGCGTAACGGCCAGCGGATCACCGGCAGTGAACTGAAAAACAACGGCTACGTGCAGGACAGCAACACGAATCGCAACTATCTGTTCGAACGTCTGGATCTGGGCGTCGGGGAAACAGTTTATGGCCTCGGTGAGCGCTTTACCGCCCTGGTGCGCAACGGTCAGCAGGTCGATACCTGGAACCGCGACGGCGGCACCAGCACCGAGCAGTCCTACAAAAACATTCCGTTCTATCTCACCAACCGCGGCTACGGCGTGCTGGTCAACCATCCGGAAAATGTGTCGTTTGAAATCGGCTCGGAGAAGGTCTCCAAAGTACAGTTCATCGTCGAGGGCGAATATCTGGAGTATTTTGTGATCGACGGCCCGACGCCAAAAGCGGTCCTGGACCGCTACACGCAGTTCACCGGTCGTCCGGCGCTGCCGCCGGCGTGGTCCTTCGGCCTGTGGCTCACCACCTCGTTTACCACTAACTACGACGAAGCGACGGTGAACAGCTTCATCGACGGCATGGCCGAACGCGACCTGCCACTGCACGTCTTCCATTTTGATTGCTTCTGGATGAAGGCCTTCCAGTGGTGTGATTTTGAGTGGGACCCGGTGACCTTCCCGGATCCAGAAGGGATGATCCGCCGCCTGAAAGAGAAGGGGCTGAAGGTCTGCGTGTGGATCAACCCGTACATCGGTCAGAAATCGCCGGTATTTAACGAGCTGAAAGAGAAAGGTTATCTGCTGAAGCGCCCGGATGGCAGCGTGTGGCAGTGGGACAAATGGCAGCCCGGGCTGGCGATTTACGACTTCACTAATCCGGACGCGTGCCGGTGGTACGCCGACAAGCTGAAGGGCCTGGTGGAGATTGGCGTGGACTGCTTCAAAACCGATTTCGGCGAGCGTATCCCGACGGATGTGCAGTGGTTTGACGGTTCCGATCCGCAGAAGATGCACAACCACTACGCCTTCATCTATAACGCGCTGGTGTGGAACGTGCTGAAAGAGACGGTAGGCGAGGAGGAGGCGGTGCTGTTTGCGCGCTCGGCGTCCGTCGGCGCGCAGCAGTTCCCAGTGCACTGGGGCGGCGACTGCTATGCAAATTATGAATCCATGGCGGAAAGCCTGCGCGGCGGGCTGTCGATTGGTCTGTCCGGCTTCGGGTTCTGGAGCCACGATATCGGCGGTTTCGAAAACACCGCCCCGGCGCACGTCTACAAACGCTGGTGCGCGTTCGGGCTGTTCTCCAGCCACAGCCGCCTGCATGGCAGCAAATCCTACCGCGTGCCGTGGGCGTACGATGATGAGTCCTGTGACGTGGTGCGTCACTTTACGCAACTGAAATGCCAGCTGATGCCGTACCTCTATCGTCAGGCGGCGCTGGCACGGGAGTGCGGCACGCCGATGCTGCGGGCGATGATGCTGGAGTTCCCGGACGATCCGGCGTGTGACTATCTCGACCGTCAGTACATGCTGGGGGATGCCTTGATGGTGGCGCCGGTGTTCTCCGAGGCGGGTGAGGTGCAGTTTTACCTGCCGGAAGGTCGCTGGACGCACTTGTGGCACAACGATGAGGTTCAGGGCTGCCGCTGGCATAAGCAGCAGCACGATTTCATGAGCCTGCCGGTTTATGTGCGCGACAACACCTTGCTGGCGCTCGGTAACAACAAGCGCAAACCGGACTACGCCTGGAATGAGGGCACGGCCTTTCAGCTGTTTAACCTGGATGAGGGCGCAACAGCGGTGAGTAAAGTGCCTGCGACTGACGGTTCGGTGGTATTTACGCTGAAGGCGTCACGCAAGGGCGACACCGTGACCCTTACCGGCGCGGGTGACGCGCGGAACTGGTCGGTATGCTTGCGCAACGTGCAGAAGGTGACTGGTGTGAAAGGTGGCTCATACGCGGGCAGCGAGTGGGGCGTGGTGGTGAACGCGGAGGGGGATGAGGTGGTGGTTCACCTTTAATTCCCCTCACCCTAACCCTCTCCCCAAAGGGGCGAGGGAATGGTTTACTCCCTCTCCCTTTCAGGGAGAGGGCTGGGGTGAGGGTGGTGTTGAAACTACACCACCCGTCATGGTCTGCTGAACCTGCTGTTTATCCATATTTACCGCGCTCAGCTTGCCATTTACCGTCGGCTTCAGCGGGGCATTCGCCTGCACACTCCCGCTGGCAGTCAGCTGAATATTGCCGTCGCCGCTCACCGGCAGCGCGGGCCAGCCCCACTGCTGCAGGATGTTGAGCGGCACGCCGCGCCCGTTCAGGCTCACCGTGGTCTGTCGTTGCGCAAGCTGAGAAACCGTCGCGGTGGCTTCCAGAATGCCTTTCTCGGTAAAGGCGCTCAGATCGGTGATATTGACCGTGGCGGCGTTAGCGTTCAGCGCCAGCGACGGGCGTCGCACGTCCACGCGGTTAAAGGTGGCTGCTGCGCCGTTTAGCGTGGCGCTGCCGCCCCATACGCCCCATTTGTGGTCCTGCGCCAGCTGCAGGTTAGCCCCATAACCATCAAGAGAGGTGATCTGCCACGGGAACGCGGGATCAATGTCGATCACCAAGTTGCGGCTCAGGCCGAATTTCTTCAGCGTCACGCTGTTCAGCCATTCCGGCAGCGGATCCATCCACAGCGTTTTCCAGTTCTGCGGCAGGGTGTACTCCAGCCCGGCGACGGCGACATCGTCCAGTACCAGCGCTTTATCGTCGCGCAGCCAGTTGCCGGAGGTGCGCACCATGCCCCCTTCCCAGCGGGAGGTGAACTGGCGCAGCGCCACGCCCTGCGGAGAGAATTCCGCATTCAGGATCGGGTCGAACAGATGCAGCGAGCCGTAAATAAATTCGCTGGCATTCATGGATAAACGCCCGTCCTGGCTCTGCCAGTCTCCTTTGCTCAGCGTCAGGTTGCGCAGGCTGAGATCCAGATCGGTTACGGCCCAGTCTGGCCCCTGCAGGCGCGCATCGGTGACCTCAAGGCGGCCAATCTGCAAGGAGGGGATGGTATTGAGCGGCGCGAAGAAATCCAGCAGCGATTTATCGCTCTGCAGGCGGATCTCGTTCAGGCGCATGGTGTCGATGACCCAGCTTCCGTCGGCGTTGCGCAGGGCGGAGCCGGTAAGCGAGCCGCGCGCCATATCGGCGCCGATGGTGTTTAGCACCACCTCCTTGCCGTTCAGCTGGCCCTGGATCAGCACGTTAGTGGCCGGTACCCCGTTCAGGGTGAGCGAACCCGCGCTCATCTGGATCTGCGCATTTTTGCCCAGCACGTTACCCGCTTCTGGCTGCCACGGGCTGACACCGCCCGTCACTTTTTGCGCGCTTAAATCCCACTCCGTGTTGGGGCTGTTGAAGGCCATATTGTTTAGCTGCAGACGGTCTGCCTGGAAGGGCATCGGCGCGGTCTGCGGAGAGAGGTTCAGCGTGCCATCGACCAGGGTGATGGTGTCCATATGCAGTGGATCGGTGAGCTGTCGGCTGCCAAGACCAATATCGACTTTTTTAGCCACCAGCGTGGCGGGCTGACCGTCGCGGCCAAAGGTGACGTTTTCCAGAAGGATGTGGGAAGGCGACGAAAAGCGGTGGTCCATCAGGTCGAAACTGAGTTCGTAATCGGTGTTCACCGTTACCCAACTGCTGACCTGTGACGCACCCCAGCGGGTCTGAAGCAGAAAATAGAGTGCCAGCAGCACAAGGAGCAGGGCTACCAGAAGATAGACGAGCAGCTTTCCAATAAATTTCATGGTCTTCCTTCCCGCGAAACGTACATAAAGGAGTTATGCACGATTTATGCGCAATGCTCAAGGCGGGAATGGTGTAAAGAGATGTCACGGCAGGCATTGACAGCCTGCCGTGAGGACAATCAGTTTTTCTCTGGCGGGAAAACGAGGTTCAGCACGATAGCGGTGATACCGCCAGCGGCGATGCCGGAAGAGAGCAGGTTTTTCACCCAGTCCGGGGCAAACTGCAGGATCAGCGGCTGCTGAGAAACGCCCAGACCCACGGCCAGCGACAGGGCAATAATCATGATCGCGCGGCGGTTCAGTGGCTCGCGGGAGACGATTCGCACACCCGAGGCCGCGATAGTACCGAACATCACCAGCGTTGCTCCGCCCAGAACCGGCTCAGGGATGTGCTGTACAAAGCCACTCACGGCCGGGAACAGGCCAAGGACAATCAGCATCAGCGCCACCACAAACCCGACATAACGGCTGGCTACGCCGGTCAACTGGATCACGCCGTTGTTCTGCCCGAAGCAGGAGTTCGGGAATGTATTAAACACGGCAGAGACAAAGGAGTTCAGACCGTTTGCCAGCACGCCGCCTTTCAGACGCTTCATGTACAGCGGGCCGGACACCGGCTGCTCCGAGACGTCGGAGGTGGCGGTGATATCGCCGATGGTCTCCAGGGAGGTGATCATAAAGACCAGCATCAGCGGCAGCAGCAGACCCCAGTCAATGCCCAGGCCGTAGTACAGTGGAGTAGGAACGGTGATCAGCGCGCTGTTGGTCGGCGCGGTGTTTTCCGGCAACATGCCCAGCGCCCACGCCAGCAGGTAACCGGCCGCCATGGCGATCACCAGCGAGGCCACGCGCAGGTACGGGTTACGCTGACGGTTGAGCAGAATAATGATGGCCAGCACCACGCCAGCCAGCAGCAGGTTTTTTGGTGCGCCAAAGGTGTGATCGCTCATTGCGGCATAGCCCCCGCCGATGGAGGTCAGTCCCACCTGAATCAGCGACAGACCGATAATCATCACCACCACGCCCGAGACCAGCGGAGTGATCACGCGGCGAGCCAGATGCAGAACGCGAGAGATCACCATCTCCGTGCAGCTGGCCAGCATCAGCGTGCCGAACAGCGCCGCCATCATGGTCGGGACATCCGCCCCGCCAGTTTTTAACGCCGTACCGCCCATGATCAGCGGTGCCACAAAGTTAAAACTGGTACCCTGAATCGACAGCAAGCCAGACCCCACCGGACCCCAGGCTTTAATTTGAATAATTGAGGCCACGCCGGAGGCAAAGAGGGACATGCTGATGATGTGCTGCGTATCCTGAGCCGGTAAACCCAGCGCCTGGCAGATCAACAGCGCCGGGGTGATCACCGCAACAAACATGGCCAGAAGATGCTGGCAGGCAGCGAAGAGCGTCTGCGGAAGCGGTGGGCGGTCTTCAAGACGGTAAATCAGTTCGCTATTTTGCTTCTGCGCAATCGGTTGCGCATCAGGAGACTCTATGCTGTTAACGGACATCGACGGTAATCCCACGGTGGAAAAGCGGGCATTTTATCTGACCAACTGGTAAAAGCAAACGATTGCCAGCAAAAAAAAGAGAGAAAATCTGCCGGTATGAGCAGGTTTTCTACAACGTGGAGGAAAAAAAAATTACACTTTTCGCGCCGGTAGCTCATGACGAGCATAAGCCGGCCCAGGATAACGCCGCGTGTGTATGGAACACGCGCATAACAGGAGCCTCTTATGATTCATCTCGATACGTTGTCGACCCTTGTTGCCGCAACGCTGGTTCTTCTGCTTGGTCGCAAGCTGGTACACAGTGTTTCCTTTCTGAAAAAGTACACCATTCCTGAACCTGTTGCCGGTGGGTTGCTGGTGGCGCTGGCCCTGCTGGTGTTGAAAAAAAGCATGGGCTGGGAAATCGATTTCGATATGTCCCTCAAAGATCCGCTGATGCTGGCCTTCTTTGCCACTATCGGCCTGAACGCCAACCTGGCGAGCCTTCGCTCGGGCGGCAAGGTGCTGGGCGTGTTTCTGATTGTCGTGGTTGGTCTGCTGCTGATGCAAAACGCCATCGGCATCGGTATGGCGTCTCTGCTGGGGCTGGATCCGCTGATGGGTCTGCTGGCTGGCTCCATCACTCTGTCCGGCGGGCACGGTACCGGGGCGGCGTGGAGTAAGCTGTTTATCGAGCGCTATGGCTTTGAAAACGCAACGGAAGTGGCGATGGCCTGCGCGACCTTTGGTCTGGTGCTTGGCGGTCTGATTGGCGGCCCGGTAGCGCGCTACCTGGTGAAGCACTCCACCACGCCAGACGGCAGACCGGACGATGAACTGGTCCCCACCGCGTTCGAAAAGCCGGACGTTGGCCGCACCATCACCTCGCTGGTGATGATTGAAACCATCGCCATGATCGCCATCTGTCTGACGCTGGGTAAAGTGGTTGCGCAATGGCTGGCGGGCACGGCCTTTGAACTGCCGACCTTTGTTTGTGTGCTGTTTATCGGGGTGATCCTGAGCAATGGTCTGGCCCTGATGGGCTTCTATCGCGTGTTTGAACGTGCGGTCTCGGTGCTGGGTAACGTCTGCCTGTCGCTGTTCCTGGCGATGGCCCTGATGAGCCTTAAGCTGTGGGAACTGGCGTCGCTGGCGCTGCCGATGGTAGCCATTCTGGCGGTGCAGGCGCTGTTTATGGCGCTCTATGCCATGTTCGTTACCTGGCGCATGATGGGCAAAAACTACGATGCCGCGGTGCTGGCGGCGGGGCACTGTGGGTTTGGTCTGGGTGCCACGCCAACGGCAATCGCAAATATGCAGGCAATCACCGAACGTTTCGGGCCTTCGCACATGGCGTTTCTGGTGGTACCGATGGTTGGGGCATTCTTTATTGATATCGTCAACGCGCTGGTGATCAAGCTGTACCTGATGCTGCCGATGTTCGCCTGAGATCAGGCGTTGGAGTAGCGCTCAGTTTCCGGCATCCAGCGCTCAATTAACGCTGCCGCCTGTTCGGGGTAGCGTTCATGAATATGGCGGGCAAGGCGCTGAACTTCAGGGATCATGGCCTGATCGCGCAGCAAATCTGCCACTTTGAATTCAGCGTTCCCGGTCTGACGTGTGCCCAGGAGCTCGCCCGGGCCACGGATCTCCAGGTCTTTTTGCGCAATGACGAATCCGTCGTTGCTGTCACGCAGTACCTGCAAACGCATCTGCGCGGTTTTTGAGAGCGGGGCTTTGTAGAGCAGAACGCAGTGTGAAGCCACCGCACCACGGCCCACACGGCCACGTAGCTGGTGTAACTGCGCAAGCCCCAGACGTTCCGGGTTTTCGATGATCATCAGGCTGGAGTTTGGCACATCCACGCCCACTTCAATCACCGTTGTGGCGACCAGCAAATGCAGCTCGCCCTGTTTGAAGGATTGCATGACGGCCTGTTTTTCTGCGGGCTTCATGCGCCCGTGCACCAGTCCCACCTTCAGCTCCGGCAGCGCCAGCTTCAGCTCTTCCCACGTTGCTTCTGCGGCCTGCGCTTCAAGCAGGTCAGACTCCTCAATCAGCGTACAGACCCAGTACGCCTGACGTCCTTCATGGGTGCAGGCATTGCGCACGCGATCGATGATGTCGCTGCGGCGGGTATCCGGGATGGCCACCGTCGTGACCGGCGTACGGCCCGGCGGCAGCTCGTCAATGGTGGAGGTGTCCAGATCGGCGTAGGCGGTCATCGCCAGGGTTCGCGGAATAGGTGTGGCGGTCATGATCAGCTGGTGCGGATGGAAGCCCTGCTGCAGCCCTTTTTCCCACAGCGCCAGGCGCTGATGCACGCCAAAGCGGTGCTGTTCGTCGATGATCACCAGCGCGAGGCCGTTAAACTGCACCTGCTCCTGGAAGATGGCATGGGTGCCGACAATCATCTGCACTTCACCGCGAGCGATGGCGTCCTGTTGCGCAAGACGCGCTTTGCCCTTTTGTTTTCCGGCAAGCCAGCCCACCTCAATGCCCAGCGGGGCGAACCAGGCGCGGAAGTTATTCGCGTGCTGCTCCGCCAGCAGTTCCGTCGGCGCCATCAGCGCCACCTGCTTGCCGTGGGCAATGGCGCGCAGGGCTGCCAGGGCGGCAACCAGCGTTTTACCAGAGCCTACATCGCCCTGCACCAGGCGCATCATGGGCACATCAAGCGCCATATCGCGTTCGATCTCGGCGGTGACGCGCGCCTGGGCACCGGTAGGTTTAAACGGCAGGGAGGCCAGCAGCTTATCCTTGAGCTCATCACGCGGGCTTAAGGGCTGGGCATGAAAACGCTGCGCACCGGCGCGCAGCGCCAGCATGCTCAGGTTATGCGCCAGTAATTCCTCAAGGATAAGACGCCGTTGGGCAGGGTGTTTGCCGCTATCTAAATCGCTGAGCTGCAGCGTGGGCGGCGGGCGATGCAGCGTACGCAGCGCTTCCGGCAGGCTCATCATTCCCTGCGCCAGCTCAGGCGGTAGCAGTTCGGTGATGGCGCAGGTATCGAGTAACTCCAGGGCCTGGTCGGTGAGCTTACGCAGCGTCGCCTGTTTGATACCTTCCGTTGTCGGGTAGACCGGGGTGAGCGTCTCCTGCAGCTCCGGCGTGCTGAGATCGCCCTGCACGCGGTACTCCGGGTGGATCATCTCTGCGCCATATTTCCCGCGTTTGGCTTCACCATACGCCAGCACCCGGCGGCCTGTTGCAAGGCTGTTTTTCATCGCCGCGTTGAAGTTGAAAAAGCGCATGGTGAGAATGCCGGTGCCGTCGCTGATTTGACAGGTCATCATCCGGCGGCCGCCAAAGGTGATATTGCAGTTCAGCACCTCGCCCTCAACGGTGGCGTAAATCGCGGGCAGCAGATCGCCAATCTTATAAAGTTGTGTGCGGTCTTCATAACGCAGGGGGAGGTGGAGCAGGAGATCCTGCACGGTGTGCAGGCCAATTTTGCCCAGTTTACTGCTTTGCGCCGCGCCCACGCCCGTCAGGCTATTGAGCGGGATGGCATCCAGCAGGCGGCCTTTCATCGGTTACCCTGCGTACTGCATGGTGGCCCACCACCCGGCATCGGCTTCAATTTCGCCCTGCGCGTTGACGTGGGGGTAAGGCAATTTTTTCTGCTTTGCAACACGAGCCAGCACCGGATAGCCGCCTTCAAACAGCAGGCGCTGCTGTTCGTCTTCCGGCAGCATGCTGTTGCTGCGCTCGTACATCCCGGCGTTCTGACGCTGGCGTTGGGCTTCATACAGAATGAGCGCGGAGGCCACAGAGACATTCAGGGACTGCACCATGCCGATCATGGGGATGATGATGTCCTGATCCGCCAGATCCAGCGCTTCCTGAGTGATCCCGGTTTTCTCCTGACCCATCAAAATGCAGGTCGGGCGGGTGTAGTCGATCTCGCGGAAATCGACCGCTTTGGCAGACAGGTTGGTGGCAAGAATTTGCATACCGCGACCTTTCAGTTGCGATACGGCTTCGCCGATGGTCTGATGGGTTTTGACGGACACCCAGCTGTTACTGCCTGCGGCTGTCGACGCCATGGTGCGCATGCGGGCACCGGGCCAGACGGCGTGCACTTCATGCACGCCGACGGCATCTGCGGTACGGACAATGGCAGAGACGTTATGAGGTTTATGGACCTGCTCCATGCAGACCGTCAGATCAGGCTGACGCCTGGCGAGCATTTCGCAGATACGTGCATAACGTTGTGCATTCATAAAACTAGTTTCGGTTTCGGGTGACTTTAATGACGTCCGGCATGACGCGGATCTTGCGCATAATATTTGCCAGATGCACGCGGTCGCGGGCGGTCAGACGAATAAAGGCGCTGTACACGCGGCCATCTTTTTCTTCCGTATTCAGGCTCTGAATGTTGGAAGAGGCCGTGTTGATCGCTGCCGTCAGGTTCGCCAGGGCACCCTGGTGGTTGAACATATCCACCTTAATTTCGGTGATAAATTCCTGCGCCGTCTCTTTATCCCACTCGACCGCCATAAACTTCTCCGCCTCTTTTTGATAGCCGCGGATGTTACGACAGGATTCATGGTGGATAACCAGCCCTTTGCCCGGGCTGACGTGCGCAATAATCGGATCGCCGGGAATTGGACGGCAACACTTCGCAAAGGTGATAAGCACCCCGTCCGCGCCTTTGATCGGCAGATGCGCGTGGCCGGATGCGCCAGGTGCGGAAGGTATTGCTTCGCCCTGCTGCAGGTTTTTGGCCACCACGACGCTCATGGCGTTACCCAGCCCAATTTCCGCCAGCAGATCGTCCAGAGAGGTGAGCTTCATCCGGTCGAGTTCACGCTGGATATGTTCTGGTGGGATCTCTGCCAGCTTACGGCTGCCACCCAACGCATGGTTGAGCAGACGACGCCCAAGGCTGACGGAGTCATCACGCTTGAGGTTTTTCAGCAGCTGACGGATTTTGGCGCGCGCTTTGGAGCTCACAACAAAGTTCAGCCAGGCCGCGTTTGGACGTGCGCCCGGTGCGGTGATGATTTCGACTGTCTGGCCGCTGGCGAGCGGTTGAGACAGCGGATAAGGCTGTCTGTCTACGCGTGCGCCTACGCAGGCGTGGCCGATATCGGTATGCACGGCATACGCGAAGTCGACCGGGGTCGCGCCCGCAGGCAGTTCGACAATACGCCCTTCAGGCGTGAAAACGTAAATCTCATCCGGGAAGAGATCGGATTTTACGCTCTCGATAAATTCAAACGAGCTCCCCGCACTCTGCTGCAGCTCCAGCAGGCTCTGCATCCAGCGCTGGGCGCGGATTTGTGCCGTGGTGCTGCTTTCACCACCGTGCTCTTTATAGGCCCAGTGTGCGGCGACACCCATCTCCGCCATCTGGTCCATGTCTTCTGTGCGGATCTGTACTTCAACAGGGACGCCGTGTGGGCCGATCATCGAGGTATGCAAAGATTGATAGCCGTTCGCTTTTGGAATGGCGATGTAATCTTTCATGCGCCCAGGACGCGGCTTGTAGAGGCTGTGCATCTGCCCCAGCACGCGATAGCAGGTGTCGGCATCGTGGACGATCACGCGGAACGCGTAAATATCCATGATCGAGTGAAAACGCTGCTCTTTGAGCACCATTTTGCAGTAAATAGAATACAGGTGTTTTTCGCGACCGCTCACGCGGCAGGGAATGCCCGCTTCCTGTAAACGTCCTTCAATTTCCGAGAGGATCTTTTGAATCATCTCTTTACGGTTACCGCGGGCGGCTTTCACCACCTCTTTAATGACGCGATAGCGGTTCGGGTACAACGCTTCAAAACCCAGCTCTTCCAGCTCGGTTTTAATGTGATGGATACCTAAACGGTGCGCCAGCGGACTGTAGATTTCGAGGGTTTCACGGGCAATGCGGCGACGTTTGTCCGGGCGGAGTGAGCCCAGCGTGCGCATGTTGTGGGTACGGTCAGCGAGTTTGATGAGAATGACGCGGATATCCTGCACCATCGCCATAATCATCTTGCGAAAGTTTTCGGCTTGCGCCTCTTTCTTGTCGCGGAAGTTCAGCTTATCAAGCTTGGACACCCCTTCCACCAGTTCGGCAACGCTTTTGCCAAACAGCTGTTCCATATCCTGGTAAGTGGCAGGGGTATCTTCGATCACGTCGTGCAGCAGAGCGGCCATCAGCGTTTCATAGTCGAGTTTCATCTCGGCCAGAATGCAGGCCACCGCTACCGGGTGCGTGATATAGGGTTCACCGCTTGAACGTGTCTGGCCCTCGTGAGCGTCACGTGCAACGAGATAAGCCTGCTGAAGACGCTTAATCTGGTCTTCAGGCAGGTAGGTTTGAATCAGTTGATTCAGGCTTTCAAACAGATACAAGGGCGACCCGCAGGTTTAATTAACGACGACCTTCAGCAATGGCGGTTACGGCCTGCAGTTCTGCGGCTTCCTGCTCTTGCTGCTCCTGGCGCTCACGCACGTCGAGGATCTGGTTGTTGATCAGACCTTCTTCGATTTCGCGAAGTGCAATTACGGTGGTTTTATCGTTTTCTTCCGGTACCAGCGGATCTTTTCCGCCTACCTGCATCTGACGAGCGCGACGCGCGGCGACCAGCACCAGGTCAAAACGGTTACCAATTTTCTCTACAGCGTCCTGAACAGTTACGCGTGCCATACTTAAAATGCTCCACAGGTGAAGAAATGACTGGGCATAATACTGAAAGTGGGTTCAGTCTGCCAACAGTTTGGTGATTAATGCGTCATGTCGCTGCTTCTGGCGGCTCATACGCAGACGTTCTGCGCGAAGGATGGTTTTGAGATCGCTCAGTGCGGCATCAAAATCATCATTCACAATAAGGTAATCATATTCGGCGTAATGGCTCATTTCTGCAACTGCCTGTTCCATACGCTTTGCAATGACCTCTTCGCTGTCCTGACCGCGGCCACGCAGGCGGCGATCCAGCTCATCTTTCGACGGCGGTAAAATAAAGATACTGCGCGAATCAGGCATTTTCTTGCGAATTTGCTGTGCGCCCTGCCAGTCGATATCCAGGAACACATTCACGCCGGTTGCCAGAACCTGCTCAATGGTTTCACGCGAAGTACCGTAGTAGTTCCCGAATACTTCTGCGTGTTCAAGAAACGCATCTCGGCCAATCATCGCTTTAAATTCGTCGTGATCGACAAAGAAATAGTGTTCACCGTGCACTTCACCCGGACGCGGTTTACGCGTGGTGTGTGAAACAGAAACCTGAGTGTCATACAACGGTTGGGTTTTTAACAGTGCCTGAATAAGGCTGGATTTACCCGCGCCACTAGGGGCAGAAACAATATAAAGCGTGCCTTGAGCCATGAGAGTCTTTTGTATGTGTTAACGAAGAAGTCCTACATACGGGCTTATTATACACGTCGCCGCTGTGTGACGTAGCCTTTGTCACACTTTTTCCCCTGGATTATTGCATTTTGCGTGTCGTTTTCAGGTTTTACCTGTGTTTTGCAGCAACATAAATTCACTCTGGATAGCGCCTCGCAAAGCGCAATGTTGCCATTAGCGTGGTTTTCATCGCCGGGTTATACCTCCAGCAACGTAAAGGAGGGGTAGCGATGTGGCGATGGATAAGCGGCTTCATGCTGTTGTGGTGTGGTTCTGCGGCGGCGGTGTGCCCGGTGTGGTCTCAGGCGAGGGCGGAGAAAGAGATTGCGACGTTAAGTGCGCAAATCAAACGCTGGGATGACGCCTACTGGCAGCAGGGTATCAGCGAAGTGAACGATGAAGTGTATGACCAGCTCAACGGGCGGTTAAAACAGTGGCAGCACTGTTTTGGGCATGCCTCACCTGACGCAGCACTTCCCGCCCTGACGGGACGTATCAAACACCCTGTCGCCCATACAGGGGTTCATAAGGTGAGCAGTAAAGAAGAGCTTGACCAGTGGATGCATGCCCGGCGCAATCTCTGGATGCAACCCAAAGTTGACGGTGTAGCGGTAACGCTGGTGTATCGGGGTGGAACATTGGCTCAGGCCATTAGCCGTGGCGATGGGTTAAAAGGTGAAGACTGGACATCGCAGGTGCGTTTAATACCGTCGGTGCCACAACACCTTTCCGGCGCGCTGGCAAACAGCGTGTTACAGGGAGAGCTTTTTTGGCAGCGTGAAAACCACATTCAGCAGCAGATGGGCGGAATGAATGCACGCGCAAAAGTCGCAGGTGCGATGATGCGCCAGCAGGATAACGCGTTTTTGAGAGAGGTTGGGGTATTCATCTGGGCCTGGCCAGACGGGCCAAAAGAGATGAAAACTGCACTGGCGGAACTGTCTGACGCGGGGTTTACCCTGACGGCGCGCTATACCTTGCCCGTAGAGCATATTAAGGCCGTCGAAAAGCAGCGCTCAGCGTGGCACACCGCAGCATTACCCTTTGCCACGGACGGCATTGTGGTTCGCTCGGCGGATGAATTGCCGGGTGAAAACTGGCTGCCTGGAGAGGGCAGTTGGGTTGTTGCATGGAAATATCCCCCTGTCGCGCAGGTTGCTGAAGTACGGGATATTCACTTCACTGTGGGCCGTACGGGTAAAATTGCCGTTGTGGCGGCGCTGGAGGCAGTACGGCTGGATGATAAACAGGTGCAGCGGGTTAGCCTCGGGTCCGTTGGCCGCTGGCAAAGGCTGGATATCGCGCCGGGCGACCAGATCCAGGTAAGCCTGGCCGGGCAGGGGATCCCCCGATTCGACAAAGTCGTCTGGCGAGGGACCGACCGGCAAAAACCAGAACCTCCAGTCCCGCAGTACCATTCTCTCAGCTGTTTTTACGCTTCACCGGAATGTATGGAGCAGTTCTTTGCCCGGCTGACGTGGCTCAGTTCTAAGCAGGGGCTGGATATTGCCGGTTTAGGCGAGTCAGGCTGGCGGGCGCTCTGGCAGGCACATCGCTTTGAACATATTTTCTCATGGCTGTTGTTAACCCAGGCGCAGCTGCAAACCACGCCGGGGTTTTCGGCTGCACGCGGACTGGCGCTCTGGCATCAGTTTAATCTGGTGCGCGAGCGTCCTTTTATTCGTTGGATCATGGCGATGGGTGTTCCGCTGGCTCAGGCGACCCTGAAAGCCGCCGGAGAGCTATCATGGCAGACCATGCACCAGCGTAGCGCTATGGACTGGCAGACCTTGCCGGGGATCGGAGAAGAGAAAGCGCGGCAAATCGTTAACTGGCTCCACGCGCCGGAGGTGGATGTGCTGGCAAAGTGGCTGGCTGAACAGCACATCAAGGGATTCTGAAATTAGTGAGCGCTGTGTTTGTAGTGAAACACCGGCAGGCCGAGCTTCAGTCGCAACGCCAGCATGCGGGCCGTAAAGCCGAACAGCAGCGTGGAGATGACCACCACATCATGGTTCGAAACATAATGCTGCAGGGCAATATAGAGCACCGCTGCGGCGAAGGAGATGCCGGCGTACAGCTCTTTTTGAAAGACCAGAGGAATACGTTTGCAAAACATATCGCGCAGCACGCCTCCAAACACCCCGGTCACCACGGCGGCAATGGTGGCGATAACTGGCCCTTCGCCCATATCGAGTGCGATTTGTGCGCCAATGATAGAAAAGACAATCAGCCCGAGCGCATCAAGCACCAAAAACAGGCGACGCAGATGGGTCATAACGGGCGCGACAATGGTAGTTATTACGGCGGCGGTCGCCACAATAATCACGTACTCGGGGTTTTTCACCCAGCCCAGCGGGTAATGGCCCAGCAGAATATCGCGCACGGAACCGCCGCCCAGCGCGGTCGCTGTGGCAATAATGATCACGCCGAAGGTATCCATTCGGCGACGACCGGCTGCAAGCGCGCCAGTCATGGCTTCTGCAGTAATGCCAATGAGATAAAGAGTGTGAAGCAGCATATAACCTCCGGTGTGAAGCCGGGAAGGTTAACGTTTTGTGCGCACGATCACGATTGAGATTTTCTAAAGTGAGCGGGTTTGCCCTATAAAATTTTATCAACCCATAGCGGAGAAGGTTGATTGGTGGCGGCAAAGCGAGAAAAGACTGGTTAAAATGGATTAGAAATAATAATGGGTGACGTCGGTCGACGCCACCCGAATGGTATTACTCGATATTCTGGATCTGCTCGCGCATCTGCTCAATCAGTACCTTGAGCTCAATGGCGGAATTCGTCACGTCGGCATTGATTGATTTAGACGCCAGGGTATTCGACTCGCGGTTGAATTCCTGCATCATAAAGTCGAGACGACGACCAACGGCTTCTTTCTTCTTCAGAATGTTGTAGGTCTCTTTAACGTGTGCTTCCAGACGGTCCAGCTCTTCGGCCACGTCAACGCGCTGCGCCATCAGCACCAGCTCTTGTTCCAGACGGTTATTTTCCAGCTGAACTTCCGCTTCTTCCAGTTTGGCAACCAGACGCTCGCGCTGCCACTGCAGCACTTCCGGCATATGGGTACGTACTTTTGCCACTTCGGCGCTGACGCCTTCAAGGCGCTGTTCAATCATCGCTTTCAGCGCCTGGCCTTCGGTTTCGCGAGCAACGATAAAGTCATCCAGCGTGCTGTCGAGGGCGGCAAGGATTTCAGCGGCAATTGCATCCAGATCCTGCTCTCCGGCAGCCATGACGCCAGGCCAGCGCAGAATATCAACCGGATTAATTTCGCCTTCGTCGCTTTGCATTTTGACCCAGTTCGCCGCATTAACGAGCTGTTTTGCCAGTTTTTCGTTGAGGATCAGTTCGCCCTGCGCGCTGGCATCCGGCTCAAAACGCAGGTTACATTCCACTTTGCCGCGCGTCAGACGCGTACGGATACGCTCACGCACCACAGGCTCAAGGCTGCGGAACTGCTCCGGCATACGGAAATAGGTTTCCAGATAGCGCTGGTTTACCGAACGCATTTCCCAGGTAGCGCTACCCCAGCTACCCTTGATTTCACGCCGGGCGTAGGCGGTCATACTGCGGATCATAGATATTCCCGTTTTTAAAGGAGAGATGGGGGGATTATAGCTTTCAGGGGCTTCTCAGGATAGGAATAAGCGTCCTTTATCCGTATAATGCGCAGCCACATTCGTTTCAAGCCGGAGAATTCATCATGCGTCCAGCAGGTCGTAGCGCCAATCAGGTGCGTCCCGTCACCCTGACCCGTAACTATACAAAACACGCTGAAGGCTCCGTTCTGGTTGAGTTTGGTGACACCAAAGTGCTGTGCACGGCTTCCATTGAAGAAGGCGTTCCGCGTTTCCTGAAAGGTCAGGGCCAGGGCTGGATCACGGCTGAATACGGCATGCTGCCGCGTGCAACGCATACCCGTAATGCCCGTGAAGCGGCAAAGGGTAAGCAGGGCGGCCGTACCATGGAAATTCAGCGCCTCATCGCGCGTGCGCTGCGCGCCGCTGTTGATCTGAAAACGCTGGGCGAATTCACCATTACCCTGGACTGCGACGTCATTCAGGCTGACGGTGGCACGCGTACCGCATCGATTACCGGTGCCTGTGTGGCGCTGGCGGATGCCCTGAATAAACTGGTTGCGGCTGGTAAGTTGAAAACAAACCCAATGAAAGGGATGGTTGCCGCGGTGTCCGTCGGTATCGTTAACGGTGAAGCGCTTTGCGATCTGGAATACGTAGAAGACTCCGCTGCCGAAACTGACATGAACGTGGTGATGACCGAAGACGGACGTATCATTGAGGTGCAGGGCACCGCAGAAGGCGAACCGTTTACCCACGAAGAACTTCTCACCTTGCTGGCTCTGGCCCGAGGGGGAATTGAATCTATTGTAACGACGCAGAAAGCGGCGTTAGAAAATTGATTTTAAAGGCGACCAATGAGTCGCCTTTTTTTTGCCTGTAAGACAGAAAAGACAAAGGAGCGAATCCATGAAACCGTATCAGCGCCAGTTTATTGAGTTTGCGCTTAACAAGCAGGTCCTCAAGTTTGGCGAGTTTACGCTGAAATCCGGGCGCAAGAGCCCCTATTTCTTCAATGCCGGGCTGTTCAATACCGGGCGCGATCTGGCGCTGTTAGGCCGTTTCTATGCCGAAGCTCTGGTGGATTCAGGGATTGATTTCGACCTGCTGTTTGGCCCGGCCTATAAGGGCATTCCGATTGCGACCACCACCGCGGTTGCGCTGGCAGAACACCATGACCGCGACGTGCCGTACTGCTTTAACCGTAAAGAGGCCAAAACCCACGGTGAAGGCGGCAACCTGGTCGGCAGCCCACTGCAGGGGCGCGTGATGCTGGTGGACGATGTCATCACCGCGGGTACCGCCATTCGCGAATCCATGGAGATTATCCAGGCCAACGGCGCGACGCTGGCTGGCGTGTTGATTTCTCTGGACCGTCAGGAACGGGGGCGTGGTGAAATCTCGGCCATTCAGGAAGTTGAACGTGATTACAGCTGCAAAGTGACGTCAATCATCAATCTGAAAGACCTGATTGCGTATCTGGAAGAGAAGCCAGAGATGGCGGATCATCTGGCTGCGGTGCGGGCATATCGCGAAGAGTTTGGCGTGTAACGGAATTGCCCGGTGACGCGTTGCTTGCCGGGCCTGCGCAATTCGTAGGCCGGATAAGGCGAAGCCGCCATCCGGCAACGACGTTACTGCAACTGCGCCGCCACTAACGGCCAACGGGCGTCGAAATCGTCCGTTGGGCTGTATTTGAACTCACTGCGTACAAAACGGGAGAGCATCCCTTCGCAAAACGCCAGGATCTGGCTTGCCAGCAGCGTTTCATCCGTGCTGTAACCTTCGCCTTCACGCATTTTCTTCTCACGCAGTACCTGGCGCAGCTGCGCTTCAATACGCTCGAAAAGCTGGTTAATGCGACCCTGCAGTCTGTCCTGCTCAAACATCAGCGCATGGCCAGTCAGAATACGGGTCAGGCCCGGGTTACGTTCTCCAAATCCCAGAATCAACTGCACAATCAGACGCAGACGCGCGGTGGTGTCTTTTTCGTCTTTCAGAATCAGGTTGATGCGCGTGATCAGACTGTCTTCGATAAACTCGATCAGGCTGTCGAACATCCGGGTTTTGCTCGGGAAATGACGGTACAGCGCCGCTTCAGACACGCCTACAGAGGCGGCCAGTTTTGCGGTGGTGATGCGTTGACTGCCATCGCTGGATTCAAGCATCAGAGCCAGAGATTGAAGTATTTCTTCGCGACGGTTCCTTTTCGCGGTTTGTTTTTCTGCCATGTTGCAAAATACCCCTGAAAATAAGCACTTGTCAGGCTGGCATCCACACAGCGACCGCAAACTGGCGTTTGC
The DNA here is from genome assembly GCF_051948675.1 of Enterobacter sp. Lyrl_3. Lineage (NCBI taxonomy): Bacteria > Pseudomonadati > Pseudomonadota > Gammaproteobacteria > Enterobacterales > Enterobacteriaceae > Enterobacter > Enterobacter sp. Lyrl_3. The sequence goes on from NZ_JAYJLI010000007.1 coordinate 103,487, forward strand.
GGTTTGTTATGACATTATGGCGCTGTGAGATGCGTGTCTGTCGGGCGGTTATTTGCGCCCGGAATGGCCGAAGCCGCCTTCGCCACGGTCGGTGGCATCAAAGTCTGCCACCAGGTTAAATTCTGCCTGCACCACAGGTACAAAGACCATCTGCGCGATACGCTCGCTTGGTTCAATGGTGAAGCTGTCCTGACCCCGGTTCCAGACGGAGACCATCAGCTGGCCCTGGTAGTCAGAGTCGATCAGGCCGACCAGGTTACCCAGCACGACACCATGCTTATGACCCAGGCCTGAACGTGGCAGGATTACCGCCGCCAGTGAAGGGTCAGCAATGTGAATCGCCAGGCCCGTTGGGATCAGGGTGGTCGCACCCGGAGCCAGTTCTACGGCGTCATCGAGACAGGCGCGCAGGTCAAGACCGGCAGAGCCGGAGGTGGCATAGGTTGGCAGCGGGAATTGCTCGCCAACACGCGGGTCCAGAATCTTAACGTCGATTTTTTTCATCATAACGGGTAACGATCTCGTCCAGTAATTGTTGGCCCAGGAGTTCCTTGCGCTCAAGCGGTAAGATTTTATCTCCATCCTGCCAGAAAAGGTGCAGTGCGTTGCTGTCGCTGTTAAATCCTTGCGTGGCCAGCGATACGTCATTCGCGCAAATCAAATCGAGGTTTTTGCGGGTACGTTTTTGCCGGGCATATTCTTCCACATTATTTGTTTCTGCGGCAAACCCAACAACGTAAGGACGATGGGTTTTCAGCGCGGCGACGCCAGCAACGATATCCGGGTTTTTCACCATTTTTAGTGTTAATTCATCGCCTTGCTTTTTGATTTTGGCATCGGAAATGGTCTCTGCGCGGTAGTCCGCGACGGCAGCACAACCGATAAAAATCTGCTGGTTTTGCGCACGGGCCTGTACCGCGGCCTCCATTTCCAGCGCGGTGGTGACGTCAATACGCTGCACAAAAGGCGGCGTAGGTAAGGAGACCGGGCCACTGACCAGCGTGACGTTCGCGCCGCGTTTCGCCGCTGCGGCCGCAATCGCAAAGCCCATTTTACCGGAGCTGTGGTTGGTAATGTAACGTACCGGATCCAGCGGCTCGCGCGTTGGGCCGGCTGTAATCATGATGTTGAGATGTTGCAGGTCGTTGACAGGCGAAAAATGGGCCGCGGCCATATCGACAATAGTCAATGGATCAAGCATACGGCCTGGGCCGACATCGCCACAGGCCTGGCTCCCGCTGTCCGGCCCCCAGATCAGCAGGCCGCGCGAGGTCAGCGTCTGTAGATTATGCTGGGTCGCGGCATTGCGATACATCTGCTGATTCATGGCCGGCACAACGGCAACAGGGGCGGGCGTAGCCAGACAAATGGTCGAAACCAGATCGTTCGCCATCCCGGCGGCAACGCGGGCAATTAAATCGGCCGTGGCGGGGGCAAGGATAACCAGGTCTGCCCATTTCCCAAGCTCAATATGGCCCATCGCGGCTTCTGCGGCAGGGTCAAGCAGGCTGTCAGATACCGGGTATCCTGAAACGGCCTGCAGGCTCAGAGGAGTGATAAAGGCTTTTCCGCCTTCGGTTATCGCGACCCGTACGTCGGCCCCGCGCTCGCGCAGACGGCGCACCAGTTCCGGCGTTTTATAGGCTGCAATGCCGCCGCTAACGCCAAGAACGATTTTTTTACCGGCCAGGCTCATCATGATTCTTTCCTGTTGGGTTTCACCAGAGAGCGGGCATTTTATCACAATCCCAAAAACGGGGTGATCTTGTCCTTCGGTCACTTTGCGAGGCGTTACGCAAGAACGAGACGCGAGAGTCAGGTAACTGAGTAGCCTATGGCAAGATGGGCAAAAAACAGGGAGAAAAAGCATGGAAGACGAGGATGAACTGCTCTTACCGCGCGAAAAATTGCTGCGCTATGGCGTCACTTTGCTAAAAGATGAGGAACTGCTGGCGCTTTTTTTGCGCACCGGTACGCCCGGCAAAACGGTCTTTACGCTGGCAAAAGATCTGATAGGCCATTTTGGCTCACTCTACGGTTTGATGACGGCGGAACTGGCGGAGTTTGCGCATGTGGAGGGTATCGGTGTGGCAAAATATGCCCAGCTTAAGGGGATTGCCGAACTGGCCCGCCGTTTTCAGTGTGTTCGTATGCAGGAGGAGGACCCGATACTGACTCCTGCGATGACGCGCGAGTTTCTGCAAAGTCAGTTAACCGATATTGAACGCGAGATCTTTATGGTGATCTTTCTCGACAACCGGAACCGGGTGCTCAAGCATAGCCACCTTTTCTCGGGCACGCTAAGCCATGTTGAGGTTCATCCGCGTGAAATTGTGCGCGAAGCAATAAAATTGAATGCAGCCGGCGTGATACTCGCGCATAATCACCCTTCTGGCTGTGCAGAACCAAGCAGAGCTGACAAAGAGATCACCGACCGCATTGTCAAATGCTGTCAATTCATGGACATTCGTGTGCTGGACCATCTGATAATTGGCCGCGGAGAGTACCTTTCTTTTGCAGAACATGGCTGGATTTAGGCTATTTCTCGCGATCCATCGGGATCTTTGTCTGTTCGGGACTTGAGCACACCGCCGAGTCAGCGTATACTACGCCACCTTTGAGAATCTCGGGTTTGGCATTTGGGCCTGGCAATCGAGAGTTCAATAGAACTATGCGATGACCGGGCTGTAAAGCCTGACGAGGCGCCGATACCCCATACGAAGCTCGAGCTAATTTGATTTTTGGAGAATAGACATGTCCCGAGTCTGCCAAGTTACTGGCAAGCGTCCGGTGACCGGTAACAACCGTTCCCACGCACTGAACGCGACTAAACGCCGTTTCCTGCCGAACCTGCACTCTCACCGTTTCTGGGTTGAGAGCGAGAAGCGTTTTGTCACCCTGCGCGTATCTGCTAAAGGTATGCGTGTAATTGATAAGAAAGGCATCGATACAGTTCTGTCCGAACTGCGTGCCCGTGGCGAAAAGTACTAAGTACTTAAAGAGGAAATAAATCATGGCTAAAGGTATTCGCGAGAAAATCAAGCTGGTTTCTTCTGCTGGTACAGGTCACTTCTACACCACTACGAAGAACAAACGTACTAAGCCGGAAAAACTGGAACTGAAAAAATTCGATCCAGTTGTACGCCAGCACGTAATGTACAAAGAAGCTAAAATCAAATAATTTTAGCCTCCTTGTATTGAAAAACCCCGCAACTGCGGGGTTTTTTGCATTCTGCATCTTACTACGGAGGAATCATGCCTGAATTACCTGAGGTGGAGACCAGCCGCCGCGGTATTGAGCCGCATCTGGTCGGCGCGACTATTCTTCATGCTACCGTGCGTAATGGTCGCCTCCGTTGGCCGGTTTCTGATGAGATCCATGCGTTAAGCGATAAACCGATCCTCAGCGTCCAGCGCCGCGCGAAATATCTGCTCCTGGAGCTGCCCGATGGCTGGATCATCATTCATCTTGGCATGTCCGGCAGCCTGCGGATCCTCACTGAAGAGCTGCCTGCGGAAAAGCATGACCATGTCGATCTGGTGATGAGTAACGGCAAAGTGTTGCGTTATACCGATCCCCGCCGCTTTGGCGCATGGCTGTGGACCAAAGAACTGGAAGGACATAGCGTACTGGCACATCTGGGGCCAGAGCCGCTTTCAGAAGCGTTTAACGCGGAATACCTGAAAGCGAAGTGTGCGAAAAAGAAAACCCCGATTAAACCCTGGCTGATGGATAACAAGCTGGTGGTCGGCGTGGGGAATATCTATGCCAGCGAATCGCTGTTTGCGGCCGGGATCCATCCCGATCGGCTGGCCTCTTCGCTGTCGGCGCAGGAGTGTGAGCTGCTGGTGCGGGTGATTAAAGCGGTGCTGCTTCGCTCAATTGAGCAGGGGGGAACGACGCTGAAGGACTTCCTGCAAAGCGATGGTAAGCCAGGCTATTTTGCTCAGGAGCTGCAGGTGTATGGCCGCAAAGGCGAGCCGTGCAGAGTGTGTGGAACGCCGATCATCGCAACAAAGCATGCCCAGCGCGCCACATTCTATTGCCGTCAATGCCAGAAATAGCGCTACTTTAGCTTGTCCATCAACGCCTGGTGGACGTTAACCGGCAGGAAATGGGTAACGTCCCCGTGATGACGCGCCACCTCTTTCACCAGCGTGGAAGAGATGAACGACCACTCCTTGGATGGCATCAGAAATACGCTTTCCAGCTCCGGCATCAAATGACGATTCATGTGCGCCAGCTGCATCTCATACTCGAAGTCTGCCACCGCGCGTAAGCCACGGATCAGAATCGTCGCCTGCTGAGCGCGGGCAAAGTTGGCCATCAGATCGCTGAAGCCCACCACCTCAACGTTCGGCAGGTGCGCAATGGCCTCGGTGGCAAGCGCAACACGCTCGTTCAGGTCAAACATCGGTTTTTTACTGGGGCTGGCAGCAATCGCCAGAATCACCTTGTCGAACATGCACGCCGCACGGGTGATGATATCAAGATGACCATTGGTGATCGGATCAAAGGTACCTGGATAAATCGCTTTTGTGCTCATGGCTCACGTTTTCTCTGAGTAGCCGCGGCTGAGCGCCCACAGCTCGGTGTATTTGTTGAAAGTATACTGGGCATTTACCACGGCCAGTAACCAGCCCTGTTTACCGTCCAGCACGCCGCCACGCAGCAGCAGCGTTTTCAGAAACGCCCCCAGCGTATGAGTGAAGATACCCGTCAGCGTGGCTTTCTTGCCGCGCTGATGGCGCTCCTGTGCCCAGGCGGTGGCATAGTTGAGCTGTTTACGCTGGAAGCTGGCGAAATCCCGGCAGGTCAGGTGCAAAAGATCGCCCGTCAGAGGGACGACTGGCGCACTGTCGCAGGCCAGGGATTCATGGACCAGATTATCATTGTACTGATACCGCTCGCGCTCGTAGAGGCGCGTGACCCGGTCGGGGTACCAGCCGCTGTGACGCATAAAACGGCCAAGGAAATAGTTACGACGCGCAATGCTGTAGACCGTGCCCGGCGTTGGTGCGGCGAGCACCGCCTGAATGGCCTGACGCAGCTCCGGCGTGATGCGCTCGTCTGTGTCGAGCATCAGTACATAATCACCGGTGGCATATCCCTGCGCGCGCTGGCGCTGGATGCCATAACCTTGCCAGTCGGTGTTGGTATAGACTTTTGCACCCGCTGCGCGGGCAACGTCCGCCGTGTTGTCTTCACTGCCGGAGTCGAGCAGGATAATTTCGTCAGCCCAGGCAACGGAGGCCAGGCAATCCGGAATCAGGTCGGCAGCGTTTTTGGCGATCAGAACGACCGACAGGCGCGTTGACATTAGTGGCTCCGCTGCGGCAGATAAGGTTGCAGAAGCTGCAGCAGACGGGTGAGGGCACCCTGGTTCTGATGCAGCACTTCGACGGCATGACGACCGTACCACAGGCGGTAATCTTCGTCGGTCAGCAGAGTCGAGACCTCTTTGACCACCGAATCCGCATCGGTCACGGTAATTAGCCCTTCCGCTTGCTGCAATTTCGCACAGATATCTTTGAAGTTGAAGGTATGTGGACCCATCAGCACGGGAATGGCATGGGCCGCTGGCTCCAGCGGGTTATGGCCACCACGCTCCACCAGGCTGCCGCCAACAAAGGCCAGGTCAGCAATGCCATACAGCAGCATCAGCTCACCCATGGTATCGCCAATAACCACCTGCGTGCTGGTGGAAGGGATCTCACCGCTGCTGCGCAGGGTGAAGCTGAAGCCGCCTTTTTGCACCATTTCACGGGCGTCTTTAAAACGCTCGGGATGGCGAGGCACCAGAATCAGCAGCAAATCGGGGAATTTCTCCAGCAGCTTACGATGCGCCTGCAGGATAATCGCCTCTTCGCCATCATGGGTGCTGGTCGCAATCCAGACCTGGCGACGCGGTGCCCACTGGCGGCGCAGCGTGATAGCACGGGCCGCAAGTTCAGGCGTGACGGAGATATCGAATTTCAGGCTGCCTGTCACCGCCAGCTGGTTGCGTTTCAGGCCAAGCGAGATAAAGCGCGCTGCGTCTTCTTCGTTTTGCGCAGCAATCAGTGTGATCTTGCTGAGCAGGCGGCGCATAAATTTCCCCAGCTTGCCGTAGCCTTTCGCCGACCGCTCAGACAGACGCGCGTTCGCGATCACCAGTGGAATCTTACGGGCATGCAGAGCGGAAATCATATTCGGCCACAGCTCGGTTTCCATCACGATCACCAGTTTAGGGCGAACGGTTTCCAGAAAACGGTTCATGGCGCAGGGAAGGTCGTAGGGCAGATAGACGTGATGCACGTCTTTACCGAAGGCGGACATCACGCGCTCAGAGCCGGTCGGGGTCATGGTCGTGACGGTGATCGGCAGCGATGGATAACGGTGACGCAGGGCGCGAACCAGCGGGATCGCTGCCAGCGTTTCGCCAACAGAAACGGAATGCAGCAAAATACCGTCCGGGGCAACTTTATTGCGACAGAAGCCATAGCGTTCAGCCCAGCGTTTTCGGTACGCAGGCGCTTTACGGCTACGAAGCAGCAGTCTCAGCCACACCAGTGGCTGAATGATATAGAGCAGGGCGGTATACAACAATTCCAAGCGATTATCCGTCTTTTTAGTTTCGGCGGGCAAATTCTAAGCATTTGGGCCAGGTAAAGCTATCTCTTATGCCACATAGCGCTTCAAACGGAAGTAACGACGGCCCAGTCGCCAGCGCAGTCGGGGACTTTTTGCATTTTTCCAGATGAGTTTCCAGATCCCTTTATCGAAAAACTCTTTGATAATAAATGCCTTTTTCTGCTCATCTTTCATGTTGTCGAAAGTATGAATGATGCCCAGCCCTTCTTTGGCAATTTGCCAGTGGCAAGCAGGGATCCCTTTCACTTTATCGGGGTAGCGCTGATTAATGGCATCGAGCATCTGCAGGATTTTCATGTAGTGACGCGCCGAGCGAATGAGCGTGTCGTCATTGTCCGGCATATGAGACACCGACGCAGAGTGAATGTAGTAGTCGTAGTAACGTTCACTGGTGTACTGCACCCGCTCCGCCGCCAGCAGTACTTCTGTGGTCCACGGAATATCCTGATGGCGCAACCCCGGTTCAAAGTGAAAACCGTGCTCGCGAATAAAGTCATGACGATAGATGTTCAGCCAGGTCACGTGCAGGAACTTACGGGAGTCGAGCGCCATTTTGAGCCATGCAGGGCCGGACATGACGCCCGTTGATGCCAGTTTGTCTTCAGGGAAAATAGGGCGTGAAGGCTTCTTATTATTTTCCCAGACGTAGTTGCCGTTACAGGTAGCGACATCAAGACGTTGCGTAACAGCCATATCAAGCAGGTGCTGATACATGCCGGGTTTAAAGACATCATCAATATCAGGGAAAGAGAGATATTGGCCCGTCGCGACGGCCAGACCGGTATTACGCGCGATGGATACACCCTGATTTTGCTGCTCAATAACCTGCATCTGCGGCAGCTTTTCGCGCCAGTTTTCGACGATCTGCATCGAACGGTCCGTGGAGCCGTCATTGACGATGATGACTTCCATGCTGTCGATGCGTTGATCCACAAGGCAGGTAAAGAACTGATCCAGGAACGCTTCACCGTTATAAACGGCTACCACCACGCTTAATAATGGCGCTGAATTTTGCATAAGAAACCTGATTATTTTTGATTGTCGACCAAAGCAATATATTGCTGGCAAATGGCCATGATACCGAACGATGCAATGGTTGCGCGATCAACGACCGGTGGAGAGGTATAAATATCCGCCAGCGTTTTTGCCAGAGACTCGTCATTCATCTCTGCCAGACCGCGGGATAAGTCTCCCTTGAGGATTTCGGCGGGGCCACCTGGACAATGTGTACTGACGGGTGGCGTCTGGCAGATAATGGATTCAACCAGCACATTACCAAAACCTTCGCAGTCAGAACTTAACACTAAAAGGCGTGCCCCTTTAATCCAGGGATAAGGATTAGGTTCGAACGGACGGAAAACCGTTTTGTCTTCAATGCCCAGTTCGCGGGCAAGCTGCTTAAGCTTTTGAATTTTAGCCTCAGAGCCATTGCCCATCATGACCAGCGTGGTATTGAGCTGACTCAGCGCGAACGCCCGTAGCAGGCGATCGTGACGCTTGTGTTCATGGAAGCGGCCGACGTGAATGATGTAATCCTTTCCCTGCATCTCAAAGGGGGCGTCCGCCAGACGCTGGATTTCAGGAATATCAAAAGGATTATGGATTACCGCCGTGCGTCGGAGATTCAGGGCCAGCGTTTCTGAAAGATCTTTCAACACGGCGCCTGAGACGGCGACCACGTTGCGGTTTTCGTAGGTATGGCGAATCTTAGTGTGTTTAAACCAGCGTGAAAGCCCACGGCGATGGCGAAGGTAGGAGAATGAGAACATGCCATGCACGCAGAACCACACTTTATTGCGCTCCAGGGCGCGGCAGTGCGCCACGATGCGGTCAGTTTTGTGCAGATGCGAGAACACCACATCAAATTTGCCGCTGCGCTCCGCCCGCTCGATAGCCTGATCCAGCAGCCTGGCGCGGCGTGGGATCTCCGTCAGCTTCCGCCACGGTTTTTTGCAGGTATCCTGAACGACCTGATAATCGATGCCTTCCGGAATGGCGTAGTCGCACACTTTCCGCAGCGAGAAGAGAGAGACTTGATGCCCCATCTCTGTTAATCCGCTGGAGAGTGTAAGAACCGTTTTTTCAGCTCCTCCACCGGGTAAACCATCAATAATCATTAGGATGCGCATTTTTAATCCAGTAATTTTTGATAAAGCGAAATAAGCTGACTTGACAGTTTTTCGGGGGTGGCGTCTTTTACACGTTCCCGTGCCGCTCGTCCCATATCGTTATTTTTTTCCAGCGAAGGGGTGGCCGCTACCGCCTCCTTCAGGGTGCTGATATCAAGTGCGTCACAGTAAAATCCGTTCTGGCCTTGCTGAATAAATTCTGCCCCACCGCAACTCTCTGATGTAATGACCGGCAAACCGCAGGCCATCGCTTCAAGAATGACGTTAGGGAAAGGATCATACAGCGTTGGTAGCAGTAAACCATCAGATAGCTGATAAAATGGCAGCGTCTCTTTTTGCATCCCCAGAAAACGGATTTGCCCCTCGCAGCCTAATGAACGGGCGAGGTCGCGATAGCGACGTTCTGCTTTATCCTGCCCAACCACAATCAGCCATGCCGCAGTACCCGCAACGGCGCGTATAGCGCTGGCCAATCCTTTTCGTTCAAATCCTGACCCTACGAAGCAGAAAATGACGGCATCGGTCGGCAAACCAAACTGCTGACGCAATGCAATACGTTGTGCCTCTTCTGCCGGAACGAAACGGGTGGAATCAATTGAATTATAAATCACATGTATTTTTTTTGCGTCAATATCAAAGTCTTCGACGATTTCGCGCTTGATCATCTCCGCATTACAGATAACCGCCTTTAACTCCGGCGCCTGGTACATTTCACGTTCGGCATTCATCACATAGCGGTGATAGCGATCATGCATCAGCAGTTTTGCGCGCCAGGCAGGCAGAATGCGTGCGCGCTGCAGGAGCCAGCGTCGGTGTACGCCGTCGCCTGCACGATAAATGTCACAGCCCGGAATGCGCTCGTGGCTTTGCACAATATCAAACTGCTGCTGCTGCCAGAGCGCACGTGCGGCATGCGCAAACCCGCGCTCGCGGCTGATGCGGCCCCATTTGCGCGGATCGCAAATATGAATATGCCAGTCGTCCTGCTTCTCACCCTGCCACTCGCGCGTGATGACGTTGAGCTCGAGATTTTGGTTGCTCAGCGCGGTAAGGGCGCGAGACACGAAGCGTTCTGCCCCGCCATCCGGGCGATACTTTTGGCGAACAATCGCCAGGCGATGGTGTTTCATGACAGATATCTCCTTGCGGCGGAGACGACAGCATCAACGGGAATGGCGTCGAGATAGCGTTCTTTTGTTTTGGTATCAATGGCGTCTGGATCGGGCAGTGGGCCGTAATCACCTGCCCAGATGACTTCCCCATTAACCTGCCAGGGTGACCAGAAGGTAAGTTTTGATGGGCCAAACAATGCCACACAGGGGGTCTGAAGCGCAGCGGCCATATGCATCGGAACGGAGTCAACGCCAATGAACAGAGACGCATGATCGATAAGCGAAGCCAGTTGACGCAACGTGAGCTGACCTGCCAGCGAGACGACCCCCGTCTCTGGCGAGGCGGCGAGAATGCGATCGATCATCGCCAGCTCTTTTTTATCCGGCCCGGCGGTGAGGACGACAGTGTGGCCATCCAGCTGCAGCGCCGTGATGGTTTGCGCCATTTTGCCTTCGTCCCAGCATTTAAAGAACCAGCGCGACGTAGGCTGAATCACGATGTAGTTGTCTCCCACACCGTTTTGCATCAACTTTTGGTGAGCCTCGTGCCAGTCTTCAGCACGATAGGCCATGGTCACGGCAGGTTGAGCGGTGACCGGTAATGGCGACAAAATAGAGAGGTTCTGTTCGACAGTGTGCAGCGCGTTGTGCCCGGCCACAGAGACCAAATCGCTATGGCAAAACCGCCAGAATGCGTTGTTGCGCTTATTAAAAGCGAACCCGAGTCGTACCGGTGCGCCGGTGAAACGGGTAACGATAGCGCTGCGCCACTGATCGGCAAGATTAATCACCAGGTGATAATGCTGTTTCCTTAACGCACAGAGCAACTGCCACTCTTTTTGCAGATGTTTCAGCGTGCCCAGTTGCTTCCATTTACGGTCGATCCCGTAAACAGTACCGATCGCCGGGTGTGCGGCGAGCATATCGCGGGTTTCTTCATACAACAGCACATCAATCTGTGCCTGCGGCCATTTTTGACGTAACGAATCAATGACGGGAGTGGTCAGTAACATGTCGCCATGATGGCGGAGTTTGATAAGTAAAATGCGCAAATCAGGCGTGTCAGGTAAGTTATTCATCATCATCTTATTGGCGTTGTACTGTTGGCAATTCTAATAGACCTGATAGCGACTTGCACTCTTTCTCCATAATCTCAGGAAATTCCCTGGAAGGGTTTACTCATGCTTCGGTGAGTGCGTAACATAGCGCTAACTTTCCTGTCTTGCGGACTCATTATGAAAAAACCAGCGTTTATCATCACGATTGATACTGAAGGCGATAATCTCTGGCAAAATCACCGCGTCATTAAAACGGAGAATGCGCGCTATCTGGCGCGATTCCAGACGCTTTGTGAGCGTTTCGGTTTCAAACCCGTATGGCTGACAAATTATGAGATGGCGATTGAGCCGGTTTTCATTGAGTTTGCCAAAGATGTGATCGCCCGCGGTCAGGGTGAAGTCGGGATGCACCTTCACGCGTGGAATAGCCCTCCTGAACACGATCTCACTGGAGATGACTGGCGCTGGCAGCCGTATTTGATTGAATTTTCAGATGAGGTGATGCGCGAGAAAGTAGTGTTCATGACCCGTCTGCTGGAAGAGACCTTCCAGACCAAAATGTTAAGCCATCGCGCCGGGCGCTGGGCCTTTGATAGCCGTTACGCCAGACTGCTGATCGAACTGGGCTACCAGGTTGATTGCTCTGTTACGCCGCGCGTGAACTGGCGCAACGCGAAAGGCGCACCGCAGGGGAATGGCGGAACCAATTATCAGCACTTTCCAGACCACGCCTACTTTATTGATACAGACGATATCTCACGAGCGGGCAATAGCCCCTTACTCGAAGTGCCGATGAGCATCCAGTATAAGCATCCGGCCTGGTTGAACACCGTCAAACAGGGCTACGATCGCCTGCGCGGTAAATATCGTTCACCGTCCGTAAACTGGTTGAGACCGTCCGGTGGTAATGCGTCGCAGATGATTCAGGTCGCACAGCAATGCCTGTCTCAGGGACATGACTACGTGGAGTTTATGCTGCATTCCTCGGAATTTATGCCGGGCGGAAGTCCTACGTTTAAAGATGAGGCGGCGATTGAAGGGTTGTATCAGGATCTGGAAGTGCTCTTTAGCTGGTTATCCGACAAGACGGTAGGGATGACGCTGGCGGAGTTTTATTCCCATAAAAAAAGCGCCGATTAATCGGCGCCTCTGGAATTATTTTTGCAGCGCAGTTTTTACCGGGGTGCTGAAAATAATGGCAAGTGGAAGCCAGAATAGCACCCAGTATTCTCGCGGATTGCTGATTACGAACATGCCCTGGGTAACATAGAACATCAGCGCAAAGACAATAACCGCAATCTCTGCTTTGTGATTAGCAGCAAGGTGGCGAAGACATTGTCTGCCCGCAAAGAGAATCATACTCAAAAGTAGCAGAAGCCCCACAATACCGCCCTTCAGGAAAGTCGCTAAATAAAGGCTATGCGTTGTGGTAACAGGTTGACCATAGCCGTTAATGAATTCAAGTTCTTTATTGAAACCCCAGCCGAAAATCATTTTTTGCTTCGCCACTTCAAAAGCATGCTGCCAGATGCCGAAACGGACAGAGCCTGCACGGGAAGATTCTTCCGCGCGTTTGATGAATATATCGAAGAAGCCGCTGAAATAAAGGATGGAGCCAATAACTATCAATACGATCAGCGAGCCAGCTAATAGCTTTAAATTCCATTTCGGTTTACACAGAAACGCAACGATAGCGGCGACAATCATCGAAAGGAAAGGCCCACGGCTTTGGGTCAGAATCAAGCAGACCAGCAGCAGGGGAACGGGAATATAGAACCAGTAGTTACGCGTTTCGCGAACCAGAATGGCGCTCAACAGAATACCCAGCGCCATGTATCCCCCAAGATCAATGACATTATCCGGGGAGAACGGGAAAGCACGTGCTAGCCGATTTTGAAATATGTGCTCTTTATTGACATAAATCAGCGTTAATATCGTCAGTGCCACGATGCCGAGATAGGCTGCGCCAATGATATATTTTTTTCTTTCCTGTAACTCACACTGACGATAAAGGCACAGAAAAACAAATAAATAAAAAGAATGGCTGATGGCTGAGCTAAGATGTGAAGATTCAGCCCACAAATTCGAGAGTGAAAAATAGAGCAAAAAGGCACCGGTCATCCCCAGCGCAGGAAGGAAGTCACGATCGTTGATAAAACGGGTTCGTGTCTCACTATTGATAATCATTGTGATGATAAACAGAGCCAGCGAGATATGGAATAAGATATTTACCCGTGAGACACCGCAAAAAATCATGCTCAAAAACATAAAGAGCACAAAAGGATAGAACAGGTAGCGTTGCAAATTAATTGAAGACATCACTAAAATCCTTTCTGGGAAAAACGGAGTCAGGGATAGCGCTTTGAGGAGAGAGATTGATAACTGAAATGTTATCATTTTTGAAAATGGTGCTTGCCAGCGTTAGCGCGGGGATCACAACATTATGCACTTTATCCTCAAGAAATGATGGCAACATCGTATCGTTGCTTTCATAGAAACGTGGCTGGTTGAAATTATTCATATCAAGACCGGCAATATAAATTTTCTTGAATCCCAGAAAGTAAATTATCTGAAGCGCCCAGTATATCACGGTGCCAGCATCCACCACTCCATGTCGCACATCACGACTAAAAGCAATATTCGGATGCGTATCAGAGAAAACAATTTCTGGTGTGTCCGCTAAAGCTTGACGCAGATTATCCTGTTTAATTGAAGGTTTGTAGGTCTCATAACAAATATCTTCAATAATACAAATCTGGCACTGAATGTTTTCGTAGGAGAAACGCTTTATAAGTTTGACGATCCCCATAACGGTAGTAAATAAAATAACATTTTTACAGCCGGTTAATCGTTTCAAAAGCGCCGTTTGACGGTCGATAAACGTCATGTCGACAATGAAATAAAGACTAAAATTGAGCTGGTGATTAAGGTGCCAGGCGCCATTCACGCCAGCGGTCGCTACCGATGTCGGCAATTTTGCAAAATCAATATGTTTGATTGAAGGGCCTGTCGCCGCAATCAGGATCTCACCATTGAATCGGTGGTGAAGTGAGGATAAGGAGGTCAGTTTGATATCCAACCCCTTATATTTTAAATCACATATTTCACCGGTTTCATTGCGAGATAATTTAATAAATGGCCATAAATTCTCATTATGTCGCATATTACGCTTATGCGTATATCGATACAGTTGCTTGGTCAAAGAGCCCATTTCACGCCTCAAGTGATTCCTTTTTGTTTTTATTCACGGTCGTTAATAAACTGGCAATCTTATCCAGATCGGTTTCACCTACGGCAAACAGCTCTTCTTTTGGTTGGCTGAAATAGTAACGTGTTTCAAATACGTATGAGTTAATATTTTCGTCATTGCCAATTAACAGAACATTGCCGAGAGGGCGTTGTTCGTAATGGCAGCACGGGCCAAACAACATGACGATAGGCACACCCACTGCATCGGCAATGTAAATATTCCCGGAATCAGACGCGATATAGCAATCCATCTTTGAAATAGCCCACGGGAGTTCTTCCAGCGTGATCTTCCCAATCAGACTGATCAAGTTAGGAATGTCACCGTAAGCACGGGTGATATCGTCCAGCCACGACTGTTCATCAGGGGCGCCAAACACATAAAACTCGCAGGGCAGGTCGGCGAGACGGTCAATAATTCGCTTCCAGATAACCGGCGGCACCGTTTTGGCTTTATTACCTGCGGCAATGCTAATGCCGATACGGATCACATCAGGTTTGTCGAGAATTGCCGGGTAGGTCGCCGGTTTGAACAGCGGCTTTGTGGCGTGCTTGGGCGAGTCCTGCCACGTCAACGAACGGTCGGCCAGCTTCAGGTAATTGGTCACTGATAGCGTTTTTTTGCCGTGCTCAACGGTACCGTCGGCGGTGAGATAGAAAATCCCGTGATACCATCTGCGGGTGTAAATGCTTAAAAATTGTTTGTTTTTGGCATTACAGACGGCGGCAAAAAACAGATTTACGCTGTTGGGTTGCAGAAGATAGACGTTGTCGTAGCGGTTCATGATGCGGCAGGCAAAGCTGAGCTTACGCCACAGGCTACGCTTATGCTGCTCGATAAAAAAAATCTCTTCGATCGTTTCGTCATGCTTCGCCAGCGCACCTACGCTGCGACTGATGAGCACATCACTTTTTTGCAGGTATGCCAGCAGGGGCGTCGCATTAACAAAATCACCGATTTTGGCTGTCTGAATGACCAGGTTTTTACCTGTATCTTTGCGGAACAGCTTCCGGATAAGCTTCACCGGAAGGAGTAAAATCAGCAGAAATACGTAACTCATTCGTTAGATATCCCTGTCGGAAAGCCAGTGGCTGTCCTGTAAAAATGAAAAAATGGCATCTGCGCTAATGTCCCTCGTTTGTTGAGTCGGGCTGACCATTTGATGCTGGTTTTTACCGTAACCCCCAATCAAACCGGGATCGGTCGGGCCAAAAATCGTGATGTTTGGACGATCCAGCGCCGCGGTTAAATGGCTTAAACCCGTATCAACGGAAACGACAGCTTTAGCTCCGGCCAGCTCTGCAGCAACTTGCGCCAGCGTGAGTTTAGGTAAAACCTCGACGTGCGAAAAACCGGCTGCCAGACGTTCAGCACGCTGGCGCTCATGTTCAGCACCCCACGGCAGTTTAATATGGATGCCGGCAGGTTGCATTAGTTCAATGAGTCTTCGCCAGTGCGTTTCCGGCCAGTGCTTATCATCGCGCGTTGTGGCATGCAGGAAGACCAGCCAGGGCTGCGCAGGCTTCTCTGCATCACGCAGAAAATGCTGCGAAATCGCGTAATCACCCTGCGTTTCCGGCTTTGTGTAACCGAGGCTTTTTGCGAACAGCTCGCGGGTGCGTTCCACTGCGTGCTGCTGCTTTGCAATATGGTGACGACGGTTATAGAACAGGCTGGCGAGTGGTTCGCGGGCGGTTTGCCAGTCCATGCCGTGCTTTACACCGTGTGCCAGGCGCGTGACTAGCGCGGCGCTTTTGACCAGCCCCTGCGCGTCGATAATGGAGTCGTAACGCTGCGCCTGCACCGCATCGCGGAAGGCTTTGCGCTCGGCTTTAATCGGTGTGGAAAACCACGCTTTACGCCAGCGGCGGATGGCCACCGGGATCACGCGATCGACCGCTTCGTGCCAGGTAGGGATCTGCGCGAAGCCTTCTTCCACCACCCAGTCAAAACGAATGCCAGGAATGGCCCGCATGGCGTCCGTCAGCGACGGAAGCGTATGCAGCACATCACCCATCGAAGAGGTTTTAACGATCAATACCCGCATTCGTTATCCTTCTTCGCTCAGCAGCAGTTCGTTGAGTTCTTCGAGAACGCGCTGCGGCGTGATGTCGATCAGGCTCTGGTGATAACCTTGCGCGGCATCGCCTTTACGCACCTTATGGTAACCCGTGATCAGACGAATAACGCGCGCCTTATTTGAGAGCGGCGGCGTGAAGTCCGGGCTACTTGGACCGTACAACGCAACCAGCGGGCGGTTGAGCGCGGCGGCGACGTGCATCAGCCCGGAGTCGTTGGTGACTACGGCTTTACAGGCAGCAAGTAAAATCACCGCCTGCTCGAGCTGGGTTTCCCCGGCCAGGTTGCGGCACCAGGCCTGCTGTTCTGTGCTGAGGGCTGCCAGGATTTCGTTCCCCGCCTCGTGGTCTTTGGCCGAGCCGAACAGAACGATCTGATAACCTTCGTCAATCAACTGCTTTGCCAGCTCTGCGTAGTGATAGTGCGGCCAGCGTTTTGCCGGGCCGAATTCTGCGCCCGGGCAGAAGCCAATCATTGGCCGTTCAGAGGAAAGACCAAACGCGTTACAGGTCTGGGATTTTTCACCCTCGCTGACCTGTAGCTGTGGCCATAGCAGCGGCTGCGGCAGGTCTTTTGCGCTGCGCATCACGCCTTTGTCGTAGGCCAGCGCCACATAGCGCTCCACCATTAATGGCCAGGCCTCTTTATCCAGCACGCGTGCGTCATTAAGCAGACCGTAGCGCATCTCACCGCGCCAGCCGGTACGGTGCGGCACACCGGCGAAGAAGGGCACAAGCGCGGATTTAAACGAATTGGGTAACACGTAAGCGCGGTCATAACGCTTCTCGCGCAGACTGTGACCGAGTTTACGACGTTCGCCAATTTCCAGCGCCCCATGGCCGAGCGGCATTGGGATGGCTTCATTCACTTCCGGCATACGCGATAACAACGGACGGCACCATGCGGGTGCCATCACGTCGATTATCGCCTGGGGATAACGCGCCTTGAGCGTGCGATAGAGACTTTGCGACATCATCATGTCGCCCACCCATGACGGGCCGATCACCAGAATTCTCATACTTACGCGTCGCGATTCAGCCAGGCCATATATTCCGTTACGCCTTCGGCAACGGTCTTGAACGGCTTGTCATAACCCGCTGCGCGCAGGTTAGTCAGATCGGCCTGGGTGAATGCCTGGTAGCGGCCTTTCAGTTTGTCCGGGAAAGGAATGTACTCAATGCTGCCTTTCTTGTGATACGCCAGCGTTGCGTCAGCCACGGCCTGGAAAGATTCCGCGCGGCCGGTGCCAAGGTTGAAAATACCGGATACCCCATTTTCCCAGAACCACAGGTTCACGGCGGCAACGTCGCCTACGTAGACGAAGTCACGCTTAAAGCCGTCGCTGCCTTCGAACAGTTTTGGACTTTCGCCGTTATTCAGCTGAGTGTTCAGATGGAACGCCACGCTCGCCATGCTGCCTTTGTGGCCTTCGCGCGGCCCGTAGACGTTGAAGTAGCGGAAACCAACGATTTGGGAGTTCGCTTCTGGCAACACCTGACGCACATACTCGTCGAAAAGGAACTTGGAGTAACCGTAAACGTTCAACGGCTGCTCATATTGGCGGGATTCAATGAAATCAGAGGTACGTCCGCCGTAGGTGGCCGCCGAAGAGGCATACAGGAACGGAATTTCACGCTCCAGACAGTAGTGAAGCAGCTCTTTAGAGTACTGATAGTTGTTGTCCATCATGTACTTGCCGTCCCACTCTGTGGTGGAGGAGCATGCCCCTTCGTGGAAGATGGCTTCGATCTCGCCGAACTCTTCACCTGCCATAATCTGGATAAGGAAGTCTTCTTTATCCATGTAGTCAGCGATGTTCAGATCCACCAGGTTGACGAACTTGGTGCCGTCTTTCAGGTTGTCAACCACCAGGATGTCGGTGATGCCTTTGTCATTGAGAGCTTTAACAATATTGCTGCCGATAAAGCCCGCGCCGCCGGTAACGATGATCATAACTGTAACCTTTGAAGTGTGGAGTCCGGGGACAATCCCGGACGCTAATGGTTCTATCATATCATTAGTATGGCT
Source organism: Enterobacter sp. Lyrl_3 (assembly GCF_051948675.1). Taxonomy (NCBI): domain Bacteria; kingdom Pseudomonadati; phylum Pseudomonadota; class Gammaproteobacteria; order Enterobacterales; family Enterobacteriaceae; genus Enterobacter; species Enterobacter sp. Lyrl_3. The sequence goes on from NZ_JAYJLI010000007.1 coordinate 121,774, forward strand.
GCCCTTCAGCCATTCACCGACATAGCGCAAGGGTACACGTGATTTATGCTGCAAAAACGAGAAGAGATAATGTGTCATCTCGTCATGAACTATAGGTTTGGGTAATATGTGCCGAAATTTGCCGAGTCTGGAGAATTGCAATGCGTGGTGATTTTTACAAACAGTTAAACAGCGACCTTGAGACCGCGCGTGCGGAAGGGTTGTTTAAAGAAGAGCGTATTATCACGTCTGCTCAGCAGGCGGACATCACCGTTGCCGATGGCAGCCATGTGATCAACTTTTGTGCGAACAACTACCTGGGTCTTGCGAATCACCCTGAGCTGATTGCTGCGGCGAAAAGCGGTATGGATACCCATGGTTTTGGTATGGCCTCCGTACGCTTTATCTGCGGCACGCAGGACAGTCACAAGCAGCTTGAGAAAAAGCTGGCGAACTTCTTAGGCATGGAAGACGCAATTCTGTACTCCTCCTGCTTCGATGCCAACGGCGGTCTGTTTGAGACTCTGCTGGGTGCAGAAGATGCCATTATCTCCGACGCCCTTAACCACGCTTCCATCATTGATGGTGTGCGCCTGTGTAAAGCGAAGCGTTTCCGCTATGCCAACAACGATATGGTTGAACTGGAAGCACGCCTGAAAGAGGCGCGTGACGCGGGTGCTCGCCATGTGCTCATCGCCACCGACGGCGTGTTCTCTATGGACGGCGTGATCGCCAACCTGAAGGGCGTGTGCGACCTGGCGGATAAATACGATGCGCTGGTGATGGTCGATGACTCGCACGCGGTCGGTTTTGTGGGTGAAAACGGCCGTGGCTCGCATGAATACTGTGACGTGATGGGCCGCGTGGACATCATCACCGGTACGCTGGGCAAAGCGCTTGGTGGCGCGTCTGGCGGCTATACCGCTGCGCGTAAAGAGGTGGTGGAGTGGCTGCGCCAGCGCTCCCGTCCGTACCTGTTCTCCAACTCCCTCGCGCCGGCCATTGTTGCCGCCTCCATCAAAGTGCTGGAGATGGTGGAATCCGGGGCTGAACTGCGCGACCGTCTGTGGTCCAACGCGCGCCTGTTCCGCGAAAAAATGAGTGCGGCAGGGTTTACCCTGGCCGGTGCTGACCACGCCATTATCCCGGTCATGCTGGGCGATGCCGTCGTGGCGCAGAACTTTGCCCGTGAGCTGCAAAAAGAAGGCATTTACGTGACCGGGTTCTTCTTCCCGGTCGTACCAAAAGGCCAGGCGCGTATCCGCACCCAGATGTCCGCGGCGCATTCGCCTGAACAAATTGAACGTGCGGTGGAAGCCTTTACCCGCATCGGTAAACAGCTGGGCGTAATTGCCTGAGGACGTGTGATGAAAGCGTTATCCAAACTGAAAGCGGAAGAAGGGATTTGGATGACCGACGTGCCGGAGCCGGAAGTCGGTCATAACGATCTGCTGATCAAAATTCGTAAAACCGCCATTTGCGGCACTGACGTTCATATCTACAACTGGGATCAGTGGTCGCAAAAAACCATTCCGGTACCCATGGTTGTCGGCCACGAATACGTTGGTGAAGTGGTTGGGATTGGTCAGGAAGTGAAAGGTTTTAACATTGGCGACCGCGTCTCGGGTGAAGGACACATCACCTGCGGCCACTGCCGTAACTGCCGCGGTGGGCGTACGCACCTGTGCCGTAATACCATTGGCGTGGGCGTGAACCGTCCGGGTTGCTTTGCCGAGTACCTGGTGATCCCGGCCTTTAACGCGTTCAAAATTCCGGACAACATTTCTGACGATCTGGCCTCCATCTTTGACCCGTTCGGCAACGCGGTACATACGGCGCTCTCTTTCGACCTGGTCGGCGAGGATGTGTTGGTCTCCGGCGCGGGCCCTATCGGGATTATGGCCGCAGCGGTGGCGAAGCACGTGGGTGCGCGTAATGTAGTGATTACCGACGTGAACGAATACCGTCTGTCGCTGGCCCGCAAGATGGGCGTCACCCGTGCGGTGGATGTCTCTAAAGAGAGCCTGGCCGATGTGATGGAAGAGCTGGGCATGACCGAAGGGTTTGACGTGGGTCTGGAGATGTCCGGCGCACCACCGGCGTTCCGTACCATGCTGGATACCATGAACCACGGCGGTCGTATTGCGATGCTGGGTATTCCGCCGTCGGATATGTCTATCGACTGGAATAAAGTTATCTTCAAAGGGCTGTTCATTAAAGGCATCTATGGCCGTGAAATGTTCGAAACCTGGTATAAGATGGCGGCATTAATTCAGTCTGGTCTGGATCTGTCCCCGATTATTACACATCGTTTCTCCGTTGATGATTTCCAGAAAGGCTTTGACGCGATGCGTTCGGGCCAGTCCGGGAAGGTTATTTTGAGCTGGGATTAAACCTGCCAGCTGGCACCCGTATAAACGGGTGCCAGTGCTAATTATGGTAGTTTGACTTTTCGGAATTTTCTTGTTACTTTTCAATAAAATACCAATCTTTCTTCTCCACGCGTTTATTAATAATAATTACGTCAGGAAGACACTGTCAGGCTTGTCAAAACATTATGTCCACGCACCTTTCGCTGAAGCTGGTTGATACAACTTCACGGTTTACCTCTTTTTTAAATCTGGCGATTTCTCTTTTAATACTTATGGCTGTAAATATTTTACATGCCCGCTATAATTTGGTAATTAACAGATCGTTTGTTTTTTTATTGATGTTGTTGATGCTCAAGTGCATAGATAATAAATTAATACGCAATGTACTGGCGATTGTACTTCTCATTCCAGTTGCGGCAGATATTTCTCTCCAGCTATATGCATGGAGAAATTTCGATTCTGCGTTTAGTTATGGGTTTGCAATGAGCATAATCCACACCACACCGGATGAAGCAAGTTCAATGCTCAGCGTGTACTGGCGTGAATGTATTATTTTTATCACACTCTCTGCTTTTTTTATTTATACCGCAAATACGGGTGCATGGCCCGTTGCACCGCGATTTCGTCGCTGGCCTGCCATTGTGCTTGGCGTGACGTTGTTGGCTTTCTATGGTCAGGCACTACAGCACCAGCTCAGGAAAAGCAGCGTCGAAAGTCTGGCGCAGCGCGTGGTTCAGGCGACACCAGTCAGTACGGCAAAAGTTTTTATGCAGGCTTTTGAAGATAACGCGGTCATTGCCAATATCGGTAACAACATTCCTGATTACAAACTCACGCTTTCGGATACCGGTATTGAGAACTACGTACTGGTTATCGGTGAGTCTGAGCGAGCGGCGAATATGGGCATCTATGGTTATCAACGAGATACTACGCCGGAGCTGGAAAAGCAGAAATCGCAGCTCTTGCTGTTCCGTAATGCTGTAGCGCCAGCGCCTATCACGATTATGGCCGTACCGTTGGCCATGACCGCTGATAAAGTGAATATTCGCGATCCGAAAAAATATGGTGATAATGTTATTAATATTGCCAATAAAGCAGGCTATGAAACTTATTGGTTTAGTCATCAGGGTAAAGGCGGGGCGCATAACAACGTCATCACCGGGATTGCCATGAATACGAAAAAGCATGAATGGCTCGAAGGCGGTTACGATGAAGATCTTCTACCTCTGTTGCAGAATGCATTAAAAGCCCCGGGTAAAAAAGTGATCGTCTTGCATTTATACGGCAGCCATGAACCATCCTGTACGCGCTTTCCGGCAAACCAGGCGGTGTTACATGGTACCAATGAGGCCGATGACTGTTATGACAACTCGGTACGGTATACAGACACATTGATGGGCAAGATGTTTAGTATGCTGGCCAACTCGCGTTCTTCGGTTATGTATTTTTCCGATCATGGTTTGATTCGTGATCCGCAGCGCGCTGTCGTTTATTCTCACGGAAACGTGAACCCTCCACGAGAGGCTCTGCACATCCCTGTGTTTATCTGGTATGGGCAACAGGTTGATAAAGCCAGGCAATACACAGGAGACTATTACACCGTCTGGTCTGCTGATGATGTGAACACGCTTGCTGAATTGTGGTTGGGGATCCATCGTCAGGGTCAACCTGTCCGGTCGGTAAACTCATGGCTTGCCGGTTACGATAAGAATGTCTCAGTACTGGATACCACAGGTAAGACCTATTACTGGAGTAATATACGTTAGCCCGGACGTGTGATATCTATTGCACATCAAGGTGACGTAAAATAATAAAAGGGGCCTGAGGCCCCTTTTATTATTAGATCGCAGAACTATCGTTACTAAGTTTATTCAATACTTTTGATGAGATATCATCAATGTTTATTTTATTGTGGCGCTTGTCAAATATCAGTTGTTCTGAATTCTTGCCAACTGGGGAGAAAATAGTATTGCCTTCGAAGTTTTTATTATGATCCAGCAGCATTGAAAAATAGATGGCAATAATTTTTTTATCAAACGCACAGGCGATATGAACAATGGCCGTATCAACAGAGACCACTAAATCGGCTTTTTTTATGAGCGTGATAGCATCCCAAAGCGATTTAAATCGACAGACAGTAATTTTCTCATCATCGAAGGCAAGGTCTGCCAGTTTTTTTCCTTCACCAATGATGAAAACTTGTGTATCCGGGTGCTGCACAATATCAATCGCCAGTTTTTCCAGTTGAGGCAGAGAAAGACTGCGTTCGGCTACGCTCGCGAAGGGATTAAGCACAACGATCTTTTTACCAGCATGAGGTTGTAGAAAATCATCAATAAAAACTTCATGCTCGGGTAAAACAGGTAAGGAGTAGCTAAGAGATGCGGGCTTAATACTTAAAGCGTTAAGTATTTTTTTTTGGGGATGTGTAATATGAAACTCAGGACTCACCGGTAACATTAAGTTATAGGGTTTATCCAGCCAGCCACCAAATCCAATCGCATATTTATAATGAATTTTTGCCAGAAGTTGTGTGTTAAATAATTCCTTTCTCTTCATCCATGAATAATGACTAATCACCAGATCTGTCTCGATATCTTTCATTTTTTTGATATTGTTGATATCGACAACATAAACTTCATCAATGTCAGTCATCTTCTCGAAGAGATCGCGATTTCGTTCTTCAACAATGACCTGAAGTTGATAGCCTGCATCTTTCAGATTACGCCAGGTTCCTGTATGGCATACCGCATCGCCAATTCCAAGATCAACAAAAGGGAAAAGAATTTTTTTAACGCTGGAGACGTCAATTTTTTCTTGTCGCTTATCCTGTAATTGTCGCGATAAAGAAAGCAACTGTAGCCGTCTTTTTAATTCTTTAGTTTTATAGTTTCGCTGCCTGTTAATTTCCTTTAAATAACCAATTATTTTCTTCATAACCACGCTAAACCAAATTAAGCATTTTACTGTGGGTAGTATAATCTTAACGACAACGAAAAGGAATGTCTGAGGAAATAGAACAACGCGACAAAGATTTTACTGTTACTTAACAATAAGTTAATGCATTTTTTCACTCTGTGAGTTCCGTCATTTTTTCTGGGATGACTATCATGTTATAGAGTTTTTTATTGACCAAAGTGAGCCTTGCCAGCTTTTCCATAAAAAATAAGATACAGATTCGGAAGTGACAACAGTGATAGCTGGCACTATCTTGTCAGGAATGACTTGACTGAGTTCAGGAGACCACATGTTTAAACTAACCGTATGTCTTTTGACATACAACTCTGCCCGCTTGTTACATAAGGTGTTAACGCCGTTAATGAGTATTGCAGATGAGTTTATTGTTGTTGATTCTGGTAGTTCAGATGAGACATTAGTTATCCTTCAGGAATATGCCATTACACCAATATTTCATCCGTATGCAATGCACGGTGAGCAGATGAATATTGCCATTTCCCGGTCATCTAACGACTGGGTGTTATGTATGGATAGTGACGAAATACTCGATGAAGACACTATACACTATATCCTGGCGTTAAAGTCTGGAGAGGAGCCGCCCGCTGATTGCGGATGGAGCCTGTCACGCTACTGGTATGTCTTAGGCGAGCGCACACGAACCATCTATCCGATTTCTTCTCCAGATTTCCCATTAAGATTGTTCAACCGCCAGCATGTCAGATTTAACAATCGACCAGTGGATGATAAGGCGATAGGTGCGGCGCGGGTGACACGTATACCTGGTCATGTCCGGCACGACACATTTTATTCCCTGCATGAAGTGTTTAATAAGCTGAATGTCTATACCACCCGAGTCGTAAAATATCAGACGCTTAGGCCGTCAATCGCACGTGGTGTGGTGAGTGCTATTGGGGCTTTCTTTAAATGGTACTTGTTTAGCGGGGCATGGCGGCAGGGGAAAGTTGGTGTAGTTACAGGGCTCTATGCCACCTTGTACAGTTTTTTAAAATATTTCAAAGCCTGGTATCAGTATCAGGATGAACGTGAGTCCGCTGCACGGGAGCACACGGACTCTCACCTTATAAAATAGTTACGCTTTCTTACCCCAGCCCTGCCACTGATGTTGAAAATATTGCACCAGCGTACTCTGGCTCATGCTTTCACCAATCACAGAGAAGAACCGGGTCGCATAAACCGGTTCAGGGGCATGTTTCGGCACACAGCGTTTTACGCCGCGGAACGGGTTACGCGGCGTTGATAACCCAGGTTTACCCTGGTTCGGCGTCGACGTATCAACCTGTGGTTCGTTCAGGAGATCGCTCGGGCGGACCAGCGTGATATCCGAAGGCAGTGTCGGCAGCATTTGCTGCAGGACGCGAACGGTCGACGGATGCGGGTGGCCGATGGCAATCGCGGAGCCATTGCGGCGGGCCAGCTGCACAGCGCGATTAAACTGCACGCGAATGTCTGCTTCGTTCTGCGTATCGTCAAGGAACACCTTGCGCTTAATCACCTTCACCCCCGTTCCCTGCGCGGCACGCATCGCCTGACTGTTGCCGATGGTCATGCTGTCGAGGAAGTAGAGGTTGTAACGCTCCAGCGCCTGCATCACTTTGAGCATCCCGTACAGGCTGGATGTCATCGCGCTGCCCATATGGTTGTTTAACCCCACGGCATACGGCACTTTGTTGTAAGCGTCGCGGATAATGCGATCGATCTCATCGCTGCTCATCTCAGGGCGCAGAGTATCTTTTTCCAGCGGTTGTTTGCTGATGGGGGCCATCGGCAGATGGATCAATACCTGGTGGCCGCTGTTGTGGGCCTTGGTCGCCATCTCACGTGCGTGTGGCGCATTCGGGAGGACGGCGACAGAAATGGCTGCTGGCATCGCCAGCACCTGATTTTCATAGTGCGGACGATAACCGAAGTCATCAATCACAATGGCGAGTTTACCGGCGTATACCGGTGCGACCAGCGCCAGTGCGCTGGCGACGGAGAGAACAATTCGACGAAATTGAAGCAAAACTTATCTTCCCAACCACGGCTGTGGATTGACCGCCTGACCCTGGCGACGAATTTCGAAATAGAGTGACGGGCGGCCCTGACCGCCACTGCTGCCCACAAGGGCGATGGGTTGACCCGCGCGCACCTGAGTGCCAACGCTGACCAGTGCGCTCTGGTTGTAACCGTAGAGGCTCATGTCGCCTTTACCGTGCTCAACCACTACCACAAGCCCGTAACCCTGCAGCCAGTCGGCCAGGATCACGCGGCCATCGGCGATGGCTTTCACTTCGCTACCTTCAGACGCACCGATAACTATCCCTTTCCAACGTAGTTCACCCTGCAGCTGTTCGCCATAACGATGCAGAATTGTACCGCGAACGGGCCAGTAAGCCTGACCGCGAGGGGAGCCCAGGCCACCGGTTCGTGACATCAATGAGCGTTCGCTTTCGCTTGGTTTATAGGTTGTGCCCTTACGGGAGGCTTCCTGCTGCTTATCGCGAACGGCCTGCGCCTCGCGAGCCTCTTTTTCAGCGCGGGCTTTTGCCGCGGCCTCCGCTCGGGCGATGCTGTTGCGCAGCTTCGATTCGTTGGCGCGCATTTCGCTCAACTGGCTCTGACCAGCCTGAATGGAGGATTCAAGCCCGGAAAGGGTTTTCTTACGTTCGTTGCGAGCCTGCTCGAGCTTTGCCTGCTGGGCCTGCTGTTCGTAGAGCAGCGTCTGCTGCTGGCTCTGCTTCTCTTCCAGCTCGGCTTTTTGCGTGGTGACCTCTTCGCGCGTCTGTTTTAGCTGCGCGATAGTCTCCTGACGCGCCTGGTTCAGATAGCCGAAATAAGCCTGCAGGCGCTGACCGCGCTGGCTCTCTTCACCGCTGAGGATCAGCTGAAGGCCGGTGTGTTCACCCTGGCGGAATGCGGCGTCAAGTTGCGCCGCAAGATTACGTTCCTGCGCATCGCGCTGACGTTCCAGCTTGGCAATCGACGCGTTCATCTCGTCGATCTGTTTATTCAACTGGGAGAGGGTGTTTTGTGTTTCGCGGAGCTTACGTGCGGCGGCGGAGATCGCCTCTTCCTGCTGCTTAAGCTGAGCAAGCAGCGACGCGCGTTGCTGTTGCTGCTGACGTACCGCACGCTCTTTGGCGGCGATATCGGCCTGAATGGATTTCAGCTGGTCGCGATCATCCGCGTGGGCGGATGCGGCGCACAGCAATACGCCAGCGCTGAGTGCGCTGGCGTAAAACAGAGGTCTGACTGATAACCTAAGCGGTTTCACGACCCATGTGATTGAAAAAATCGCCTTTCCCCTCATGGGGAGCGATTATTCCACGATGAACAGCGGCTTACCAGTCATCTCTTCAGGGATCGGCATACCCATCAGCGACAACATGGTTGGTGCGATGTCAGAAAGCTTGCCGCCTTCCACTGCTTTCAGTGCTTTATCACCTACATAAATCAGCGGAACCGGCAGGTTGGTGTGGGCCGTATGCGCCTGTCCGGTTGCCGGGTCGCGCATCTGCTCTGCGTTACCGTGGTCAGCGGTAATCAGCAGCTGGCCGCCAACGGATTCAACCGCTTTGGCAACCTGCTCAACGCAGTGATCCAGCGCTTCAACCGCTTTAATAGCCGCTTCCATCACCCCGGTATGACCCACCATGTCACCGTTTGGATAGTTACAGATGATGGTGTCGTATTTGCCGCTAACGATCGCCGCAACCAGTTTTTCGGTCAATTCCGCAGAGCTCATCTCTGGCTGCAGGTCATAGGTAGCGACTTTTGGTGAATTAATCAGAATGCGATCTTCGCCTTTGAACGGCTCTTCTACACCGCCGTTAAAGAAGAAGGTGACGTGGGCATATTTCTCGGTTTCGGAGATACGCAACTGCGTCTTATCGTTTTTCGCCATCCACTCACCGAAGGTATTGGCCAGTGAAGCTGGTGGGTAAGCGCATGGGGCGTCGATGTCAGCGGCGTATTCGGTCAACTGGATGAAGTTGATGTTCACCGCTTTCTTACGGGCGAAACCGTCGAAATCGCTGTTAACGAATGCGCGGGTGATTTCACGCGCACGGTCAGCACGGAAGTTCATGAAGATCAGCGCGTCGCCATCTTCCATGGCGGCATCAGCCTGGCCTTCTGCGCGAATCACGGTCGCTTTCACGAATTCGTCGTTTTCATCGCGCGCGTACGCGGCTTCAAGGCCCTCAACGGCAGTCGCAAACTGGAACTCGCCTTTTGCCAGCGTCATCAGGTCATAGGCCTGTTCCACACGATCCCAGCGATTATCGCGATCCATGGCGTAGTAGCGGCCAATAATAGATGCCACGCGGCCTTTGCCCAGTGCGGCAAATTTCTCTTCGAAGGCTTCCAGCGAACCTTTAGCGCTACGCGGTGGCGTATCGCGGCCATCCAGGAACGCGTGCAGGTAGATTTTTTCCGCACCGCGCTCAGCGGCCAGTTCAACCATCGCCATAATATGATCTTCATGGCTATGAACGCCGCCGGCAGACAGCAGACCCATGATATGCACGGCTTTGCCTGCGGCAACGGCTTTATCCACCGCACCGCACAGCACAGGGTTGGCGAAGAAGGTGCGTTCTTTGATTTCAACATCCAGACGCGTCAGATCCTGATAGACGATACGCCCGGCGCCCAGGTTGACGTGACCGACTTCAGAGTTACCCATCTGACGGTCCGGCAGACCCACTTCCAGGCCGGATGCGTCAATCAGAGTGTGGGGACGTTTCGCCCACAGCGCATCCATGACCGGGGTTTTAGCGTTGAAAATGGCGTTATCCTGTTGATCTTCACGGTAGCCATAGCCATCCAGAATCACCAGTACCATAGGTTTTTTAGAAACCGACATTGCGACAACCTCATGCTCAAGAGTCAAAAATTTGCGTAATTTTACTACAGCTGAATCGTTCAAATAGCCGCAGAAGATCAAAGAAAGGGCAGGGGCAAGATGCTTCTCCGACCATTTTGAGGCATTTTTTTAGGTGGCATGCCGCAGAAAATGGATTAGCTTAGGGTCGCTGGCTGTATTTGCCACAACGCACAGGTATACTCCTGTCCTGGTTTTTTTAATCACTAAGTCGGGAGTAGTTACCCTCCATGCAAGAAATTATGCAATTCGTTAGCCGCCATCCGGTTCTGAGCATCGCGTGGATTGGCCTGCTGGCCGCTGTGCTGTTCACCACATTTAAGGGCCTGACGTCTAAGATTAAGGTTATCACCCGTGGTGAAGCGACGCGTCTGATTAACAAAGAAGATGCCGTCGTGGTCGATCTGCGTCAGCGTGACGATTTCCGCAAAGGGCACATTGCAGGCGCTATCAACCTGCTGCCAGCTGAAATCAAAGCCAACAACGTGGGCGAGCTTGAGAAGCATAAAGCCCAGCCGATTATCGTTGTTGACGGTACCGGCATGCAGGCGCAGGAATCTGCTAGCCTGCTTCATAAAGCAGGCTTCGAAAACGTCTCTGTACTGAAAGAAGGCATTTCCGGCTGGAGCGGAGAAAACCTTCCTTTGGTGCGCGGTAAATAAGGAGTTCAGTGATGGCCAATATCGAGATCTACACCAAAGCGACCTGCCCGTTCTGTCACCGTGCGAAAGCGCTGCTGAACAGCAAAGGCGTAACGTTCCAGGAACTGCCGATCGATGGTGACGCGATAAAACGCGAAGAGATGATTCAACGTAGTGGTCGCACGACGGTTCCGCAGATTTTTATTGATGCGCAGCACATTGGCGGCTGTGATGACTTGTATGCGCTCGACGCCCGTGGTGGACTCGATCCCCTGCTGAGCTAAGAGACTTTAGGACAATTTAAAAAGGGTTTTTCCATGTCAGAACAAAACAACACCGAAATGACTTTCCAGATCCAGCGTATCTACACCAAGGATGTCTCTTTCGAAGCGCCAAATGCGCCACATGTTTTCCAGAAAGATTGGCAGCCAGAGGTTAAACTTGATCTGGATACCGCATCAACCCAGCTGGCTGATGACGTGTATGAAGTCGTACTGCGTGTGACCGTGACCGCCTCTCTGGGCGAAGAAACTGCATTCCTGTGTGAAGTACAGCAGGGCGGTATCTTCTCCATCGGCGGTATTGAAGGCAACCAGATGGCGCATTGCCTGGGTGCATACTGCCCGAACATCCTGTTCCCGTATGCGCGTGAATGCATCACCAGCCTGGTTTCTCGCGGTACATTCCCGCAACTGAACCTTGCGCCAGTTAACTTTGATGCGCTGTTCATGAACTATCTGCAGCAGCAGGCTGGCGAAGGTGCTGAACAACATCAGGATGCCTGATGAGCACTGTTAATGCGTCAATGACTGTGATCGGTGCCGGCTCTTACGGCACCGCTCTTGCCATCACGCTGGCAAGAAATGGTCACGAGGTGGTCCTCTGGGGCCACGACCCAAAACATATCGCAACGCTGCAGCACGACCGCTGCAACGTGGCGTTCCTTCCTGACGTTCCGTTCCCTGACTCCCTGTATCTGGAAAGCGATCTTGCGACCGCGCTGGCAGCCAGCCGCAATATTTTGATTGTGGTGCCGAGCCATGTGTTTGGCGACGTGCTACAGCAGATCAAGCCGCTGATGCGCCCGGATGCACGCATTGTGTGGGCAACGAAGGGGCTGGAAGCCGAAACCGGTCGTCTGTTGCAGGACGTTGCCCGCGAAGTGCTGGGTACCGAGATCCCGCTGGCGGTTATCTCCGGCCCAACGTTTGCCAAAGAGCTGGCCGCAGGCCTGCCAACGGCAATCTCGCTGGCCTCCACGGATCCTGTTTTTGCGGACGATCTTCAGCACCTGCTGCACTGCGGCAAGAGTTTCCGCGTCTACAGCAATCCCGATTTTATCGGCGTGCAGCTGGGCGGTGCGGTGAAGAACGTCATCGCCATTGGCGCCGGGATGTCCGACGGCATTGGCTTTGGTGCCAATGCACGTACTGCGCTGATCACCCGTGGGTTAACCGAGATGTCCCGTCTCGGGGCGGCACTGGGTGCCGATCCGGCCACCTTTATGGGGATGGCGGGTTTAGGCGATCTGGTGCTGACCTGTACCGACAACCAGTCGCGTAACCGCCGCTTTGGCATGATGCTCGGTCAGGGCATGGATGTAAAAGGCGCGCAGGAGAAGATTGGTCAGGTGGTTGAAGGCTACCGCAATACCAAAGAAGTCCGCGAATTGGCGCACCGTTTTGGTGTCGAAATGCCAATAACCGAGGAAATTTATCAGGTATTGTATTGCGGAAAAAATGCGCGCGAGGCAGCATTGACCTTATTAGGTCGTGCGCGCAAGGACGAGCGCAGCAGTAACTAGTCGGAACCATTGTCACCTGAATGACCCAGCCAGCGCAGAACTGGCTGGTCATTATACTATCGTCTGGAGTAAGCAATGCCGTGTGAAGAACTGGATATCGTCTGGAATAATATTAAAGCCGAAGCCCGGGCGTTGGCCGACTGTGAGCCGATGCTGGCCAGTTTCTACCATGCAACGTTACTCAAGCACGAAAACCTCGGTAGTGCCCTGAGCTATATGCTCGCCAACAAGCTGGCGTCCTCAATCATGCCCGCCATCGCCATTCGTGAAGTGGTGGAAGAGGCCTACGCCGCAGACCCGGAAATGATCGCCTCTGCCGCCTGTGATATTCAGGCCGTGCGCACGCGTGATCCGGCGGTCGATAAATATTCTACGCCGCTGCTGTACCTGAAGGGTTTCCATGCCTTACAGGCGTACCGCATCGGCCACTGGTTATGGAAGGAAGGCCGCCGCGCGCTGGCAATTTTCCTGCAAAACCAGGTTTCTGTGACCTTCCAGGTTGATATTCACCCGGCGGCCAAAATTGGCCGGGGGATCATGCTCGACCATGCCACCGGGATTGTTGTCGGTGAGACGGCGGTCATTGAAGATGACGTGTCGATCCTGCAGTCGGTTACCCTGGGCGGTACCGGCAAAACCAGCGGCGATCGCCATCCGAAAATTCGTGAAGGGGTGATGATTGGCGCGGGTGCCAAAATCCTCGGCAATATCGAAGTGGGCCGCGGTGCTAAAATCGGCGCGGGCTCTGTGGTGCTGCAGCCCGTGCCGCCGCACACCACCGCCGCTGGCGTACCGGCGCGCATCGTCGGTAAGCCAGACAGTGATAAACCATCGATGGACATGGATCAGCACTTCAACGGCATTCACCATACGTTCGAGTATGGTGACGGCATTTAACTTCTGAGAATGGCGCCCGGATACCCCAGCTGGCGCCAGGCTTCATACACCACCACGGACACCGCGTTCGACAGGTTCATGCTACGGCTGTCCGGCATCATCGGAATACGGATTTTCTGCTCAGCGGGCAGGGCGTCCAGAATCGTGGCCGGCAGGCCGCGGGTTTCCGGGCCAAACATCAGATAGTCACCTGCCTGGTAGCTCACGGCGCTGTGCGCGGGCGTGCCTTTGGTCGTCAGGGCAAACATGCGCTCTGGCTTTTCGCTTTCCAGAAACGCGGCGTAATCATGATGGCGAATCACCGCGGTAAATTCATGATAATCCAGCCCCGCACGACGCAGGCGTTTATCATCCCACGTAAAGCCCATCGGCTCGATAATATGCAGGCGAAACCCGGTGTTGGCGCACAGGCGGATAATGTTGCCGGTATTAGGCGGAATTTCTGGTTCGAATAAAACGATGTTAAGCATGCTGCCCCCTTAATTGCGGGGGCAGCATAGCAGAAATGACGGGCACTACGCGACGCCGGGTTCCTGTGGGCGGCAGCGCAGCATTTTATAGACGGTGGCACCTGCAGCCACCAGCGCGGGCAGGCTGAGGATCATCAATATACTGTCTGCCTGCCACTGCATGGAGAGAAGCTGCGCGCTGGTCATGGTACCCGCCACGCCACCAAAACGGCCAATTCCCTGCATCCACGCGATACCCGTCGCGCGGCATTCGGTTGGGTAGAAGGTGGCGGCCAAAGTTTGCATCCCTGATTGCGCGCCGTTCATGGCGATCCCCATCAGGAAAATCAATCCGCCAAACAGGGCGATGTGATTATGCTCCATGCCGAGCAGCAGGATGAGCGCCATGGTCAGCATAAACCCGCCTGCCACCACCCTGTGCGCCTCCCAGCGGTCCATCATCCACCCGGCGAGAAGAATGCCTGCGGTACCGCCGAAGGTGAACAGCGAGGTGAGCCAGGCAGATTCCGCCAGCGGATAACCCATCCCCAGCATCAACGTCGGCATCCAGCTCAGCAGGACGTAATAAATCACCAGCCCCATAAAGTAGGTCACCCACAGCATCAGGGTGCCGGGCAGCCAGGGCATAGAAAACAGCTGTGCCACGCTCCCTTTCTTAGACGCGACCCGCTCCTCCGCCAGGAAAAAGCCGGTCACGCCATCCAGCGTGCCGCGGGCGAAGCGGCTGGCGATACGGCGGATCTGCATCACGTCTCTTCCACGCTGAACCAGAAACTTCACCGACTCCGGCAAAAATAGCGCCAGCAGCAGCGTCAGGATCAGCGGGGCAATTGCGCCGGTCAGCAGTACGCTTCGCCAGCCGTGGTGAGGAATCAGCCAGGAGGAGATTGCCCCACCCCCCGCCGCGCCCAGAGGAAAACCGCAGTACATGGTATTGATCGCCATGGCGCGACAGCGCTTAGGGGCAAACTCTGAGATCAGCGTGATGGCGTTAGGCATTGCCGCACCCAAACCCAGGCCGGTGAGAAATCGCCACAGCGTCAGGGTGTTCAGGGTTTGCGCCCAGGCGGCGCCCAGGCTTGCAAGACCAAAGAATAAACACGAAAAGACCAGCACGCGCTTGCGGCCCATCCGGTCCGATACCGGACCTGCGATCAGCGCACCCAGCGACAGTCCCAACAGCGCGGCACTCAGTACCGGCCCCAGATCCTGTTTGTGGATCCCCCATTCTGCCGAGAGTGTCGGGGCAATGTAGCCCATTGCCGCTGTATCGAAACCATCGATTGCCAGCACCAGAAAGCCCAGCACAATGAGTAGCCAGTGAAACCATGAAAAGGAACTGTCGTCGATTACCTGCTGAATATCCACCTTACCTGAATAGGTCATACGCTCCTCTCTGATGTGATGTTGTTTTTGTGTTCTTGTATTTGCTTGTCTATACAATTGCGTGTGGCGGGGGATGTCAAATATTCTTATCTAATATGTTATCTAGATGTTATTTGTGGCACAAAAACGCGCCCGATGGAGGAGATCGGACGCGTGAGTAAGGCAGGTTAAGGGGAGGGGATCAGGCCGCGTCTCCGTGGGTAAGCGGTGCCAGTGCCGCAGGGATCTTACTCAGCTCCTGCACCAGAGAATCCTTGCTGATCTCGCCGATTGTTTTCGCCCCGGTGAGAGTCATTGCAACCTTCATCTCTTTCTCAATCAGGTTAAGCAGGTTTGCTACCCCTGCCTGGCCGCTGGTGGCCAGCGCGTAAAGGTAAGCGCGTCCCAGCAGTACGCTGTCGGCACCCAGCGCAATCATACGCACCACATCCAGCCCGTTACGAATACCGCTGTCGGCGAGGATAGCGATGTCGCCTTTAACCGCATCCGCAATTGCCGGAAGGGCGCGTGCGGATGAGAGCACGCCATCGAGCTGACGTCCGCCGTGGTTCGAGACCACTATCCCGTCTGCGCCAAAACGCACCGCGTCGCGGGCGTCGTCCGGGTCGAGGATCCCTTTGATCACCATTGGGCCGTCCCAGAATTCGCGGATCCACTCCAGGTCTTTCCAGGAGATGGACGGATCGAAATTGTTCGCCAGCCAGCCGATATAATCTTCCAGCCCGGTAGGCTTACCGAGATAAGCCGAGATGTTACCCAGATCGTGTGGACGGCCATTCAGGCCCACGTCCCACGCCCACTGCGGATGTGTTACCGCCTGCCAGTAACGACGCATAGCAGCGTTCGGGCCGCTCATGCCGGAGTGGGCATCACGGTAGCGCGCGCCGGGGGTGGGCATATCAACGGTAAAGACCAGCGTGGAACAGCCCGCCGCTTTGGCGCGCTCCAGCGCGTTACGCATAAAGCCGCGATCGCGCAGGACGTACAGCTGGAACCACATCGGGCGTTTGATGGTCGGGGCCACCTCTTCAATCGGGCAGACAGACACGGTGGAAAGGGTAAACGGAATGCCTTTGGCATCCGCCGCCGCAGCGGCCTGCACTTCACCGCGACGGGCGTACATGCCGCACAGCCCGACCGGGGCAAGCGCTACCGGCATGGAGAGCGTTTCGTTAAACAGTTTCGTCTCAAGGCTCAGATCCGACATATTCTTCAGCACGCGCTGACGCAGAGCCACCTCCGACAGATCTTCCACGTTACGGCGCAGGGTATATTCGGCATAGGCCCCGCCGTCGATATAGTGGAACAGGAACGGCGGCAAAATACGCTGCGCCGCGGCGCGGTAGTCACTGGCTGCTGAAATAATCATGCTTTGTTCTCCCTGGATATATCACTGTCGCCAGGCAGACGGGTAATACGCGCCTGTCGGGCCTGATCTTCATCAAATCGTTTAATGGTGGTGTGGACGAAGCCCAGATGCGCCATCATCGCCTTGCGTGCGGCCTCGGCATCACCGGCCAGAATGGCGTTGAGCACCGCCTCGTGCTGTTCGGTCAGTTGAGCAAAGACCGGCGGGACCAGATACATGCGCTGGCGGCTCTGCTTCACGGAGGATTGCAGCAGGTCGAAAAAACCGCGCATGGTCTGGAGCAGCACCACGTTGTGTGATGCCTCGGCAATCGCCAGGTGAAAGCGGACATCCGCCTGCGAAGCGATATCCGGGTCGCTGCTTTGCGTGGCGTCGAAGCAGGCCCTGAGCTTCTCTTTGTCGGCTTCGGTTGCCCGCATGGCCGCATGCCAGGCGGTACTGGTTTCGATGGCGTGACGGGCTTCGAGGATGTCGAAGCTGTAGTCCGGGTCATTCTCCATCAGGGTTTTGAGCGGCTGGACGATGTTTTGCTCGGACCAGTCGTCATGTTGCCAGCGCACAAAGGTGCCGCCGCCGCGACGGCTTACCAGTACTCCTTCGCTGACCAGCGTCGCCAGCGCTTCACGCAGGGAATTGCGCGACACGCCAAGCTGAGCGGCGAGTTGACGTTCGGCGGGCAATTTCATGCCCGCTTCCAGCTGTTGTTCTTCAATCAGCGCCCGCACGCGAGAGGCAATCTCGTCGGACAGGCGTCTGGGCATGACTATCATGGGATCATCCAGGTTAAGACATAGGCCTGCAGGGTGGTGATCACCCCGACCATGCAGGTGAATATCAGGCTGTGTTTCACGGTAAAACGGAACAGGTCGGACTCTTTACCCACCAGCCCTACTGCCGCACAGGCAATGGCGATGGACTGCGGAGAGATCATCTTCCCGGTCACGCCGCCGGTGGTATTCGCGGCCACCAGCAGCACGTCAGAGACGCCAATCTGCTGAGCCGCCGTCGCCTGCAGGGCGGCGAACAGGGCGTTAGACGAAGTATCTGAACCGGTCAGGAACACCCCCAGCCAGCCGAGGAACGGCGAGAAGAAGGTGAAGGCGTGGCCGGTATGGGCCAGCGCCAGTGCCAGCGTTGATGACAGGCCAGAGTAGTTTGAGATAAACGCGAACGCCAGCACCATGCCGATGGAGTAGATCGGCAGCATCAATTCTTTAATGGTCGCCGCAAAGGTCTGTACCGCGGCGGCCGGCTTCATGCGCAGCCACACCACAGAAAGGAGTGCGGCAAACAGGATGGCCGTGCCGGTGGCGGAGAACCAGTCAAACTTAAACACTGCCGCGTACGGCGTGGCGTCGTGCACCACTGGCGGCATACGGGCGACCATCTTGTCGAGGAACGGCACGGAGATGTTAATCACCATGTCGTACAGCGCACCGCCCGGGGCAAACAGGGCCTTAAACGGCGGGATGCTCCACAGCGTTACCGTGGCGGTCAGGAACAGGAACGGTGACCAGGCGCGAACGATCTGCCCGGCGGTATAGCCCGTGCGGGCGAGCGTCTGATCCACGTGCGACGCGCCCATATCGGCAAAGCGGAAGATGCGCACAGGCTGCCAGCGTTTCAGGAACAGCGTCAGACAGACCAGCGACACCAGGGAAGAGATAATGTCCGGCAGCTCCGGGCCAAGGAAGTTCGAGCTGAGATACTGGGCAATCGCGAACGAACCGCCCGCCACCATCACCGCAGGCCAGGTCTCCTTCACGCCGCGCCAGCCGTCCATAATCGCCATGATCCAGAACAGCACGATAATGGTCAGGAACGGCAACTGGCGGCCAACCATCTGACCAATCTCGAAGCTGTCCAGGCCAGTCACCTGGCCTGCGACCAGAATCGGAATACCCATCGCACCAAACGCCACCGGCGCGGTGTTGACGATCAGGCAAAGACCGGCGGCATAGAGCGGGTTAAAGCCCAGCCCCACCAGCAGCGCGGCGGTGATTGCCACCGGCGCACCAAACCCTGCCGCCCCTTCCAGAAACGCCCCGAAGGAGAAGCCGACAATCAGCATCTGCAGGCGCTGGTCCGGCGTGATGGAGAGAATCGACGAGCGAATGATGTCGAACTGCCCGGTTTTGACTGAGATTTTATAGACAAACACTGCGGCGATGATGATCCACGCAATCGGCCACAGGCCGTAGAAGAAACCGTAGACAACGGATGCCAGCGCGCGATCGATCGGCATTTTGTAGAAGAACAGCGCCACCAGCAGCGCGATGGCGACGGTGTACGTCGCGGCGAGGTAGCCCTTCAGCTTGAGCTTAATCAGCGCAAAGAAGAAGAACAGGATCGGCAGCGATGCGATCAGGCTAGACAGCCAGATATTCCCGGCCGGGTCGTAGTTTTGTTGCCAGAGGCTCATGCAGGTCTCCTGGGGACCAGACAGCCTATGCTGCGGGTGAGTCTCCGCTCATCTCTGCGTCACAGTCTGTGTAAAAGTGGTCCTGCCAATATTGTGTTGTAGGGGTAATGACAATGAATGGTTAATCAACTGTTGCTATTCGGCAATATATTTGTGACGTGAATCATTGAAACTGTGAACGAAGGATAGCTTTAAAACCCATTGGTAGGACCAAATCCACAATGTTCAGGGTTGAGCAGGAACCGGGTCAAAATCGTGTCATCCAGTCAGGCGCGGTGCGTAGCGAAGGGGATAAAGAGAAGCAAGTACCGCAATTATGTTAACTTTAGGAGGGATTTATGTTTTATTCTGGTTTGTGTTGGGTGTCTTGCGTGTTAAGGGTGTGATTTTTTACCTAAAAATAAAAATTTTTTTTAGGTAAAAATGCGGAATATCATGTTTAGCAAAAAATTACATTTAAGGTAAATTTCACATATAGGATTTAACAGCTTATTACAAACGATCATTTGCTGATCAATGATAAAATATCCTTTATAAGCGCACCTGGCCAGTATAAAAACGATGTTTTTCGGACGATGCTAATAATTTCTTCTAATAATATTCTTAAAAAAATTGATCAAACAATGATCAGTTGTGTAAGTAAAATAATTTAGCCTCGGTATTAGGAGGTAGTTAATAATTCTCAGGGCTATGGAAATGCGTTAAATATGTTATCTGGCTGTTAAATATGAAATGTGAAACAGGCCTGCTGAGCGCTTTTAAGTGCGTAGACGTTAAAAGACATTTGATTTACTATTTATTGAGATACAACGTTACAGAAGATGCTAAATTAAATTTTAACTACACACTAATCATTGTTATTTGCGGCCTGACGAGTTTTCCAAAACTGTAGGATATAGCGAAAGGGTTTGCAGAAAATATACGGATTGTCACGCTGGGATGGACCCTGATTTATTCTTTGAGGTCGCGTCACCAATTCTGTTAGTACCCTTTGGGTGACGGTTTTAAAATCCTTATAGAAATTATTGTACCTGGTACAACAAATCAATATCTGTTTAATTTACAGAGGGGAAAGTGTTCCTAATGAAAATCAAAAATGTGGCGCTGGCATTTGCCACGGCGGGGTTTCTGTTATCTTCTCAGGCGGTGCTGGCAAGCAGTAATTCAGGCGTTAATACTAGCCTGAATACAGACGCAGGTACACAGAGCACAGGCGGTACAATCAACTTCACCGGCAAGATTACCCTTATTTCCTGTAACATTACTACGGCATCAAAAACCAAAACGGTAGATCTTGGGGCGTGGGCGAAAAGCTACTTCGATGAACACGTTGAAACAACGCCGCGTGAGTTCAAAATCAACGTCGAAAAATGCCCGGAAACGGTTAAATCTGTGGCGGTGCTGTTTGACGGTAATAAAGATGCGGTTGATGACTCGCTGTTGCAGGTTACGCCAGGCACGGGTATGGCGACGGGCGTCGGGGTGAAGCTTTATAACAGCGATCGCAGCACGGTTATTAAGCCGGGTACGGTTTCAAAAACCACCGCACCAGATGCTCAAGGCAATGCAGAATTAACGTTCTTTGCCGCACTGGACAAAGATGGAACGGAAATCAAAGCGGGTGATGTCAACGCTGTGTCCAATTTCCTGATGGTTTATAACTGATTATTTTTAGCCACCTCCAGAGATAATAGAGATGAAACGTTTGTCGTATATTATGCTCACTGCATTAATGGTTAGCTCTGCGTCAGTTTCCGCAGGCGTAGTAATGGGGGGAACACGGATCGTATACCCGCAAAACAGTAAGGAGGTGGCATTTTCTGTATCTAATATGGAAAGTGCAGTTCCCTATCTGATTCAGTCGTGGGTTGAGAATGACGCTGAAGGGAAAAACCGCGCCGCGCCATTTATCGTCACGCCGCCACTATTCAGGCTTGATCCGGATCAGACCAATACGCTTCGTATTCAATATACCGGCGCGCCGCTGCCCGCAGATCGTGAATCCGTATTTTGGCTCGATATTAAGGCCATTGCGCCAAAGCCAAAAGAGAGCAGCAACGAATTACAAATTAACATTAAATCGAAATTTAAAATTTTCTACCGCCCTGAAAACCTGAAAGGCGATGCTGCAACCGCCTGGCAAAAGGTGAGGTTCTCAACGACGCAGAAAGGGCTTGAGGCCACCAACCCGACGCCGTATTACGTCTCTTTTTATCGCCTCAGCGTCTCGGGGCACAGCATTGAGCAACCGGGCATGATCGGCCCAGGCGAAACCCGCGAATGGCCTGTGGCAGCCTCCGGCAGCGTTACCTGGTCGGCTATTAATGATTTTGGCGCTATTACCGCGACCCGGTCGCAGCCTCTTTAAACCATGCCTTCTCGCCTGTTTCATTATGCGCCACTTTCGGTGCTGCTGCTCAGCATAAGCCGCACAGGATGGGCCGAGGATTATTTTGATCCCGCCGCGCTGGAGCTTTCTTCTGCCGAACAGAAAACGGCGGATCTGCACTATTTCTCCGAAAAGGGCGGGCAGATGCCCGGCACGTGGCTCGTAACGATTGAGGTTAACGGACGCGAGGAACGGCATCAGGAGATTACCTTCGTCAATGAGAAAGGCAGCCTGCAGCCCGTGTTTAGCGTACCGCTGCTGGAGACGCTCGGGGTGAATGTGGGGGCGATCCCGGCGCTTTCCCGGTTGCAGGAGGGAGAGACCTTCACGCATATCGCCGATTTTATCCCGGCGGCGCGGACCTCCTATGATTTTAACCAGCAGCGCCTGTTTCTCAGCCTGCCGCAGGCGGCGATGACGCACCGAAGCCGTGGCTATGTGCCTCCGTCGCAGTGGGATGACGGTATTCCGGCGGCATTTGTTGATTACAGTCTCACGAGCGGGCAGGCCCATCATCAAAACGGCGACACGACGTCAAGTTATCTCAGTCTGCGTAACGGCGTAAACCTGGGACCGTGGCGGCTGCGTAATACGTCGGCCTGGAGCTACAGCAACGCGGGCGGCAATCGTTTTCAGTCACAAAGCAGCTGGCTGAGCAGGGATATTCGCAGCCTGAACAGCCAACTGCGGATCGGCGATGCCTGGACTGCCGGCGACCTGTTCGATAGCGTGGCGTTTCGCGGGGTTCAGCTCTCATCCAGCGAGAGTATGTTACCCGACAGCCAGCGCGGCTTCGCGCCGACAATTCGCGGCGTCGCGCACAGCTATGCCAGGGTTTCTGTTTCGCAAAATGGCTATGTCATTTATGAAACCTGGGTTGCCGCCGGGCCGTTTGTTATTAACGATCTGTTCCCCGGCGCGCAAAGCGGCGATTTGCAAGTGACCATCACGGAAAGCGACGGCTCGAAACGCGTATTTACCCAGCCTTATTCTGCGGTACCGTTTATGCGGCGCCAGGGCAGCCTGAAATACAGCCTCAACGCCGGACGCTTTCACTCCGGCTCCAGCGATGCCCGGTCGCCGGACTTTGTTGAAGGCGCTTTTTTCTACGGCTTATTCTCCAGTATGACGGTATACGGCGGCTTTCGTACCGCGAATAACTACCAGGCCGGCGCCATTGGCGTGGGCAGAGGGTTTGGCGCGTTCGGCTCGCTGGGCGTTGACGATACGCTGGCAAAAAGCCGTTTATCTGACGGCAAAAGCGTAATAGGGCAGGCGTGGCGCGTTCAGTATCAGAAGGATTTTAATACCACCGGCACCGCCTTCAATCTGGCGAGCTATCGTTATGCTTCGCGCAATTTTTATGAGTTTAGCGAGCTGAATCAGTCTGACAGCCAGCAGTTACGGCTCAATAACCGCCGTAGCCGCTCGCAAATAACCTTCTCACAGACGCTGGGGCAGTTCGGCAGTCTTAGCGTTTCGGCGTGGATGCAGGATTACTGGCACACCTCCGGGCAGGATAAAACCATACACCTTGGCTGGTACACCAGCTGGCGGGGCATTTCATGGGGAGCGGGGTATGACTATACCGACTCAGCACGTGAGCAACATCCCGATCGCACCGTGTCGTTTAATATCAATATTCCGCTCGGTAACTGGCTACCGGACAGCTCGGTGAGTTACTTCATCAATAAAAATAACCGTGGGATGTCCACGCAGCAGGTGTCACTCAACGGCAGCGCGCTGGCGAACCGCAACCTCAACTATAGCGTTCAGCAGAGTAAAGCCAGCGAGGGACAAGCCGACAGCACCAGTCTGGCGCTGCAATATAACGGCGGCTACGGCAACGTAAGCCTCGGTTATGATCGCAGCCGAAACGGCGATAATGCCAGTCTCGGCCTCGCCGGGGGCGTTATCGCCACGCAGTATGGCGTCACGCTCAGCCAGCCGCTGGGCGATAGCGTCGCCCTGCTGCGCGTGCCTGGCGCGGCGAACGTTGAGCCGGAGGGCTACAGCGGCATCCATACCGACAGTCGCGGCTACGCGGTTATGCCCGCGCTTTCGGCCTATCGTAAGAATACCGTCAATCTTGATACGGCGACGCTTGGCGAAAACGTCGACGTTGAGCAGAGCGGTCTGACGCTCGTTCCCACCAGCGGCGCGGTGGTGCTTGCTAATTACGCAACGCACATTGGCTATCGCGTGCTGTTCTCCCTGCGATACCACGGCGAGCCATTGCCATTTGGCGCCCAGGCCGAGGTGGTGGAGCAAAAACGTCGTTCAGCCAACCGAAGCATGGTGGCTGACGGCGGTCAGGCTTACCTGAGCGGAGTACCGGAGCGCGGCACGCTGCGCGTAACCTGGTATGAAGACGGAGAGCCGCGTCAGTGCCAGACGCCGTTCAAACTGGGGGCGGTTCATATGGCTCCCGGCATCGCTACTCTGTCTCTTGAGTGCCACTAGAGGAATATTATGCGTCACTTTATTCAATGGGTTTTCTACCTCAGTCTACTTTCTCTTTTTGGCATGCTGAGTTTTCATGCGCACGCTCAGGCCTCGCCCTGCCACACCACGCGCAATCAGTGGGTTGTCCAGGTACCCTACGCCATTGGATATGCTCCTGGCACAGCGGACTGGACGCCGGTTTCCGCGCCGATACAGTCTACCGGGGCGGATTTTTACAGCTGCGATGGCGGAAATGACGCCTGGCGAAGTATCGGATTTGTCGAGATGGATAATCCCGTCGGCACCGTGGTGGGGGAAGACGGTGCGTCGCGGCACGTCTACAAAACCCAGATTGAAGGCATCGGCTACGCGCTCGGGTTCCGCGAGCAGCAGTACTGTGGTGCGGATGCCGTGCGGTATATTGACGGCACCAGCCCGGTGGACGGCAACGAGTCACGCCGTATCTGCGACGCCTCACAGAATCCTGCTTTTGCCAGCGCCTCAACCTATAAAATGCAGTTCTGGGTAGTGTTTTACAAAATACCGACGTCCAGCGCCATGCCTGATGATAACGCCAACTCCCAGGAGCAAAACGTCGGATCGCTGATATTACAGGCGGGAGAAAACAAAGCCAGCGCGACCAGCGTCGCGACACCGGTGCAGATCCGTCTCGCCAGCTTCACGGTCAGGCATACCAGCTGTTCCGTTGGTTCCCGCAGCATTCTGGTGCCGATGGGAACCGTAAGCCAGCGTGAATTTCACGGCACAGGCTCCCGCGCCGGTGGCGGACGCTTCAGCATTCCGGTGACCTGTGAAAATAACACGACGGTGAAGATGGGCTTTTTCGGCGATACCACGCCGGGCAACGATCGGGCGCTGGCGTTAACGAAGCAGCAGGACAGCGCCAGCGGCGTCGGGATCGAACTGCTTTATGGCGACAACACCGGTGCGGTTCAGGGGCAGGTGGTGCCGTGGAACACCCCGCAGGTGTCGGCGCTTGGGCAGGTGGGAGATAACCAGACGCAGACCTTCTGGTTTGATGCGCATTATATTCAGACAGAAGAGAACGTGACGGCGGGAAAAGCGGATGCGATGGCCACGTTTAACCTGATTTACAACTGAATGTTCCCCTGCCGCTGCGGCAGGGGAGACCGATCAGAACGCCGTCTTACAAAAACCCGTCATCTCTTTCAGGCCCATCTCGCGGCCAAGCTCGGTCATCGGGTGGACCACCACCAGACCCCGTACGCTTTTCTTCAGCTTGCCCATATCGGCCTGCTCTTTTTTGGTAATGGCGCGGCGGTGCGGCATATTCATCAGCTTCTGCGCTTCTTTACTCAGCTTCTGGCTTTTCACTTCGCGCAGGCGCTCGATCTCCGCTTCCAGCTTCGCGGTCTCTTTCTCAAGCTCGGCGTACTTCTCGGCGGAGTCTACCAGCGAGAGACCGGCCATCTGATGGCGGATCAGATCCAGACGGTCGCTCAGGCGTTTAATTTCGTTCTTTTCGACTTCTTTCATGACAAATAACTCTGAAAACGGGGAATTTAGAGGGAAGGATACACCAATGTGAGCAGGCTTACTTCTGAAACGCTTTTTTTAAGCTGATTCGGGAAATCAGCTCAGTCAGGGAAAGAACCATCGTGGAACGGACAACCTGTTGATAACGCAGCTTTTGCATGGCGTACAGTTCCGGGTCGCTGTTATCAAAATGGGGGGCAGGGGGGAGCGCGGTAACGCAATGCAGCTCGCCGAAGGGGCCAAGGATCTCGTCATCGGTAAAGGTGTACTCATTACCGTCATGATTGAGCTCTTCGCGCAGTGCCATCAACAGCTCCGCATCTTCATACTCTTGCCGGTTCAGCACGCCAAGACCATAAATCAACTTCAGACGCACGGATAAATCGCCCAGCGGTCCGTCGCCGTCCAGTAACGGTTCTACAGCATATTTTACCGCGTAGTCGTCTTTGCGAAACACCTGAAGTACCAGGATATTCACCGCCTCGGTTAACAACTCGACGGCGGTAATCAGGAAACTTCGTACGGTTTTGCCAGCATTCAGACGCTCAAGCACACGATTTTCAAAGGCCTGGGTTTGTTCCATTATTGCCTGCATATCTGACAATCTGTAATCAGGGCGCAGGATTGCCTGCGCCTCACTGTGCATCATTTGGTTGCGTTATATGCGTTAACCGCCTCCGCAACCACATCGCTGTTGGCGTCCAGACCGGAAATCTGCGCCAGCGCAGCCTGTGCGCCCTGGTCATCAATCAGCTGAGCCAGCTCCTGCGCCTGCGGATCCTGCTCGCTGCGGTAGTGCATCGCGGCGGCAATCCCTTTCACCAGGTTGGCGTGCGGCAGGCCGTATTCCAGCGTACCCAGCAGCGGCTTAATCAGGCGATCGCCCGCGCTCAGCTTACGCAATGGCTGGCGGCCCACGCGCTCAACGTCATCTTTCAGATACGGGTTTTCAAAACGACCGAGGATTTTCTGGATGTATGCTGCGTGTTTATCAGCATCAAAACCGTAGCGTTTGATCAGCACCGCGCCGCTCTCTTCCATTGCCCCTTTTACCACCGCGCGGATCTTCTCGTCGAGGATCGCATCACGAATAGTCTGATGACCGGCCAATTTTCCGAGGTACGCGGTTATAGCATGACCCGTGTTCAGCGTGAAGAGTTTACGTTCCACAAATGCCATCAGGTTATCCGTTAATTCCATACCTGGAATGGTCGGCAGCGCGCCTTTAAATTGGGTTTTGTCCACGATCCACTCGCTGAAAGTTTCTACCGTCACTTCCAGCGGGTCGTTAGTTGCAGATTCTGACGGCGGAACGATACGGTCAACGGCAGAATCCACGAAGCCAACGTGCGCTTCAACCCAGGCTTTGTCTTCGTCCACAACGGCGGCCAGAACGTGGCCTTTCAGCTGTGTGGTGCCACGCACCATATTTTCACAGGCAATGATGTTCAGCGGGGTATCGATGCCCTGCGCTTTACGTTTTGCCAGGCCTTTTGCGACCGCAGGCGCGATGTGCTCAAGTACCACCGGGCCCACTGCGGTGGTCACCAGGTCAACGCTGGCGATGAGGTCGATAACATCGTCGCCAATGCTGCTTACCGCGTTGACGCCAGAGACCGTTTCAACCTGCTCGTTTTCTCCCACCACGTGTACCTGGTAGCTATGACGGGCATTCAGGGCATCCAGAACGACCTGATTCACATCGGCGAATGTCAGCGTAATGCCCGCGTCTGCCAGCAGTTTGCCGATAAAGCCACGACCGATATTACCTGCGCCAAAATGTAATGCTTTCATAGTGTTAACCTTTATCAATGTTTTTACCCGAGAGGGCTGGGGTGAGGAACGTATACCCCTCACCCTAGCCCTCTCCCCTAAGGGGAGAGGGAAGATACGCTGTTATTTGTTGAGGAGTGCCAGCACTTCTTCAACGCTTTCAGTCTGTGCCAGACGCTCGATGACGGACTCATCATCCAGCGCGTTGGTCAGGCTGGTAATCACCTGGATGTGCTCGTTATTGCGAGCGGCGATACCAATCACCAGACGGGCAATGTCGTCTTCTTCTTCACCGAAGCGCACGCCATCAGGATACTGGCAGAACACCACGCCGGTTTTGAGCACGCGGTCTTTCGCTTCCACCGTACCGTGCGGTACCGCGATGGATTCGCCCAGGTAGGTTGGCGTCAGTTTTTCGCGTTCCAGCATCGCGTCGACATATTCAGGCTGAACGTAGCCGCCTTTCACCAGCTGCTCACCGGCAAAGCGAATTGCCTCTTCTTTGGTGCTCGCGGTACGACCGAGGAAGATGTTCTCCGCGCCCAGCTTAAACAGGTGAGCATTGCTCTCGTCAAAGCTGTCCTGCAGGCTGGTCCGCACTTTCACTTCGTTGTCTTCGTGACGCTGTGCGGCCACCAGACGTTCAGTCAGGCTGGTGTACAGGCCGCTGTCGAGGAAGTTGGTCAGCGAAATATGCTGTGCCTGCGGTACCTGGCGCATGGCGCGTTCGGTCAGGTCACGGTGCGTAATCACCAGGTCAACATCCGGTGGCAGGCTGTTAATGGCGCTATTGGTCACTGAGATATTGGTCAGGCCTGCATCCTGCACTTTCTTACGCAGCACGCCGGCACCCATTGCGCTGGAACCCATACCGGCATCACAGGCAACGATGATTTTACGCACGTGGCTCAGGTCGTTAGAAACATCACCCGCTGACAGCGGCGTTGCGCCTTTGGACTCGGCTTTCATGTCGTGCATACGACGGGTGGCCGCTTCGATATCGTCATCTTCTTTCACTTTGCTGGTTTTCAGCAGGATAGAAGCGACCACGAAGGAAACTGCCATTGCCGCACAGATAGCCGCGATGTTAGCAAAATAGGCACCTTTCGGCGTCATCGCCAGTACCGCCAGGATAGAGCCCGGAGACGCCGGAGAAACCAGACCACCGTTCAGCACGCTCAGAGTGAACACACCGGTCATACCGCCGAGGATAACGGCCAGGATCAGACGTGGGTTCATCAGCACGTACGGGAAGTAAATTTCGTGAATACCGCCCAGGAAGTGAATGATAGCCGCACCGCCAGCAGACTGCTTCGCGCTGCCGCGACCAAAGAACATGTACGCCAGCAGAACGCCCATACCCGGACCCGGGTTCGCTTCAATCAGGAAGAAGATGGACTTGCCGAGGTCATGAGACTGCTGAATACCCAGCGGTGAGAAGATACCGTGGTTGATGGCGTTGTTCAGGAACAGGATTTTCGCCGGTTCAACAAAGATAGACGCCAGCGGCAGCATGTCGTGCGCCACCATGAAGTTAACGCCCGCCGCCAGAATCTTGGACAGGACTTCAACTGCCGGGCCAATGCCGAGGAACGCCAGAATCGCGAGGATCATCCCGATGATGCCCGCAGAGAAGTTGTTCACCAGCATCTCGAAGCCGGATTTGATTTTGCCATCAACCCAAACGTCGAATTTCTTAATCGCCCAGCCACCCAGAGGACCGGCGATCATCGCACCGAGAAACATCGGCATATCCGCACCGACGATAACACCCATGGTTGTGATGGCACCCACTACGCCACCACGGTCACCGCCCACCAGACGACCACCGGTATAACCGATGAGCAGCGGCAGCAGGTAAGTAATCATTGGGCCAACAAGTTTCGCCAGCGTTTCGTTAGGCAACCACCCTGTCGGAATGAATAATGCAGTGATGATACCCCACGCGATAAACGCGCCGATATTTGGCATCACCATATTGCTGAGGAAACGACCAAAGCTTTGAACTTTGATCTTGAAATCGGATGACATAAAACACCCCTTCTTCTGTTTACGCTTAGGCTTGCGGCCCGAGGTTTATTGTTAATGAGGCGGCAGAGGTAGCCGGGCCCTGTTCTGATGCTGTGAAATCTGGCACTGAATCGTTCAACTGTCCAGACGGCGAAAAATTGTGTGATCACAATCACGTAAATGCAGGGGGTGTGGCGGGAAATGAGGTGATCTGAATCACAAAACCACAGTCTAAAAAAAACACAATGGGGAGAAAATCGGCAAAACACCCCTGTTTTTGTGAGATGTATCACATTTAGTTGTCGCGAGTTTGTTTCTGAGTTGTGATTTAATTCACAAAAAATTTTTATGCGGATTTCTCCGGCTGTGATCGGCGGCAAATTCTGCCTGACGAATGAGCGTCACGATGGTTCTGGGCAACACGCAAAGCTAAAAAACCACTTTTCATGTGTGGTATGGCGAAAAGCGAAAACGTGGATTACGCTCATAATGTAAGGTTAAGTATATTATTATTCAGGATATATTTTGACACGTTTATAAACTTGCATGGAGATATTATAAAAACCGATACTCCCCGGCTCTGAAATAACCAGTCTACCTTTTATATTTAAAAATAAATTAATTAGGTTGCGTACTGTTTTATTAATTTAATGAGTTGACGTTGTTTAAGTGAGGAGAATATGTTTCTCAACTATTTTGCGCTGGGCGTATTGATTTTTGTTTTTCTGGTTCTGTTTTACGGAATCATCGCCATTCATGACATCCCCTATAACATGGCCAAAAAGCGTAATCATCCCCATGCCGATGCAATCCACACGGCGGGCTGGATTAGCCTGTTTACGCTCCATGCCATCTGGCCGTTCCTGTGGATCTGGGCCACGCTGTACCGGGAAGATCGCGGTTGGGGCATGCAAAACCACATCACCAAACCTGATGAGGTGCCGGGTATGGATGCGCTGGCCAAACGCGTGGCCGAATTAGAACAAAAGCTGGCAGCGGTACAGCCCACTGCTGATACGAAAACGCTGGAGCGCTAATTATGGATCTGTTGATTATTTTGACCTACGTGGCGTTTGCCTGGGCGATTTTTAAAATATTCCGTATTCCGGTCAACCAGTGGACGCTCGCCACCGCCACATTAGGTGGGGTATTTATTGTGGCGGGCCTCATTTTATTAATGAACTATAACCACCCGTATACGTTTACGGCGCAAAAAGCGGTTATTTCCATTCCGATTACGCCGCAGGTGACCGGCGTGGTCAGCGAAGTCACTGATAAAAATAACCAGCTTATTAAAAAAGGCGAAGTGTTATTTAAACTTGACCCGGGCCGCTATCAGGCACGGGTCGACAGACTGCAGGCCGACCTGGTGACCGCGACGCACAATATCGACGTGCTCAAAGCGCAACTGTCGGAAGCAGTAGCCAACACCACGCGCGTGTCCGCCGAGCGGGACCGTCTGTATAAAGATTACCAGCGCTATCTCAAAGGCAGCCAGGCGAAGGTAAACCCGTTCTCTGAAAGCGATATCGACAACGCGCGGCAGAACTATCTGGCTCAGGACGCGCTGGTAAAAGGTTCAGTGGCGGAACAGACGCAGATCAAAAGCCAGTTAGACAGCATGGTGAACGGCGAACAGTCGCAGATTGCCTCTTTACGCGCCCAGCTGGCCGAAGCCAAATACAACCTGGATCAGACCGTGGTACGTGCGCCGAGTAATGGCTACATCACCCAGGTGCTGATTCGCCCGGGGACGTATGCCGCCGCGCTGCCGCTGCGCCCGGTCATGGTCTTTATTCCTGAACAGAAACGCCAGATTGTGGCCCAGTTCCGTCAGAACTCGCTGCTGCGTCTGAAGCCGGGCGATGAAGCGGAAGTGGTGTTTAACGCCCTGCCGGGGCAGGTCTTCTCCGGCAAGCTCACCAGCATTCTGCCGGTGGTGCCAGGGGGCTCATATCAGGCGCAGGGGGCACTGCAATCGCTAACGGTAACACCGGGAACGGATGGCGTGCAGGCGCTGATAGAACTGGAGCCTAACGCCGACGTTGATGCGTTGCCGGACGGTATTTACGCGCAGGTGGCGGTCTATTCCGACCATTTTGCGCACGTCTCGGTGATGCGTAAAGTCCTGCTGCGTATGACCAGCTGGATGCACTATCTCTATCTTGATCATTAATCCTCGCCGGGCAGGAATGCGACATGCATACCTGCCCTTTTTTCAGCGCTTGATCCATACTGACTTTTTCTGGCATCAAGGATCAGGCAATGAAACTCATCGGCAGCTACACCAGTCCCTTCGTGCGAAAGATCTCGATTCTCCTGCTGGAGAAAGGGATTGAATTTGAATTCGTTAATGAACAGCCCTACAACGCCGAAAACGGCGTTGCGCAGTACAACCCGCTGGGGAAAGTCCCGGCGCTGGTAACGGACGAGGGCGAATACTGGTTTGATTCCCCAATTATCGCTGAGTACATCGAGCTGCTCGGCGTTGCGCCAGCCATGTTACCGGCAGATCCGAAGGCGGCCCTGGCAGTGAAGCAAATTGAAGCGCTGGCCGATGGCATCATGGATGCGGCGTTAACTTCCGTGCGCGAGCAGGCAAGGCCCGTTGCTCAGCAGTCGGAAACGGAGCTGCTGCGCCAGCGTGAGAAAATCAGCCGCAGCCTGGACAGGTGCGAGCAGCTCATCCAGGAGGGCAAAATAGCAACGGATAGCCTGAATCTGGCGACGATCGCTATCGCCTGCGCCATTGGTTATCTCAACTTTCGTCGCGTCTCCCCTGGCTGGTGCGTCGACCGTCCGCTGCTGGTGAAGCTCGCCGAAACGCTCTTCCAGCGCGAGAGCTTCGCCCGTACCGAACCGCCAAAGGCTTGACGCGGGTTATAACACTTCGCGTCAGGAGGCGGTACAATCCCTCCACATGTTAACTCCCTCTCCCGTCGGGAGGGGGGATGATATTTACTCGCCAGGCGCTTTCATGACTACTCATCACTCCCTGTACAGCCAGATCCCCGCTACCGACCGACTCCTTCGTGAACCCCTTATTCATTCCGCTGTCGAGCGGTTCGGTCATACCGCGACGGTTGAGATGTTACGTCTGCTTCAGGACGAGGCCCGGCGCCATATTCAGGCAGAAAATGCCTTGCCCGGCTGGTGCGTGGCGTGGGAGCAGGAGCTGGAACAGAGGCTGGTTGATAAAGGGCAAAGCGCGTTGCGCCCGGTGATTAACCTGACGGGGACTGTCCTGCATACCAATCTCGGGCGTGCGCAGCAGGCGGAAGAGGCGGTAGATGCCGTAACGCAGGCCATGCGTTCGCCTGTCACGCTGGAGTACGATCTCGACGGTGCAGGACGCGGGCATCGTGATCGGGCCCTGGCGGATCTGCTTTGCCAGCTCACCGGTGCTGAAGATGCCTGCATTGTGAATAACAACGCGGCGGCGGTCCTGTTGATGCTGGCAGCGACCGCCAGCGGCAAAGAGGTGGTCGTCTCGCGCGGCGAACTGGTGGAAATTGGCGGCGCGTTTCGCATCCCGGACGTGATGCGCCAGGCGGGCTGTACCCTGCATGAGGTGGGTACCACTAACCGGACCCATGCGAAAGATTATCGTGCGGCGGTGAATGAAAACACCGCCCTGCTGATGAAGGTCCACACCAGTAATTATCATATCGAAGGGTTCACTAAAACCGTTGAAGAGGCCGAGCTGGCGGCGATAGGCCAGGAGCTGAATGTGCCGGTCGTTGCCGATCTCGGTAGCGGCTCGCTGGTGGACCTGAGCCAGTATGGTCTGCCGAAAGAGCCGATGGTGCAGGAGATGATTGCGGCGGGCGTTAGCCTGGTCAGTTTTTCTGGTGATAAGCTGCTGGGCGGGCCGCAGGCCGGGATCATCGTCGGTAAGCGTGAATTGATTGCGAAACTGCAGCAGCATCCGCTGAAGCGCGCCCTGCGTGCCGATAA
Organism: Enterobacter sp. Lyrl_3; assembly: GCF_051948675.1. Taxonomy (NCBI): domain Bacteria; kingdom Pseudomonadati; phylum Pseudomonadota; class Gammaproteobacteria; order Enterobacterales; family Enterobacteriaceae; genus Enterobacter; species Enterobacter sp. Lyrl_3. Next base: position 155,046 of record NZ_JAYJLI010000007.1, read on the forward strand.
AATGACGCTTGCCGCGCTGGACGCGACACTGCGGCTCTATCTCCACCCGGAGAAACTGGCGGAACGCCTGCCAACGCTGCGTCTGTTAACGCGTGATGCCGCCTCGATTCGCGCGCAGGCCGAGTTACTGTTGCCCAATGTCGCGTCGCATTACGCCGATTTCGACGTGCGCATTGAGTCCTGCCAGTCGCAAATTGGCAGTGGCTCGTTACCAGTGGATCGGCTGCCCAGCGCGGCCCTGACCTTCACCCCGCGCGATGGCCGCGGCAGCAGGCTTGATGCGCTCTCTGCGCGCTGGCGTGCTCTGCCTACGCCGGTTATCGGGCGAATTTACGATGGCCGAATGTGGCTGGATCTACGCTGTCTTGAAGATGAAGAGCGATTTCTGGAGATGCTGTTGAAATGATTATTGCCACCGCCGGTCATGTTGACCACGGAAAAACCACCTTGTTGCAGGCCATCACGGGCGTGAATGCCGACCGCCTGCCGGAAGAGAAAAAGCGCGGTATGACCATCGATCTGGGTTATGCCTACTGGCCGCAGCCCGATGGCCGCGTGCTGGGCTTTATTGACGTCCCCGGACACGAAAAGTTTCTTTCCAACATGCTGGCGGGGGTCGGTGGTATTGACCATGCCCTGCTGGTGGTGGCCTGTGATGACGGCGTTATGGCGCAAACGCGTGAACACCTGGCGATCCTGCAGTTGACGGGCAACCCACAGCTAACCGTGGCGCTGACCAAAGCCGATCGTGTGGACGCGACGCGTATTAACGAGGTGCGCGAGGCGGTGCAGGCCACGTTGCGCGAATATGGCTTTACCGATGCTTCGCTGTTTGAAACAGTCGCCACAGAAGGGCGCGGGATCGACGCACTTCGCCACCATTTGCAGCAGCTTTCGTCGCGGGAACATGCCAGCCATCATCGCTTTCGTCTGGCCATCGACAGGGCGTTTACCGTTAAAGGTGCAGGTCTGGTGGTGACCGGTACCGCCCTGAGTGGGGAAGTGAAGGTGGGCGATACCGTATGGCTGACGGGTATTAACAAACCGATGCGGGTGCGCGGGTTGCATGCACAAAACCAGCCCGTTGATCATGCCCATGCCGGGCAGCGTATCGCCCTCAATATTGCCGGCGATGCGGAGAAAGCGCAGCTAAACCGCGGCGACTGGCTGCTGTCTGAGGCGCCGCCAGAACCGTCTGAGCGGGTGATTGTCTCCCTGCAGACGCATATCCCGCTCAGTCAGTGGCAGCCGCTGCATATCCACCATGCGGCCAGCCATATCACCGGGCGCGTGTCGCTGCTGGAAAACGATCTCGCTGAACTGGTTTTCGATACGCCACTCTGGCTGGCAGATAATGACCGTCTGGTGCTGCGTGATATCTCGGCGCGAGAAACGCTGGCCGGGGCGCGGGTGGTGGCGCTCAATCCGCCGCGTCGCGGGAAGCGTAAACCGGAGTATTTGCAGTGGCTGTCGGCACTGGCGCAGGCCAGTAACGACAAGGCTGCGCTGGAGGTGCATCTTGAACGCGGTGCGGTGAACCTGACCGACTTCGCCTGGGCACGACAGCTCAGCAACGAAGGCCTCCTCCCGCTGACCCAGCAGCCGGAATTTATCCAGGCCGGTAATAACCTGCTGAACGCGCCGGTTGCGGCGTGCTGGCAGCGAAAAGTGTTAAACACGCTTGCCACCTACCATGAACAGCATCAGGATGAACCTGGCCCGGGGCGCGAGCGCCTGCGTCGTATGGCGCTGCCAATGGAAGACGATGCGCTGGTGCTGTTGCTGATAGAAAACATGCGTGAAAGCGGCGTGATCAAAAGCCACCACGGCTGGCTGCATCTGCCGGATCACAAAGCCGGGTTCACCGCAGAGCAAGAGGCAATCTGGCAAAAAGCGGCCCCTCTGTTTGGCGATGAGCCCTGGTGGGTTCGCGATCTCGCCCGTGAAACGAATACCGACGAGCAGGTGATGCGCCAGGTATTGCGCCATGCCGCGCAGCAGGGGCTCATCGTTGCGATCGTGAAAGATCGTTATTACCGCAACGATCGTATCGTCGCGTTTGCCAGCCTGATCCGCGAACTGGATCAGGCGCGAGGCTCCACCTGTGCGGCTGATTTCCGCGATCGTCTGAACGTGGGGCGAAAGCTTGCCATTCAGATCCTGGAATATTTCAACCGCATCGGTTTTACCCGCCGTCGCGGTAACGACCATTTATTACGGGATTCGTTGCTCTTTCCAGAAACAGCGTGACCCCTGTCGTAAACACCACTCCCGGCTGGCGATAAAATCACCAGCCGGTACTACCCTTGTTGTACACCAACAGCAAGGAGACGGTCATGACAAACAATCCTCCCTCTTCACGCATTCAGCCAGGCGAGTACGGTTTCCCTCTCAAGCTAAAACCCCGTTATGACAACTTTATTGGCGGCGACTGGGTGGCACCCGTCGACGGCGAATACTATTCCAACCTGACCCCCGTCACCGGCCAGCCGCTGTGTGAGATAGCCAGCTCAGGCAAGCGCGATATCGATCTGGCGCTGGATGCGGCGCATAAAGCCAAAGATAAATGGGGACAGACTTCCGTGCAGGACAGGGCGGCGATCCTGTTCAAAATTGCCGACCGGATGGAGCAAAATCTTGAGCTGCTGGCGACGGCAGAAACCTGGGATAACGGCAAGCCGATCCGTGAAACGATGGCGGCGGATGTGCCGCTGGCGATTGACCACTTCCGCTATTTTGCCTCCTGTATTCGTGCTCAGGAGGGGGGAATCAGTGAAGTCGATAGCGACACCGTGGCGTATCACTTCCACGAGCCGCTGGGCGTGGTGGGGCAGATTATCCCGTGGAACTTCCCGCTGCTGATGGCGAGCTGGAAAATGGCGCCCGCGCTGGCGGCCGGGAACTGCATTGTGCTGAAACCGGCCCGCTTAACGCCGCTTTCAGTACTGCTGCTGATGGACATTATCGGTGACCTGCTGCCCCCGGGGGTGATTAACGTGGTCAACGGGGCCGGGGGGGAGATTGGGGAATATCTGGCGACCTCAAAACGCATCGCCAAAGTGGCGTTTACCGGCTCGACGGAAGTGGGTCAGCAGATCATGCAGTACGCCACCCAGAACATCATTCCGGTGACGCTGGAGCTGGGCGGAAAATCCCCGAACATCTTCTTCGAGGACGTGATGGCGGAAGAGGACGCCTTCTTCGATAAAGCGCTGGAAGGGTTTGCGCTGTTTGCCTTTAACCAGGGCGAAGTCTGCACCTGTCCAAGCCGCGCGCTGGTGCAGGAGTCCATCTATGAGCGCTTTATGGAACGGGCCATTCGCCGCGTGGAGTCGATCCGCAGCGGTAACCCGCTAGATAACGTGACGCAGATGGGCGCGCAGGTGTCGCATGGACAGCTGGAAACCATCCTTAATTACATTGATATCGGCAAAAAAGAAGGGGCGGATGTCCTGACCGGTGGACGCCGTAAAGTGCTCGGCGGCGATCTGCAGGAAGGGTATTACCTTGAGCCGACCATACTGTCTGGCAAAAACAATATGCGCGTTTTCCAGGAGGAAATTTTTGGACCGGTGCTGGCCGTGACCACCTTCAAAACGATGGAGGAGGCGCTGGAGATTGCCAACGATACGCCGTATGGCCTGGGGGCAGGCGTCTGGAGCCGCAACGGCAATCTGGCGTATAAAATGGGCCGGGGGATCCAGGCCGGACGCGTATGGACCAACTGTTATCACGCCTACCCGGCGCACGCGGCCTTTGGGGGCTATAAGCAGTCAGGCATCGGGCGTGAAACGCACAAAATGATGCTGGAACATTATCAGCAGACGAAATGCCTGCTGGTCAGCTACTCCGATAAACCGCTGGGGCTGTTCTAGTCATCCAGCTCAGGCCGTCCGTGGGCGGCCTGAGCTATTTGCTGGCGAAGATTATTCAGGACGCCATCCAGAACATATTGCACGCGCCATGGCTGGTATTCACGCTTGCGGAAGATGGCCGTCAGATCCAGCCACCACTCTTCCTGATGCGGGAAGCAGGGAACCAGTGAACCGTTTTTTAACTCTTTTCTCAGGCTCTCTTTCGGCGCAAAGACGATACCGAGATTATTCCTCGCCAGCTCCAGGGCAGTTTGCGTATTGTCGCAAATATAATTCCCGGTAACCCGGTAATCCTGTACATCATCACTGCCATGAACGCGGAACCGCCAGATGTTAGCATCATCCACCAGCATGGAGTCGATTAAAATACAGGAATGATGAATTAAATCTTCCGGGCCGTTTAACGGGTGCTGATTTAAATACTCCTCGGTCGCGAAGGCGGTAACGGAATATTGGGTTAATACACTTGCGACCAGACTTTCATCTTTCGGCTGAGCATAGGTAATTAAAATATCGCAGTCATCCGGAAAGGTCACCCCCTCAGAAAATTCATTGCGATCCAGATTGTATGTTTTCAGCGAAATACGAATATCGCCAATATCTTTTATCTGGTGGATCACATGACGAGAGAGATAGGTCACGATGCCTGTCGGGGCGTAAATCGTCACCTTTCCACGCTTTTCATGCTTATAATCGGCAATAAAATTAATAAGCTGACTATTTTTATCCAGCGTGGCGTTCACGTAAGGAAGCAAGGCTTCACCAAACTGCGTTAGCGCAAGCTGACGGGTGGTGCGCTCAAAGACCTTGAGACCGACTCGTGTTTCAAAATCAGAGAGATATTTACTGACGTTGGCCTGTGCCATGCCCAGCAGGGCGGCGGCGTCGCCAATGCTGTGGGTAGCGGCGATGACGGAAATTATTTTTAATTCACGGGGTTTTAGTTGTAATTTATTCATCATGCCCACCCATCTATATGATTTTATATATAATATTATATAAACAGCGGCGTTGCATACGCAAATTTGTAACCATTATTATTCGCCTCGCTTGTTCGGCGTTTAAATGGATTACATGGAATGACTATTAAAAACAATTTACTCATCGCTGCCACGTTATTTGCGACCTCATCCGCAATGGCCGGTGACTTTTCACTTGGCGCGGGGGCTGTATTTAATGAGTCACCTTATAAAGGGTATAATGAAAATACCACCGCGGTTCCGTTAATTAGCTATGAAGGTGACCGATTCTATGTGCGCCAGACCACAGGTGGATGGATCCTGTGGAAAGACGAAAAAAATGAATTTAGCCTGACCGCGTCGTGGATGCCGCTGCATTTTGATCCCGACGATAACGACGACCCTCAGATGAAACATCTGGATGAGCGTAAAGCGTCTGCTTTACTGGGTGGCGCCTATTACCGCCATGAAAACTGGGGCTCGCTGAAAGTGGCCGTTTCCGGCGATGCGATGGATGAAAGCGGTGGCGTAGTCGGTGAGATTTCGTACTTCCGCCCCCTCCGCATGGAACGCCTCACGCTGACGCCATCTGTGGGCATTTTCTACAGTGACGAGAGCTATAACGACTACTACTACGGGGTTTCCGGCAGCGAGTCTCGCCGCTCAGGTCTCAATGAATACGCCGCAGGTGACAGCTGGACGCCATACGTGGGTCTGGCGGCAAAATATCAGTTAACCCAGAACCTGTTCCTTAACGCCAGCGCGGTTTATACCGTATTGCCTGACGACGTGAAGAACAGCCCGATGATCGACCGCGACGACAGCTTCGCGCTGATGACCGGGCTGAGCTGGCGCTTCTGATGCTGTAACGCCGGGTGGCGGCTTCGCCTTACCCGGCGTTGTGATAGCGCCTGTATTTTGATCTGCAATTTACCTGTTCCGCCTTTCTTTTTGCGTTGCTCCTTCCTGTTCAGACAAAACCCGGCTGCGTTTGCATTTCCTTTCGTCTATTGTCATCTGCACCAGTAGCGATGGTGTGTATGATGTGTATAATCATGGAAGGATTGGAATGTGAAAAGTGCGGATGTCATTACTGTTCTGGTCAGGCATGGCTGGAAATGTGTAAGAACGAAAGGAAGCCATCATCAGTTTCGCCACCCAGTGCATGCGGGGTTGGTGACCGTTCCACATCCCAAAAAGGACATAAAACCCGGCACCCTCGCGCAAATCTGGCGGCAGGCGGGAATCAAACACTGATATCAGGAGTAGTTATGTTTTATCCGGCTTACATTCATTCTGATCCCGACGGTAGCGCCAGCGGTTTTTTTCCTGACGTTCCTGGTTGTTTTTTTGCCGGCAATTCTCTGGATGATGCTTTTCAGGATGCACGTGATGCACTGACAGCTCACTTCGAAGCGCTATTTGAAATGGATGAAGAGTTACCTCTCCCTGGCAATGTTGAAGCACATCTTGAAGCCACACCGGGTGATTTTATCGGCGGACAATGGTTGCTTGTAGATATCAATATGAAGCAATTCGACGGTAAGGCCGAGCGTATCAATATCACCCTGCCTCGTCGATTGCTGGTGAAAATTGATTCTTTTGTGAATGAGCATCCGCAGTTTAGTAACCGAAGCGCTTTTCTTGCTGAGGCAGCGCGTCGCGTGCTGCCTTAACGATCCCTCTCCCGTGGGAGAGGGTTGGGGTGAGGGCATCAGGCCGCAGATATTCAGTCTTCATCCACCCAAATGCGCATTTCCCCTTCTCCCCGGTTAGCCCAGCTAAACCACGGAATAAAGGTCAACGTTTTGGGTTGACGTTGCACCGCAGGACGGTCGTACTGCCATAACGCCTCCGATCCCGCTTCTGCGGCGTCATGCGTGACACCTTCCGCCTGAATCAGCATCTTATGAGCGAAAATTCCTTTACCCTCGAAAACCCGGAATTCACTGTCGGCAGGCAGGGCAAGATTATGCAGGTTGGCGCCATTGTCGGCTTCTTCCAGGCAGTAGACCAGCGGACCGCGCTGCAGCGCGACCTTTCCGGCCTGCTGACGAACCTGTGGGTGACCGTACACGCGGCGGACCGGCATCGATAAGGTTAGCGTGAGCGTATCGCCCTCCTGCCAGCGACGGGTGAGGTGAAGATAGCCCCGTGATACCTCGCCCGTCATGCCTTCTCCGTTCAGCGACACGTGAGGATTTGCGCACCAGTCCGGTAGTCGCAGGGCCAGGGTGTGCGTCACCGGTACGGGCGAGGCGATCTCAATGTTGACCTCTTCCTGCCACGGATAATTACCGCTGATCCGCAGCTTAAGCGTCTCATCGCCCACCGGGATGGTGACCTCATTCCCTACGTAGAGATTAATGAAAAGCGCATCCGGGCGAACGGTGTAAATGTAATGCCCCAGCGACGTCAGCACGCGGGCGATATTCGGCGGGCAACAGGCGCAGCCGAACCAGCGCTGACGAACCGGTTTGACGTGGTCATAGATGTGGTTAAAGGCCAGCGTCCTGGGGTGCACTTCCAGCGGGTTAACATAGAAGAAATGCTTACCGTCCAGCGCCATGCCGCCCAGCACCGTGTTGTACAGGGCGCGCTCCATCACGTCGGCGTAGCGGCTATCCGCTTCCATCTCCAGCATCCGACGGGCAAACATCATCAGGCCAATCGAGGCGCAGCTTTCGGCATACACCGTATCGTTGGGCAGATCGTAATCGCTGCTGAAGGCTTCACCGCTACTTTGCGAACCAATCCCGCCGGTAATGTACAACTGGCGCTGCGCCATGTTGTTCCACAGGCGTAAGCAGTCCTGACGTTTTGCGTCGTCTTTGCTCAGACGAGCCAGGTGTGCCATACCCGCCATCAGGTAGACAAAACGCACCGCATGGCCAATCGCTGTTTGTTGTTCAGCAAGCGGTTGATGCGCCTGGCTGTAAGCTTTGTCCTTGACCATCCATGCCGGGCCGTAGGTGTGCCAGTACGATGTTCTGCCGCGCTTCTCGTATTCGATATCATAGAAGTGAGGCTGCGTACCGCGCGCCTCAATAAAGTATTTCACCAGGTTCAGGTAGCGTGGCTCCTGAGTAACGTCGTACAACCGCATCAGGGCCAGTTCGATTTCCGGGTGGCCCGGATAGCCGTGAAGCTGGCCTTCCCGGGGGCCGAAAACGGTGTCGATATGATCTGCCAGTTTGCACACCACCTCCAGCAGCCGGCGTTTTCCGGTGCCCTGAAAATACGCCACGCCAGCTTCGATCATATGCCCGGCGCAGTAAAGCTCGTGGCACTCGGCCAGATTTGTCCAGCGTTCGTCGGGCGCTTTGACGGTGAAGTACGTATTGAGATAACCATCTTCACACTGCGCCGCGGCGATCAGTTCAATCACCTCATCGGCGGTTTTTTCCAGTTCAGCATCGGGTTTCTGACACAGCGACCACGCCACGGCTTCCAGCCATTTCGCCACGTCACTGTCCTGAAATACCATGCCGTAGAACTCACCTTCTTCAAGACCTGCCGCAATGCGGAAGTTGGTGATGGCATGACTGGGCTCGGCTTCTGCCACGCGATCGTTGAGCGCATCCCACTGATAGGGGATGACCACATCACGCACCAGCCGCTGATACTGGCCAAGAAACGGATCGTTGATTTTCAGGTTATGCAGGTCGGCTTCCATTATGGACATCACGTTCTCCTCAGGACGGTACATGACGCTGGCGCAAATCGGTGGCAATGCGCGACATCATCGGATTGTTGAGTCTGCACCAGCGGATTGAGACCGCCAGCAGCAGGTGGAAAAGGGCAGGGAGCAGCGTCTCCATGGCGGTAATGCCCTGCAGCGAGGCGGGCGTCTGGTTACCCGCTCCTGGCTGATAGGCGACGGCGATAAACACCAGGCTGATGATCCCGGCGCTGGAGGCCCACGCCAGCTTGATGAAAAACAGGTTGAAGGCGAAGTTCATGCCCGACGATCGCACGCCGGTCTTCCACTCGCCGTAGTCGTCGGCAAAAGCCATCAGCGAAAAGTGCAGCGGCAGGGTAAAGCCCAGGATGACGCCGTTACTCAGAATTACGATCAGCCAGAGCGTCTGATGCGCCGGGCCGCCGGGCAGGAACCACATGCCAGCCGCGATCGCGGCGAGCACCAGGTTGGTGTAGTAGTAGAGTTTGACCGTATCAATACGGCGAGAGAGGGGGCTGACGATCACCGCCCCGAGGATCGCTGCGAAGGTCACCATGGTGAAAAACAGCGAGGTGTAGGCGGTGCTGCCCTGAAGCACATAGGTGATGAAGTACATGTATCCGCCGCCACGGATATTGAAGACGTTGATCAGCAAAAACGACATCACCAGCATCAGCAGCAGCTGGTCATTTTTGCGCAGCCCTGCCAGGTGTTCGCGCAGGGTGAATTTACCCATCAGCGCCAGTGGGACGCGTTCACGGACCCAGAAGAAGCAGCAGAGAAACATCACCACGGCGAGGGTGCACAGGACGCCAACGCCCAGCTGATAACCCCGGGCGGCGTTGCCTTGCCCCAGCGCTGCCACCAGCCACGGCAGGCCGACGGAGACCAAAAATCCCGCAACGCCGCACAGCACAAAGCGCCATGACTGGCAGGAAATGACCTCGCTGTGGCGGGTGGTCATGGTGTTGATCAGCGCGCAGTAGGGCACGTTGATGGCGGTATAGCCGACGGACAGCAGCAGGTAGGTGCCGAATGCCCACGCAATTTTCACGCCCATGCTGGCTTCAGGTACGGTGAAGGTCAGCACGCCGATGATGCCAATAGGGAATGCCACCCACAGCTGCCAGGGACGAAAGCGCCCCCATCGGCTTTGGGTGCGGTCGGCAATCACGCCCATGACAGGGTCAGAAATCGCGTCAAATACGCGCAGGGCAATAAACAGCGTGCCGACAAGCGCCGGGGTCAGGCCAAAAATATCGGTATAGAAAAAGGTCAGGAAATTCATTATCAGGCAGGTAATGACCGTGCCGCCCGCGTCGCCCAGGCCGTAGCCAATTTTTTCGCGAACGGACAAACGTTCTTCTCTCACCCGTTGTGCAACGTCAGACTCGGTAATCGGTGTGGAAGTCATGAGATAACTCCTCGGTAATCGATTTTTATCGTATTTGTGCAAGGTACCTCATTCATTCTGCACTGAACGCAAAGGGCAACAAGGGAAGGGAAAAGTATAAAAAGATGACGATTCCGACCTGATGAAGAAAGTGTGAGTTTGATCGGGCAGCTATAACGTTAATTGTTAATAATCAATGGATAAGTCAATTAAATGCGGCAATAAAAGCGGAATGGTGAATATCCATGCTCGAATTATCCATAGCGCTTCCGATTAAAGTGCAAAACGGCGGATTGTTTATTTCGCGGGGCGTGGGTCGCCACCCGGCGCGTAAATTAACGTCGTGGGAAATCATTTTCGTCGAAAAGGGGACATTAACGATCCAGGAGGAGAACCGTCTTTTTGAGGTGAAGGCGGGGGAGAGTTTATTGCTCTGGCCGAAGCGGCGGCATGTGGGTACAGAAGATTTTCCGGCCGATCTGCGATTTTACTGGCTGCATTTTGAGGTGAAACCTGGGCCTTCCGCTTTGCCGGAGGCTTCTCCGCTGACCATTGAACAACATTGCTGCGTGAGGGATGTCCCGTCGGTGATTGCGCTTTTTCGCCAGTTCCTCAGCGAGCAGGAAAAATTACAGCGCAGCGTGGCGCTGGAAATGCTTTTGCTACTGATTTTGCAGCAAATATCCCTCTCAGCAGGGTATGAGGACCGCCCCGATGAGGCCGGTGCAGCACTGGCCTGGAAGGCAAAACAGCTTATTCGCACGCAGTTTCATTTACCGCTCTCCACCTCGCTGCTGGCAAAATCGCTGCACTGTAATGCCGATTACCTGGGGCGCGTGTTTCGTCGGACATTTCATTTAACCCTGACGGAGGCGATTCATCGCCAGCGCGTCAGGGCGGCAGAAAAAATGCTGCTGAATGACTCAGCGTCATTAACGGAAGTGGCCACCCGCTGCGGTTTTAACGACGTGGGGTATTTCCGGCAGATATTTTCGAAGCATACCGGGTTAACACCCGCCGTCTGGAAACGGCGGTACTGTAAAGAACACATTAATTCCGGTTGATCACTGCCCGTAATAGGCATGCGCACCGTGCTTGCGCAGATAATGTTTGTCGAGCAGTTCCTGCTGCATAACCGGAAGCTGCGGCGCAAGCTGGCGCGAAAACAGGCCCATGTACGCGCACTCTTCCAGCACCACGGCGTTGTGTACCGCATCGGCGGCATCTTTACCCCATGCGAACGGTCCGTGGGAGTGCACCAGCACTGCCGGGATCTGCATGGGGCTGATGTCGCGCTCTTCAAAGGTTTTGATGATCACTTCACCGGTCTGATACTCGTAGTCTCCTGCGATCTCCGCCGTGGTCATCCGCCGCGTGCAGGGGATCGCGCCGTAGAAGTAGTCCGCATGCGTCGTGCCCCATGCGGGCAGATCCTGACCTGCCTGAGACCAGATGGTGGCATGGCGGGAATGGGTATGGACGATGCCGCCAATCTCCGGGTAGCGACGGTACAGCGCAAGATGGGTAGGCGTGTCTGACGACGGTTTCATGCTGCCCTCGACCACCTCACCGGTGGCAATATTCACCACCACCATATCCTCCGCCGTCATCACGTCATACTCCACGCCGGACGGTTTGATCACCATCAGACCGCTGTCGCGATCCACCGCGCTGACGTTACCCCAGGTGAAGGTCACCAGCTGGTGGGCGGGCAGTGCCAGGTTGGCTGCCAGCACCTCGGCTTTGAGTTGTTCTAACATGTCATGCCTCCTTCCTGCATACGGGCTTCAATCCAGCGGCGCGCCTGGATAATCTCCAGCACCGGCTCTTTTGCTTTTTCGGTCCACATTTCAATCAGAAACGCGCCGCGGTAGTTCAGCTTATTGAGCGTATTAAACACGCCAACGAAATCGACGCAGCCCTCGCCAAACGGCACGTCGCGGAACTGTCCTGGGCTTTGTGCCGTGACGGGCTGGGTATCTTTCAGGTGAATTGCCGCGATGCGGTCAATGCCCAGCGTCAGTTCGGCGGCCACATCGTTACCCCACGCGCTGAGGTTGCCGACATCCGGGTAAACGCTAAACCACGGCGAGGCCAGCATCTCGTCCCACTTTTTCCATTTGCTGATGGAGTTCATAAACGCGGTGTCCATGATCTCAACGGCCACCATCACCTGCGCGGCGGCGGCCTGCTCGACTGCCCATGCCAGCCCTTCGGCGAAGCGTTGCCGGGTGCCTTCATCATGCTCTTCGTAATACACGTCATACCCGGCCAGCTGGATGGTGCGAATACCCAAATCACGCGCCAGTTTAATGGCGCTGGACATGATCTCCCGGGCGCGGGCGCGCACGGTTTCGTCCCGGCTGCCAAACGGGAAGCGGCGGTGGGCAGACAGGCACATGGATGGGATCGACACACCGGTCTCCAGCATCGCTTCCACCAGCGATGCACGCTGTGTGGTGCTCCACGCCAGGCGCGACAGGCGTTCATCCGTTTCATCTACCGACATTTCAACAAAATCAAAGCCACAGCTTTTTGCCAGCACCAGGCGCTCCGGCCAGGTGAGGGATTTCGGCAGCGCTTTTTCGTAAATACCTAACGGATGCTGACGCATGATTACGCTCCCCAGATGTCGCCGATTTGCGAATGGAAGGCCTCGGCCACCTGCGGTGGATTGGCAGCGCCTGCCAGTGCGCGACCGGCGATAAAGGCTTTGACGTTGATCTGCTTAAACAGCGGCAGGTCGGCCGGGGTGATGCCGCCGGTGACGGACAGCTGCAAACCAATGTCGGAGAGCGCTTTCATTCGGGCGAGATCTGCCTCACCCCACTGCTGACCGCTGGCCTGCGCGTCGCGTCCCCGGTGGTAGATGGCCTGCTTCACGCCGATGCGGTGCCAGGCGCGGGCATCATCCAGCGTCCAGTTGCCAAACAGCTCCATCTGAATTTCCCCACCGCAGCGCATCGCCACCGCGTGACCTTTTTCAACCGTGGCCAGCGGCGCGGCGCAGATGATGGTCATCCAGTTCGCGCCTGCGCCAAACGCCTGCTCTGCCAGCGTTTCTCCGGCGTCGGCCACCTTCCAGTCCGCCACGAGGGTTTTCCCTGGACACTGCTCGCGTAACGCACGCACGGCGTTAAGCCCTTCGGTCAGACATAAAATGGTGCCCGCTTCGATAATATCGACGTGATCGGAAAGCCTGGCGACATCGCGCTGGGCAGCCTGAAGTGAGGTGTGGTCGAGCGCCAGCTGCAGTAATGGTCGGCTCATAGGTCGTGCTCCTTAACACGGGCGTGATAACCCTGTAGTGCTGAAATCAGTAACTGGTAGCGCTGATACTTGCGCTGATAGGCCGCATGGGCGTGCATGTCGGGTTCAATGACCCGAATGTCGTGTCTGAGCGCGTGCTGCGCTGCGTAAAAATCGGCATAAACGCCGGTGCCGACCAGGGCGGCCAGCGCCGCGCCGGAACAGCCAGTCTCTTCCACCTGCGGGAGCGCAATCGCCAGACCGCTGACATCCGCCAGCATCTGCATCCATACGTCAGAGTGGGTCGGGCCGCCGGTGACGCGTAGTGCCTGTACGTCGGTAAAGCGTTCGAGCATGCGGTTGAGATGGGTCATATGGCTGAACACCACACCTTCGTAAACTGCCTGTAAAAGATGCGCGCGAGTATGCAGCGCCTGCATGCCGTAGAAGCCGCTCGTCATCTCCAGCCCGGCGTTGCTGCCATAGAGAAACGGCAGAAAGAACAGATCGCTATCGGCTTTCGGCAGGCTGGCCACGGCGCGGTTGATCTCACTGAAAGACATTTCTCCCCACTGGGCAGTCAACCACTCAAGGTTGCCGGAAGAGGTGGGGCTGGCTTCGTGGACAATGTACTGCTGCGGGTGGACGTAACGCCCATAGACATAGGGATGCGGTTCGTTGTCCCGAAGCGCATTGGCAATCCCGCTGGTGACGGCCCAGGTGCCCATGACGGCGTTCAGCGTATGTTCGTCGTGCAGTCCGGCACAGATCGCGGTGGAAACCACATCAAACAGCCCACCAACGACGGGGGTTCCCGCCGCGAGACCGGTAAGTGCGGCAGCCTGAGCGGTGATTTCCCCGCAGATTTCCGCTGAACCGACAACGGGCGGCAGAGCGTTGTCGATTTCACTGATACCCAGCCAGCGCGTGATCTGCGGATCGTACTGGCCGGTGTTCATGTTGTAGAGATTGGATTCAGAGATGTTGCTTTCTTCGCAGCCTTTTGCGCCGGTGAGGCACCAGCGAAGGTAGTCGTGCGCCATCATCACGCAGCCAATCTGCTGATAGCGTTGTGGCTCATTCTCTTTGACCCAGCGTAGAAGAGAGGCCGGATGCCCGGTCCAGAGCGTCTGTCGCGTGTGCGGATAGAGCTTTTCGGGAATACCGTCCTGCTGCCAGCGCTGCACGATGTCCAGTGCCCGACGGTCTGAGGAGAGCATCGCATTGCCCAGGGGACGATCCTGTTTATCGAGAAGAAACAGCCCCTTGCCCTGCGCTGAAATGCCCACGCCTTTGATCTGCTCGCCGCTAACCCGGGCGTTGTTGAGCAGAAGAGCGACGGTGGTGTGACACTGCTGCCACAGCTGGTTCATGTCCCGCTCCGCATAGCCTGCTCGCGGGCTGAGCGTGGCAACCGTGCGGCGTTCAATACAGACTTCTTTGCCCTCGCGGGTGTATAAACCGGCTTTCAGATAAGTACCGCCACAATCGATACCCAGCCAGAAGGGTTCTTTTTCACTCATCTTTGACTCTCTCGTCTTGCTTCCTCTCCCCGTGGGAGAGGACGGGGGTGAGGGCATCAGGCCGCACGCTTATGCGGATTCACCGTAGGGTTAGGCTCCGCACCAGCATCGCACTTCGCCGGTAGCAGCAGGGCCAGCAGAGAGGCCAGTGCCAGTGACACCGCCAGGCAGTAAACGCCCGCATCTTTGCTGTACAAGGTGATCAGCACGCCGACCGCATAAGGGCCACAGAACCCGCCGAGGTTACCCAGGGCGTTAATTACCCCCCGCGCGCCGCCTGCCATCTCCGCGCTGAACAGGCGTGCCGGAATGGTCCAGAACACGCCCGCCGCCGACTGCAGGAAGAACCCACACCCCACCAGTGCGGCGTAGGCCAGCCAGGTATGCTCTTTCAGCGCCACGGAGAGGAACATGCAGAGCGCAAAACCAATCAGCGGCAGGGAGACAAACAGCTTGCGTTTACCGGTACGGTCAGAGAGCGAAGAGAAGAGGAACATACCCGCAATGGCCCCGATATAAGGCAGGATCGCGAGCACGCCTACCTGGCCGATGCTGGTGTGCGTGAGCTCTTTGAGAATGGTGGGTAGCCAGAGGGTGTAACCGTAAATGCCGGTCTGGTAGAAGAAGTTCAGGGCAATCAGCTGCCACATGGTTTTGTCGGACAGCACCGCGCTCAGCGAGGCGTTTTTCACCTCTTTACCGGCAATGGCCTGCTGTTCTGCGGCCAGGGTTTTGACCAGATAATTTTTTTCCGCTTCAGAAATCCAGCGTGCTTCCTGCGGGCGGTCGTACACCGTGAAGGCCCACAGCACCAGTACAACGATGGACATCAGCCCTTCAATGATGAACAACCAGCGCCAGTCGAGTGCGGTAATAATCCAGCCCGACAGGGGCGCGGTGATGATCCCGGCAATGGGGACGAACATAATTACAATCGCATTGGCACGACCGCGTTCGGCGTCAGGGAACCAGTTACTGATCATCGTCAGCACAACCGGCAGCATCCCGCCTTCTGCTACCCCAAGTAAGAAACGCAGCACCAGCAGTTGATACTGGCTGGTGACGAGCCCGGTCAGGACCGAAATCACCGCCCAGGCGACCAGCGACCAGCCGATAAATTTCTTCCCGCTGCCATGAACGGCAATCTTGCCGCCAGGCACCTGCAAAAACAGATAGCCAATAAAGAAGATCCCACCCGCCAGGCCTGCCATGGTGGCAGAAATACCTAACTCTTCATCCATACCGCCGGGCATGGCAAAAGCAATATTCACACGGTCCATATAAGAAATAATGCAGGCGATAAGAATCGGGGGAATAATTCTTAGCCAGCGCTGGCGCGGAATGTCCGCATGTAGAGCTTGAGTAGACGTATTCATATTTAATATCTCAGTGTAGGTAACCGGAATAAGATTTTTTATTGTTATTGCGTTGCTTTTTTCATTTGGCTAATGCCGTCGTGCAAAATAGCGATGCGATGGCTGATATCAGCATTAGCATTTATTTCCAGTAATTTAATACCGGAAAATTTCAATGTTGCGGCGCTCGCCGCAGTAAAGAGTGCTTTTGCATGTTCAGTGGTCATCAAACTGTCGGCACAGTACGATGAAAACGGTGCGTGCAGATCCTGCCATTCACCGTACTCTCCGCGGATGGTGGTGCCGGAGAACATTAGCGCGGCCAGTTTTCCGGCCTGAAGGGCGGTCTGAACGTGCTCAACCGGAAGCGTGGTGTTGCGCCCTTCAATGGCTGAGCGCGCCCAGTTAATACAGATGCTGATATCTGTCTCTTTTATCACCTCCAGCACCTGCTCTAAGGGTAAAAATCCCTTACGCGGTGCGGGACCGGTCATGGCATCGCAGTGCTCAAGCACCAGATCGCAGGACCAGTCCCAGCCCGCGATTTCACGAATGGAACGGGCGAACGCCTCGATAGCCTGCTCGACTGAAGCATTGCCCGCCTGCGGTGCGGCCTGCATCTCCAGGGCAATAACTTTCCCGGGAAAACGGGCGTTAACCGCAGCAATCTTCTGCTGCAGATGGCGGTAATATTCCACACACGCTTTACGCTGTTCTTCGTCAGCAGACGCCAGCCCAAATGCGCCATTGGTGCCACGGCGACGCATGGTTTCCATCACGGCGGTCACCACGATTTGCCATTCACCCGGCGTATGGCGGAACAGCCATTCATCCCCATAAGGATGGAGATGTTCAAGGCAGGGGAGTTCCAGCCCGCGAATGTGTGGCGTGTCAGAAAGTTCCCGCCAGAAGGTTTGTTCTTCTTGTTCCCCTTTCTGGTGAAACGAGGGTGCGCAGGGGTACGCACCAATAATAAAACCGGTATTGGTCATTTCGCGTTCCTGTATTTATACCCGTCATACTTCAAGTTGCATGTGCGTTGGCTGCGCTCGTTCACCCCAGTCACTAACTTATGTAAGCTCCTGGAGATTCACTCTCTTGCCGCCTTCCTGCAACTCGAATTATTTAGGGTATATCAGAAAATTAATCTAATTCGCTGATTGCCACTTTCACCACAATTTTGCGAATTGCAGTTTCCTTGTTTTTAATACAGGCAGGACGGTGTACATCCTGCGGTAAAAATATGGCATAACTACCAGGTACCATTTCAATGAACGATTCATTTTCACTGTTGTGATAAAAAATAATATCCCGTTGTTCCAGTAATGATTCGCTGATGTTGTTATTTCCGGTATCGATAGCAATACCGATTTTTTCTTCACCCCACGCCAGAAATTGAATATCAAGATAGCGGCGATGCACTTCGGGGCGATTCTCATGCGGCTCTTTGGTGGTCAGGTCGAGGATCTGGGCAAAGAGGTTGCGCCCCTCAATTTCAACGACACCCGGTTTTAGCATGCTGAAATCCGTGGTACGCAGAAAATCTAACGCTTTTTCAATCGCCAGCGGCAGGCGACACGGATTTGGCTGTGAAATATGTCCGAATATCATGGCCCACTCCTTACAGCGCCTGGATTTTCGCCCACACGCTGTCGTCAATGGTGATGCCGTTGCGGCGGTTCTCTTCAAGCAGTCGCGTAAATTCATGCCCCGGCAGACGGACAGCGACGTTTTCGTCTGCCCGCTCGGCGGTGGTGATGAAGTCCATAATACGCTGCAGTTTGGCATCGCGGGTTGGGCCGTCGATCAGGCGGTCGACCTCGATGGCGATAAAGATCTGCGACACGCCATACTCGTCGCTGTTGTCCTGGGTAACTTCCGCCACGGAGGAGCCGTTAGAGAGCAGGGTGGCGATCATGTCGAGCACAATCGATAAGCCGGAACCTTTCCAGTAGCCCATAGGCAGAATACGGCGATTTTTCTCAATCACGCCAGGCTCTTTGGTCAGATTGCCCTCGTCGTCGAATCCACCGTCGACCGGTAACGTGCGTCCGGCCAGTCGGTTCACTTCCAGCATGCCGTAGGAGAACATCGACATCGACATATCGACCATGGTAATTGGGGAGGAGGGGATCGCCACGATAAGTGGGTTGGTGCCGATGCAACATTCTTTTGACCCCCACGCGGGCATCACCGCAATGGAGTTGGTCCAGCAGATCCCGATGTAGCCCTTCTCTGCGGCTTGCCAGCCATAGCTCCCTCCGCGCATCCAGTGGTTAGCGTTACGCAGCGCAACCAGACCGATACCGTGATCGGAGGCCAGTTCGGTGGCGCGATCCATCATTTTTTTCGCCGTCAGGTTACCGATGGCGCGTTGGGCATCCCACTGTTCGATGGCCCCTAATGTGGTCACCCGTTTTGGCTGGGCATCAGGAATGATGTCGCCCGCGTCCAGTTGCTGAATAAAACGCGGGAAGCGGTTCACGCCGTGGGAATAGACGCCAGATTCCGTGGTGCGGGCAAACATCTCCGCGCAGGCATCCGCCGTTGCTGCTTTTACACCGCGATCGAGCAGAACCCGATTGAACGCTGCTTTCAACTCTTCGAATGTCACTTTCATCCCTGTTCTCCTGTTCTTCGTAGGGGCAAGTGCGAGTGCTTTTTTATCGCTAAATTTCACTATGCGAAATCTGATTTCAAATATAGCGATCAAATTTTGCCAGATCAACGACATTCATGATTTTCAAAATCGATTAAAATCAACTGGTTGTGTTTTTTCTGTTGAGATCGTGAACTGAACCACACTTTGCGCTACCATCAGGGCGCGATAAAAAGGAGCCATGGGATGAGCATGAAAGAGAGCGACATGACGCAAGAAAAAGAGAGGCCAGCAGGTAGCCAGAGCTTGTTTCGCGGTCTGATGCTGATTGAGATCCTCAGTAACTATCCGAACGGCTGTCCTCTGGCCCATTTATCGGAACTGGCCGGGCTGAATAAAAGCACCGTGCACCGGTTACTGCAGGGATTGCAGTCGTGCGGGTACGTCACCCCGGCACCGGCGGCGGGCAGCTATCGCCTGACCACCAAATTTATCGCCGTCGGGCAAAAGGCGCTGTCGTCGCTGAATATCATCCACGTGGCTGCTCCGCATCTTGAGTCGCTGAATATCGCCACCGGCGAGACGGTGAACTTCTCCAGCCGCGAAGACGATCACGCGATCCTGATTTATAAGCTTGAGCCGACCACCGGTATGCTGCGCACGCGCGCCTATATCGGCCAGCATATGCCGCTTTACTGCTCGGCAATGGGCAAGATCTACATGGCATTCGGTCACCAGGACTATGTGGCGAGCTACTGGGAAAGCCACCAGGATCAGATCCAGCCGCTGACCCGCAACACCATCACTGAACTGAGCGCGATGTATGACGAGCTGGCGGAAATCCGCGAGCACAGCATGGCGATGGATAAAGAAGAGAACGAGTTGGGGGTCTCCTGTATCGCGGTGCCGGTGTTTGATATTCATGGCCGCGTGCCGTATGCGATCTCAATTTCGCTGTCGACCTCCCGCATGAAGCAGATTGGCGAAAAAAATCTGCTTACACCTCTGCGTGAAACGGCGGACGCGATCTCCAGAGAGCTGGGTTTTAACGTGCGCGAGGGATAACAGATGAACCGGTTCATCATGGCGGATTCGGCAAAATGTATCGGCTGTCGCACCTGCGAAGTGGCGTGTGTCGTGTCGCATCAGGACGCCATCTCAACAGACGCCTTTACGCCCCGCATTCGGGTAGTCAAAGGGGACGCTTTCACCACGGCGGTGGGTTGCCATCAGTGTGAAGATGCCCCTTGCGCGAATGTCTGCCCAACGCAGGCGATTCGCCGTGGCGAGGGAGCCTGGCAGGTTGAGCAGGTGCGGTGTATTGGGTGTAAACGCTGTATGGTGGCGTGCCCGTTTGGGGCGATGCAGGTGCAATGGGCAGGAGATACGCTTCAGGCGCTGAAATGCGATTTATGCGCGCATCGCGCGGACCGACCGGCCTGTGTGGAAGCCTGTCCGACCCACGCGCTGAGCTGTGTCGATCCCGCCAGATTACGCACCGAGCGGTTACGTAATCTGGCGTAGGCTCTTACTGGGCGTCTTCGCGCCAGGCGAACTCAATTTCTTCGGCGAGAATTTTCACCCCGGCTTCGATTTTTTCCGGATCGGGCACGTAGTTCATGCGCATACATTGATGCGTATGCGGCCACGGCTTATCCAGCCCCGGGAAAAAGTAATCTCCCGGCACCATCAATACGCCTCGCTTCTTCAGGCGCTGATAAAGCAGCTCGGTGGTGATCGGCAGATCTTTAAACCACAGCCACAGGAAAATTGCCCCTTCAGGTTTGTGGATCAGGCAGCGTTCTTCCGGTAAATAGCGGCGAAGAATGGCAATCGTCTCCTGAACGCGCTGATAATAGAACGGCTTAATCACGTCATTAGACAGGCGCAGCAGATCGTTGCGTTTAATCATTTCGCACATCATCGCCGGGCCAATACCGCCAGGAGAAAGGCTGATAATGCCGTTCATGTTGGTAATGGCGGTGATGATTTTTTCATTGGCGACGATGATCCCGCAGCGGCTGCCCGGCAGGCCGAGCTTGGAGAGGCTCATACACAGGACGATGTTCGGGTTCCACAGCGGACGTGCTTCGCTGAAGATAATACCCGGGAACGGCACGCCATAGGCGTTATCGATCACCAGCGGGATGCCATGCTGATTTGCCAGCGCATCCAGTTTCATCAGCTCGTCGTCGGTGATGACGTTGCCCGTTGGGTTGGTTGGACGTGATACGCAGATCATGCCCGTCTCTTCACCAATGTGCAGATGTTCAAAATCGACGTGGTATTTGAACTGACCTTCCGGCAGCAGCTCAATATTCGGGCGCGCGGAGACGAACAGATCCTCTTCCAGACCGGAATCGGCGTAGCCGATATACTCCGGTGCCAGCGGGAACAATACTTTTTTGGTGGTGCCGTCGGCGCGACGTCCTGCGAAAAGGTTAAACAAGTAGAAAAATGCGCTCTGACTGCCGTTTGTCAGTGCAATATTCTGCGGTTCGATGTCCCAACCCAGCTCTTCACGCAGCATGTCGGCGAGGAGTTTCAGCAGTTCGGTTTTACCCTGAGGGCCGTCGTAATTGCAAAGCGCATCGGTTGCTTTGCCGTTTTCCAGCATCTGAGCGAGCAGCGTCTGGAAATAGGTATTCATCTCCGGGATTTGAGCCGGGTTTCCGCCGCCGAGCATGATGGCGCCCGGTGTGCGCAGCCCGTCGTTGAGGTCCTCCATCAGGCGGGTAATGCCTGAATGGCGGGTAAATTTGTCGCCGAAAAGTGAAAACGTCATAGCAGGTGATCTGTCGAGCTTGTTTTGAAAGTGGGTAACCATAACGCTAGCACCGTGCGGGTGCAAATCGGCTGGTGTGGTCGGATTTGTGGTTTTATGTGGCGGGTGTGGGTTTTTGTAGTGAATAGTTCTGATTAGTGCCCCTCACCCCGGCCCTCTCCCGGTGGGAGAGGGAGAAAACCGCGATGAGGGGGCTATTGGTTCCCCGCCCAGACGACCATGACCTTATCGCCATCATGTTCACGTACGAATCCATACCCCTCTTTCAGCGAAAGCGTGGTTTGCTTGCCTTCACCTATCGCCGGATGGCGGGCGCGGAACTGACCCAGCGTTTGCCAGTGGGCGACGGTTAACGCCTGTTTGCCCGTCACATCCTGCCAGTTCATATCCGAGCGTGTTCCCTGCAGAGGGTCGGAACCCGTCGGCCCGAACGGACGCTCTGATTCATCCCCATAATAGATTTGTACGCTGCCTGGCGCTAACAGCAGCAGTTCTGCCGCGCGTTGGCCCCCTTCGCGGAACAGGCGGGTGTCATGCGAAGAGAGATAACTCAGAACGTTAAAGCTTTGCAGTTTTTCCGCCATCTGCTGCCACGTTAGATCGATATCGGCCAGGCAGTTCACCGCTTTTGCCGCCTGCTCCTGATAATCGAAGTTAATCATCGCATCGAAGCCGTGGCGGTAATAATCGCTCTGCATGACCCCGTGGCCCCAGGATTCACCCGTCATCCAGAACGGCGCATTGTCGAGCTTTTTGTCCGGGTGAGCACCTTTCCAGGCCGCCAGCGCCTGGCTTGCCTGGTCCTTCAACTGCTGCCAGGCCGCCAGCTCCACGTGTTTTGCCGTATCAACACGGAAACCGTCAATGCCATACTCGCGTACCCACTGGCTGAGCCAGTGGGTCAGGTAATCGCGCGGGGTGTATCCCGGGATAGCTTTTGCTTGGGTATCGGGCTTGTGCTGATAGAAGTTTGGCAAACCGGACGGCGTGGTGGATTCCGTTTTCAGGTCGGGTAAAAACGCCAGTGACATGGTCAGGTCGTCAAAGCCCGGGTTGTCGTAATCGCCAATATCGGTGCGGATCCATTTTTTACCCCACCATTTTTCCCATGCGGCTTTATCGCTGAAGTTAATGTAATCATTAAAGCTGTGCCAGCTTTGTCCCGTGCCCGGCTTCCAGTCGGTCCAGCGTTCACCCAGCGTTTTCTTCAGCTCATCACCCTGCAGATAGAGCGCGCCAAACTGGTACTCCTGCATGTCGGCAAGCGTTGCGTAGCCCACATGGTTCATGACGATATCGAACAGAATGCGGATGCCGCGCTTGTGCGCTTCATCGACGAGATGACGTAAATCATCTTCGGTGCCCATATTGGCATCAAGCCTGGTCCAGTCCTGCGTGTAGTAACCATGGTAGGCGTAGTGGGGGAAATCCCCTTTGGTGCCACCGCCGACCCAGCCGTGGATCTGCTCAAGCGGGGAGCTTATCCAGAGCGCGTTTACCCCCAGTTGCTGCAGATAATCAAGCTTGCTCGCAAGCCCTTTCAGATCGCCGCCGTGGAAAGTGCCAATCTCCTGCATGCTGTCTTTGTGGCGGCCATAGCTATTGTCATTCGTGGGGTCACCATTCACGAAGCGGTCGGTCAGCACGAAATAGACCGTAGCGTTTTGCCAGCTAAACGGCGCGGGTTTGTCGGTTTCGGCGCGCTCAAGCAGCAGCAGGCCGTTGCTGTTGGCGGCAGGCTGAAGGGTAATTTTTCCCTGCTGCACCGTCGCGGTTTGTTTGCTGTAGAAATCTCGCACCACGGAGCCTTCCGGGAAGGTGTTTCCCACCTCCAGCGTCAGGGGTTTTCCATCCCATTTTGGGCACTGGCGGATAACGTCTGCCACCGGTTGTTCTGCTGCGCTCTTGATGGTCAGCATCAGGGTTGGCGTGCCGGAACGGGTATCGACACGCATCTGGTACTCTCCGTCGCGGAACAGACGCCACTGCGGCGGCGTGCCGTCACACGGTTTGAGCGACAGCATCTCGTTGAGTTTTATCGCTTCTGTTGGCTGCCAGCACGTGTTGTCAAAACTCACTGTCAAAGGACGCGTACCCTTCGCAAGCTTTGCCTGGCTGGTGAACATTCCGGTGCCTTCGGCGCTGAACGCGTTAAATCCCGGCGATGACCAGTCAGCGTGTGCCAGTGCGGGTAACATCAGAAAAGCTACGGCGGTGCGTTTCATTCCATCTTCCTGTCGCGGCATTTTTGACCAGTGTGCCATCAGGTGAGGCGTAAAAACTCATCCCCCGGCGCTTTCTGCAAGGATGACGCGAGAGGATGAGTGATCCCGCGCAAAATTAGGCAGTTATCTGCGAGATCGCACACAAATTTTCAGAATTGATGCTTAAGTGAGCACGTTTCAGGTGACATAGTTTCGGAATTGGACTATTTCTATACGTGCTCTTGAAGTCTATTTTTGATATGATTTGAGATTCCGCTCTCAAATTTGTGAAAAAAATAAGGTGTTGGAATGTTTATATCCGACCAGGAGACCTAATGATATCGACTCCCATTCGACGATATGGGGCCGCGATACTCATGTTACTCACCACGACATTTTCGGGTGGGGTGCTTGCAAAGACGCACACGGATACAACGAGTAAGAAAGCCCACGTAATAAAGACGACAAGCAGTAAGGTTAGCAGTAAACAAGAGTATTCTCGCAATAGTGCAAAGAGTAGTTCACTTCCTGATTTGCGAAAATACCCTTCCGGAACACCAAGGAAAAAAGCGTTTCTCCGGACAGTAATGCCTTACATCACAAGTCAAAACGCCGCGATTACGGCAGATCGTAACTGGTTGATCGCCAAACAGTACGATAGCCGCTGGACGCCGTCCGAGCGCGCGCGCCTGAAAGATATCGCAAAGCGCTACAAGGTAAGCTGGAACGGTAACACCCGTCGTGTGCCGTGGAACTCGCTCCTTGAGCGTGTCGACATCATCCCGGGCAGCATGGTTGCGACAATGGCTGCAGCCGAAAGTGGCTGGGGCACCTCGAAGCTGGCACGCAACAACAACAACCTCTTCGGCATGAAGTGTGTGAAGGGGCGTTGTAAAAATGCGCCGGGCAAGGTGAAGGGCTACTCGCAGTTTGAATCGGTGAAAGATTCAGTAAATGCCTATGTGGTAAACCTGAACACCCATCCGGCCTACTCGTCGTTCCGTAAGTCACGCGCACAGCTGCGTAAAGCGGATCAGGAAGTGACGGCCAGTACGATGATCCACAAGCTGAAAGGTTATTCCACCCAGGGTCAGCGCTATAACAACTATCTGTTTGCGATGTACCAGGATAACCAGCGACTTATCGCCGCCCATATGTAATCCCAATAACGCCTTCCACGGGAAGGCGTTTTCTTTTCTACATCATGACTTCGCTGTGGCGTTCCCGATACTCTTTCGGTGTGTTGTCATACTCTTTACGGAACACCGAATAAAAATACTGCAGCGACGGATAGCCGCACATCTGCGAGATTTCGTTGATCGACAGCGACGTGGAGATGAGCAAACTGCGCGCTTTCTCCAGCTTCTCTGCGTGAATGACCGCATGAATGGTTTCGCCCACTTCCTCTTTAAAACGCTTCTCCAGATTTGAACGGGAAATACCCACGGAATCCAGCACCTGATCGACCTTGATACCTTTGCAAGCGTGGTTGCGGATAAAGTGCATCGCCTGAATGACTGCCGGGTCGTTTAAGGAGCGGTAATCCGTTGAGCGACGTTCTACCACGCGGACCGGGGGAACCAGCAGGCGCTGAAGCGGCAGGGATTCGTTATCCAGCAGACGATGCAGTAATTTTGCGGCCTGATACCCCATCTGTCGGGTGCCCTGCGCCACAGAGGAGAGAGCCACGCGAGAAAGGTAGCGGGTCAGCTCTTCGTTATCGATGCCAATCACGCACAGCTTCTCCGGCACAGGAATGTGCAAATGTTCGCAGACCTGCAATACGTGGCGCGCACGGGCGTCCGTCACGGCAATAATGCCGGTTTGCGGCGGCAGCGTCTGCAGCCAGTCAGCCAGACGGTTTTGCGCGTGCTGCCAGTTTTCCGGCGCGGTTTCCAGCCCCTGATAGACCACGCCGCGGTACTTCTCCTGGGCGACAAGCTGACAAAAGGCGTGTTCGCGCTCAACGGCCCAGCGCTTGCCGCTGGAGGCTGGTAAACCATAGAACGCAAAGCGATGGACGCCTTTCTCCTTTAAATGCAGAAACGCGCTTTCGACCAGCGCATGGTTATCGGTGGCGATATAGTGGACGGGAGGATAGTGCTCGGGCGAATGGTAAGAGCCGCCGACGCCCACAATCGGGACGTCGACGTCAGTCAGTAACTGCTCAATGACCGGGTCGTCATAGTCAGCGATGACGCCATCGCCCAGCCAGTCTTTGATGTTCTCGAGTCGGGTGCGGAAATCCTCTTCGATAAAGATATCCCACTCAGATTGCGACGCCTGCAAATATTCACCAACGCCCTCTACCACCTGTCGGTCGTAAGCTTTGTTGGCATTGAATAACAACGTAATGCGGTGACGCTTTTCAAACATGGCTCGCTTCCCAAATAAGTCACAATACGGTTATCAGGTACGCCGCTTGGTGGCAGAGTCCATCCAGACTGCCAGCAAAAGAATGGCCCCCTTGACGATATACTGCCAAAACGTCGGGACGTCCATCATACTCATCCCGTTATCCAACGAAGCCATGATAAATGCCCCCATCACCGCGCCCGCCACGCTGCCGACACCGCCTGCGAGGCTGGTACCGCCAATGACGCAGGCGGCGATAGCATCCAGCTCGGCAATGTTCCCGGCAGACGGCGAACCCGCCCCGAGACGCGAGCTGAGGATCAACCCTGCGATAGCAACCATCAGGCCGTTGATGGCAAAGACCGCCAGTTTGGTGCGCTCTACGTTAATGCCTGACAGACGGGCGGCCTCAAGGTTACCGCCGATGGCGTAAATACGGCGGCCAAACGCGGTGCGCGTGGCCATAAACATGCCGCCCAGCAGCAGGAGGGCCAGCAGGAGAACTGGCGTAGGGACGCCGCGATAGTCATTCAGGAGCCAAATCGCGCCGAGCACGATCACCGCAGTCAGTGCCTGACGTCCCACCACGGATGTTGATGGAGAGGAGGCCAGCCCCAGCGACTGACGGCGCATACGGCCACGCCATTGCCAGGCCACGAACGCCAGCAGCCCGACCACGCCGATGGTAAAGCCCACGCTGTCGGAGAGGTAGCTCTGACCAATCTGCGACATGGCGGCGCTGGTGGGAGAGACGGTGGTGCCGTTGGTGATGCCAATCAATACGCCGCGGAAGGCCAGCATTCCTGCCAGAGTAACAATGAACGACGGGACCTTCCGGTAGGCAACCCACCAGCCGTTCCAGGCACCCAGCACCAGACCTAATACCAGCGTCACCGCCACGGTCAGCGGCAGCGGCCAGCCGAGCCAGACGTCAAAAATGGCCGCGACGCCGCCGAGCAGACCCATCATCGACCCCACCGACAGGTCGATTTCCGCCGAAATAATGACGAAGACCATGCCCACGGCCAGAATGCCGGTGATGGCCGTCTGGCGCAGCAGGTTAGAGACGTTACGCGCGCTCAGGTAGGAGCCATCGGTCATCCAGGTAAAAAACAGCATGATGGCGATAATGGCCGCGATCATCACGAATACCTGCAGGTTCAGCGCTTTTAACCCCGCGAATGCGCCGGGCGTCTGAACAGCGACTTTGATATCAGACGGATTGCTTTTCGACATGACGTTCGCTCCTTAAAGCGGCTTCCATCACCTGCTCCTGCGTCAGGTTCTGGTTAATCAGATTGGCTTTCAGTTTGCCCTCGTGCATGACCAGCACACGGTCGCTCAGGCCGAGCACTTCGGGTAATTCAGAGGAGATGACAATGACGGCGATCCCTTGCTGTACAAGCTGATTAATCAGTTTGTAGATTTCGTACTTTGCACCGATATCAATGCCGCGCGTTGGCTCATCCAGGATCAAGATGCGTGGATTGAGGAGCAGACAGCGCGCCAGAATGGCTTTTTGCTGGTTGCCTCCGCTCAGGCGCCCAATGGCCAGTTCCGGTGAGGATGTTTTCACTTTGAGGCGGGCGAGAGATTGCAAAATGCACTGCTGCTCTGCGGCATCATCAAGGCTGCTCAGCGCGCCGGAGAACTGATCGAGTGCCGCGAGCGTGATGTTTTTACCCACCGCCATCACCGGCACGATGCCGTCTTTTTTGCGGTCTTCCGGCACCATGGCAATTCCGTGGGCAATTGCCTGCTGGCAGTTGTCGATTTTCACCGGCTTGCCATCAATATAAACCGTGCCTTCCCAGCGCCCTGGCCAGACGCCGAACAGGCACTGCACGGCTTCAGTACGTCCGGCGCCGACGAGCCCGGCAACACCGAGAATTTCACCCCGGTGCAGGGAAAAGGAGATGTTGTTTACGCGTTTGATATGGCGATTTACCGGGTGCCACGCGGTCAGGTTTTCTACGCGTAACACTTCATCACCCGTTGTGTGAGGTTCATTCGGGTAGAGCGCCGTCAGTTCGCGGCCCACCATCATGGTGATGATGTCATCCTCGCTCATGTCTTCGGCTTCGCGTGTGCCGATGTGTTGACCATCGCGGATCACGCAGATGGTGTCCGAAATGGCTTTGACCTCGTTGAGTTTGTGAGAAATGTAGATGCAGGCGATACCGTGATTTTGCAGATCGCGGATGATATCCAGCAGGACGGCCGTTTCCTGTTCGGTGAGAGAGGCCGTGGGTTCGTCGAGGATCAGCAGCCTGACCTGTTTGTTCAGCGCCTTAGCGATTTCAACCAGCTGTTGCTGCCCCAGACCCAGGTCTCCCACGCGGGTATCCGGCGAAATGGCCAGACTGACCTGCGCCAGCAGTTTTTCACAGCGTAGCGTCATGGTGTCGTAATCCAGCACGCCGTGGCGCGAAATTTCGGCCCCGAGGAAAATGTTCTCCAGCACGGTGAGATGCTTCACCAGCGCCAGCTCCTGGTGAATGATGGCGATACCCTTACGTTCAGTATCGCGAATGTGGGTGGCCTGAATGACCTCGCCAGCAAAGACAATTTCACCTTCGTAGCTGCCATGCGGATAGATCCCGCACAACACTTTCATCAGCGTCGACTTACCCGAACCGTTTTCGCCGCAGAGCGAAACCACTTCACCAGGATTTAGCCGCAGGCTCACGTTATCGACCGCTTTCACCGCGCCAAAACGCTTGGTGATGCTTTTCATTTCAAGTAAATAAGGCATAACTGCTCCACATGACCCGAGGTAAAAACAGTACAAGTCGATGCGCCCCCGCAGGGCAGGGGCTGCGCTGGATTACAGTTCACTCTTCTTGTGGAAACCGTCTTTGATAACGGTGGCGTCAATGTTCTCTTTATTGACTTCAATTGGCGTGAGCAGGCGTGCCGGCACATCTTTCAGACCGTTGTTCAGCGTCGCGTCGGCTTTCGGTTGTTTACCGTTCCCCAGCTCTACGGCGATCTCTGCAGCCGTGTTGGCCAGTTCAGTGATGGGCTTATACACCGTCATGGTCTGGGTGCCCGCAATGATGCGTTTTACACCGGCGAGATCCGCATCCTGGCCTGAAATGGCCACTTTCCCGGCCAGCCCCTGTGCACTCAGCGCCTGAATGGCCCCCCCGGCGGTGGCGTCGTTGGAGGCGACGACGGCATCAATTTTGTTGTTATTCGCAGTTAGCGCGTTTTCCATAATTTTCAGCGCGTTTTCAGGCAACCAGCCGTCCGCCCACTGATCGCCAACCACTTTAATCTTGCCGCTGTCGATATACGGCTTGAGGACTTTCATCTGGCCTTCGCGGAACAGTTTGGCGTTGTTATCCACCGGTGAACCGCCCATCAGGAAATAATTGCCCTGCGGCACTTTATCGACCAGGCTTTTTGCCTGCAGTTCACCCACTTTTTCATTGTCGAACGAAATATAATAATCAATGTCCGCATTATTAATCATGCGATCATACGCCAGAACTTTAATCCCTTCTTGCTTCGCTTCTTTCACGACGTTACTTAATACCTGGCCGTTATAAGGGATAATGACCAGTACATCAACGCCACGGTTAATCATATTCTCAATTTGCGACATCTGCGTTTCTTCGTTGCCATTTGCAGACTGCACAAACACACTTGCGCCAAGTGATTCCGCTTTTTTTACAAAAATATCGCGATCTTTTTGCCAGCGCTCCAGACGCAGGTCGTCAATCGCCATGCCAATTTTGACCTCTTTGGCATGTCCTGCAAAGCTTGCAAGGAGGAGAGTAGTGCAGAGCGTTAGGGTAAGGTTCTTTATCTTCATAATTATTAGGCCTTTTGTAGGGGTATGTGTTGCTGAGATAAAAGAAACATTCACTGCTTAGACGCAGCAAATTTTTAACGCGGAAAGGCGGGCTGGCAATTACAGATTTTTATCTTCTCATTACGATATTTGGTTTATTTCTGAATTTATGACCGCGATCGGATTTCAAAATACGTAAGGTCTTAATTACATTTGATTATGGAATCTGCGCCGAAAAATAGTTTGCTTGCGCATTATTTTGCGAGCCAGCGCACAGTTGCGCATTCTCTCAATAGCAGTGTGAAATAACGTAATTGAGCAACCCAAAATGTCTATTCACTATTACTCCTGTATCAACGACTCGCCGCATACCCTGATTATGGAGCTCAATATGCAAGCTTATTTCGACCAACTCGATCGTGTTCGTTACGAAGGCCCGAAAACGACCAATCCTTTAGCATTTCGTCACTACAACCCGGATGAGCTGGTGCTGGGTAAGCGCATGGAAGATCATCTGCGCTTTGCCGCCTGTTACTGGCATACCTTCTGCTGGAACGGCGCCGATATGTTCGGTGTGGGTTCCTTTGACCGCCCGTGGCAACAGCCGGGAGAGGCTATCGAGCTGGCGAAGCGCAAAGCGGATGTGGCATTTGAATTCTTCCACAAGCTGAACGTGCCGTATTACTGCTTCCATGACGTGGATGTGTCGCCGGAAGGCGCATCGCTGAAAGAGTACCTGAACAACTTTGCGCAGATGGTGGATGTGCTGGCGGCGAAGCAGCAGCAAAGTGGCGTGAAGCTGCTGTGGGGCACGGCTAACTGCTTCACGAACCCTCGCTATGGTGCCGGGGCAGCAACAAACCCGGATCCAGAAGTATTTAGCTGGGCGGCCACGCAGGTCGTGACCGCAATGAACGCCACGCATCAGTTGGGCGGCGAGAACTATGTTCTGTGGGGCGGACGTGAGGGTTATGAAACCCTGCTGAATACCGATCTGCGTCAGGAGCGCGAGCAGATTGGCCGCTTCATGCAGATGGTGGTTGAGCATAAGCATAAAATCGGTTTCCGCGGCACGCTGCTGATTGAACCGAAGCCACAGGAACCAACCAAGCACCAGTACGATTACGACGTCGCGACCGTGTACGGCTTCCTGAAGCAGTTCGGCCTGGAAAAAGAGATTAAAGTTAACATTGAAGCCAACCATGCCACCCTGGCGGGCCACTCTTTCCATCACGAAATTGCGTCTGCCATTGCGCTGGGCATCTTCGGCTCGGTCGATGCTAACCGTGGTGATGCGCAGCTGGGCTGGGATACCGACCAGTTCCCGAACAGCGTGGAAGAGAATGCGCTGGTGATGTATGAAATCATCAAAGCGGGTGGTTTCACTACCGGCGGCCTGAACTTTGACGCCAAAGTGCGTCGTCAGAGCACCGATAAATACGATCTGTTCTACGGCCACATCGGCGCGATGGATACCATGGCGCTGGCGCTGAAAGTCGCTGCGCGCATGATTGAAGACGGTGAGCTGGATAAACGTGTCGCGAAGCGTTATAGCGGCTGGAACAGTGAGCTGGGCCAGCAAATTTTGAAAGGCCAGTTATCGCTTGCGGAAATCGCGAAGTACGCTGAACAACATCAGCTGGCGCCGCAGCATCAGAGCGGACACCAGGAACTGCTGGAAAATCTGGTTAATCACTATTTGTTCGACAAGTAAAAACGTAGGCCCGGTAAGCGGAAGCGCCACCGGGCATTTCTGTCAAAGGAGCCACCACAATGTATATCGGGATTGATCTTGGCACATCGGGTGTGAAAGCCATCCTCTTAAGCGAGCAGGGTGACGTGTTGGCAACGCAGACTGAAAAACTGCAGGTTTCGCGTCCGCATCCGTTATGGTCGGAACAGGATCCGGAGCAGTGGTGGCAAGCGACGGATCGCGCAATCAAGGGGTTAGGTGAACAGCACAGTTTGCGTGAGGTCACCGCGCTGGGTATCGCCGGACAGATGCACGGCGCTACGCTGCTGGACAGCCAGCATCGTGTGCTGCGCCCTGCGATCCTCTGGAACGATGGCCGCTGTGCGGAAGAGTGCGCGCTCCTGGAAGAGCGAGTGCCTGCGTCCCGTGACATCACCGGCAACCTGATGATGCCCGGCTTCACCGCGCCGAAGCTTCTCTGGGTGCAACGCCATGAGCCGGAGATTTTCCGTCAGGTGGCGAAGGTCTTACTGCCAAAAGATTATCTGCGTTTTCGCATGACGGGGGATTTTGCCAGCGACATGTCCGACGCCGCCGGCACCATGTGGCTCGACGTGGCGAAACGCGACTGGAGCGAGGCGATGCTGGATGCCTGTCATCTCACCCGTGAGCATATGCCCGCACTCTTTGAAGGCAGCGAAATTACCGGCACCTTACAGTCCGCCATAGCGGAACGCTGGAATATGCCTGCTGTGCCGGTGGTGGCTGGCGGCGGGGATAACGCGGCGGGCGCCGTGGGTGTCGGCATGGTTGATGCGGGCCAGGCCATGCTGTCTCTCGGCACATCTGGCGTCTATTTTGCCGTCAGCGATGGATATCGCAGCAACCCGGAAAGCGCGGTGCACAGTTTCTGCCATGCGCTGCCAGGAAAATGGCATTTGATGTCGGTGATGCTCAGTGCAGCTTCTTGCCTGGACTGGGCGGCGAAGCTGACCGGGATGGCCGATGTTCCGGCATTGATTACCGCAGCACAGCAGGCGGATGAAAACGCTGGTACCGTCTGGTTTTTACCGTATCTCTCCGGTGAGCGTACACCGCACAACAACCCGGAAGCGAAAGGGGTATTTTTTGGCTTAACCCATCAGCACGGTCCTGCGGAACTGGCGCGTGCGGTTCTGGAAGGCGTGGGCTATGCGCTGGCGGATGGAATGGACGTGGTGCATGACTGCGGCCTGAAACCAGCAAGCATCACCCTGATCGGCGGCGGCGCACGCAGCAGCTACTGGCGCCAGATGCTCTCTGATATCAGTGGATTGCAGTTGGACTATCGTACCGGGGGCGATGTGGGCCCGGCGCTGGGTGCCGCGCGGCTGGCGCAGATAGCCATGAACCCGGAAAAACCACTTTCGCAACTGTTGCCACAGCTCACGCTGGAACAGGCTCATCTGCCCGACGCAACTCGCCACGCGCGATATGCTGAAAGGCGCGATGTGTTCCGCAAAATCTATCAGCAGTTGCTGCCGCTGATGTCATAAGCGTGATTGTCTGTCAGAGGCATGAGGATGTCCTTTTTTGGTCTGTCCGCGTGCCTGTTTCCTCGCCAGTATGTATTTATACCCACTGGCGAGGAGCACCATCATGTCACGTATTGCATTAATCAACATCGATACCCAACAGTCTTTTCATCACCGCGATTACTGGCAGGAGCAAGATGTTCCGGCCTTTCAGCAGGCAATGCTGGGGCTGACAGAAGGCTGCCAGTCGCGCGGTATTCCTGTCGCCGATATTTTCCATGTGGATGAAAAAGGCCCTTTCTCACTGCAAAGCGGCTATGTCAAACCGATGGCCTTTTTACGTCATCAGCCGGATGTGGTTTTCCAGAAACACGTTCATAATGCCTTCACGGATACGGGCCTGGATCGCTGGCTGCGCGAGCGTGATATCAACCAGCTGATCCTATGCGGTATTCGCACTGAACAGTGCTGCGAAACCACCGCACGGGTGGCATCCGATCTGGGTTATGCTGTGACCTTTGTTAGCGAGGCAATGCTCACGTTTCCTATGACGTACAAGGGCGTAACCCTTAGCGCTGCGGAAATTCGTCATCGTACCGAAACGGTACTGTCAGGGCGATTTGCCGCGATTAAAACGGTAGCAGAGACGCTGGAGTCACTGTAATGCGCATCGACGTTTGGTTCGTTATGTTGCCCGGGGTGTTGTCATTAGACATGACAGGCCCGGCAGAAACCTTTGTCCTGGCAGGCGATGCGTTTTGTCTGCATTACATTGGCCCGCAACCTGAGGTGCAAACGTCGATTGGTTTGATGATGAGCGGTATCGCGCCATTACCGGAAAGGCTTCCGGAAGGGAGCCTGCTGGTTATGCCTGGTGTAAGCGACTCCCGCGTTCAGTTTTCTACGCCGCAGGCGATGCAGATCCAGCACTGGCTGATGCGCCTGCAGCCGGCTATTCAGCGTCAGGATATCACCGTGATGTGCGTCTGCTCAGGGGCTTTGCTGGCAGCAAAATCAGGGCTGCTGAACAACCGGCAGTGCACAACGCATCATGAGGTTATCGACCGTTTACGCGCTGCCGCCCCCACGGCGACGATCAAAGAGAACCGGATATTCGTGCAGGATGAGAATGTCTGGACCAGCGCAGGGATCACCTCGGGTATCGACCTGGCGCTGCATATGATTAACCGTCTGTGCGGGCCAGAAAAGGCGCTGGCCGTGGCACGCGAGATGGTGGTCTGGTTCCGCCGGTCCGGGGACGATCCGCAGCTATCGCCATGGTTACGCTATCGCAATCATCTTCATCCGGCTATCCACCGTGCTCAGGATGCGCTAACCGCAGACCCGCAAAAAGCGTGGAACGTGCCGGATATTGCCGCGCTGGCGCATGTCAGCCCGCGCCATTTAACCCGTCTTTTCCAGACGCATTTGGGGATAAGCGTTCGCGATTACCTGGAGCAGTTGCGTCTGGCGGTGGCGGAGCAATGGCTATTGCAGGGGCGCGGCGTGGAGCAGGCCTCACTGGCGGCAGGGTTTTCCTCCCCGCGCCAGTTTCATCGGGCCCGACAGCGCGTCGTTAACTGACGAAGCGGCGGGTGTCTAGCTTCTGTAGCAGCATCGACAGCAACAGGCTCACGACCAGTGTGACGGAGAAAATCCAGACGATATCCAGCACTGGCCAGCTTTTGAGTTCGACGCCTCTCGTGCGTAGTGCGTGGATCACCAGCGCGTGAAAACCATAAATCCCCAGCGAGTGCCGCGAGATAAAACCCAGCACGGGAAGAGGGCGCGCGTTCAGGGTGTTTTTAACGAGCGTCAGCAGGGAAACGGCACAAATGAAGACCATCGGCCCGCAGTACAGGTACCATGTATCGGCAAAATTGCCGCGCCATTGCAGCTCATGCAGCGTCCCGCGTGAAATGATAATCACCCCGATGATAAACAACGCGCCACATAGCCAGCTGATACCCCGCTTTTGGGTATCTATCATCCCGATGGCGCGCCCCAGCATGCCGTAGAGCACGTAGTAAAACGTATCGCCATTGATGTAGAGGTTTACCGGTAGCCACTCAAAACCGTCGATTTTCTGTGAGACGGTATTCGGATTGGCGATGATTCCTATCACCACCATCAGCGCCAGAAGCATCTTTCCGCTGACGTTTTTTACCTGAATCAACGGTGATACCAGGTAGATAACGATAATGGCGAAGAAAAACCACAGGTGGTAAAACACCGGCTTTTGCAGCAGATATTTGAGTGACAGGCCGGGGCTAATGGAGGTAAACAGCGTGATGTAAATCAGCGCGACGGCGCTATAAAAGCCGAGACACGCGGCGATACGAATAAAATGTCGCGGTTGTGCGCTACGCTCGCCAAAAAAGAGAAAGCCGGAAATCATAAAGAACAGCGGAACGCTGACACGCGACGCGGAGTTGAGAATATTCGCGACATCCCAGTTAACAGGGCTGATACTGTGTGCGTTCGTAACATACCAGGTCGTCGTGTGGATCATCACCACCATCAGACACGCTATTCCTCGCAGATTATCAATCCAGCTAATTTTTGACTGCATCAGTTCCTCTTTTTCCCTGTAAATAGAGTGTGACTGCTATTGTGTAAAAGTCTTTCCTTGGAAAAATCTGAGTTTTATAACGCGGACTTGTCTGGCCATCGCGAGATTCGCAGAATGCCAGACCGTAATCTATAAAAGCTTTGCTACTAAAAATAACAGCCACTGACCGGGTCGGTAATAAAAATGATGATGAAGCGTGTGGGGTCACTCTTTCTGCTGGTGGTACTGGCCGGATGCAGTACGCCTCAGGAAGCACCTGCGCAAAAAGCGCAGCAGGGCAAAATGAGCCCGGAACGTTCGCTGAATATGGAACAGCTGTGTAAAGATCAGGCGGCTCACCGCTATAACCTGGATACCCAGAAAATTGATGTCACCGGCTTTGAGCGTTTTCAGGGCAGCTATGAGCTTCGGGGCCATACCTCTCGTAAAGAGGGCTTTGTCTGCTCGTTTGATGCGGACGGTCAGTTTTTACATCTCTCCATGCGCTAATCTGCTCGCATAATCGACAGCCAGACGCTCGACGCGTTCTGGCTCGAACGCTTATTTCCCAATTTTCCCTAAACAACCCCGTTTCGTACTGTATATCTTGCAGCCAGCGGGTATACTGGTCCCTTCCATTTAAAACCACACGTATCCAGCACGAAATACTATGCAAAAGTTTGATACCAAGACCTTCCAGGGCCTGATCCTGACCTTACAGGATTACTGGGCTCGCCAGGGCTGCACCATTGTTCAACCTTTGGACATGGAAGTCGGCGCAGGCACCTCACACCCGATGACCAGCTTACGCGCGTTGGGGCCAGAGCCAATGGCGACTGCTTATGTGCAGCCTTCCCGTCGTCCGACCGATGGCCGTTACGGCGAAAACCCAAACCGTCTGCAGCACTACTATCAGTTCCAGGTGGTCATTAAGCCATCGCCAGACAATATTCAGGAACTGTACCTTGGGTCACTGAAAGAGCTGGGTATGGATCCGACCATTCACGACATTCGTTTCGTGGAAGATAACTGGGAAAACCCAACGCTGGGGGCCTGGGGTCTGGGTTGGGAAGTGTGGCTGAACGGTATGGAAGTGACGCAGTTCACCTACTTCCAGCAGGTTGGCGGTCTGGAATGTAAGCCGATCACCGGTGAAATCACCTATGGTCTGGAACGTCTGGCAATGTACATTCAGGGCGTAGATAGCGTTTACGACCTGGTCTGGAGCGACGGCCCGCTGGGTAAAACCACTTACGGCGACGTGTTCCATCAGAACGAAGTGGAACAATCCACCTATAACTTCGAATACGCGGATGTGGACTTCCTGTTCACCTGCTTCGAGCAGTACGAGAAAGAAGCGCAGCAACTGCTGGCGCTGGAGACTCCGCTGCCGCTGCCTGCCTACGAGCGTATTCTGAAGGCCGCCCACAGCTTCAACCTGCTGGACGCCCGCAAAGCGATCTCCGTGACTGAACGTCAGCGCTACATTCTGCGTATTCGTACCCTGACCAAAGCCGTTGCAGAAGCTTACTATGCGTCCCGTGAAGCCCTTGGCTTCCCGATGTGCAACCGAAACAAATAAGAGGCGGCCATGTCTGAGAAAACTTTCCTGGTGGAAATTGGCACCGAAGAGCTGCCACCAAAAGCCCTGCGCAGCCTGGCTGAATCTTTTGCTGCGAACGTGACTGCCGAGCTGGATAACGCTGGCCTGGCGCACGGTAAAATTGAGTGGTTTGCTGCTCCGCGTCGTCTGGCGCTGAAGGTGGCAAATCTGGCGGCGTCTCAGCCGGATCGTGAAGTGGAAAAACGTGGCCCGGCGATTGCCCAGGCGTTCGATGCGGAAGGCAAGCCAAGCAAAGCGGCAGAAGGCTGGGCGCGCGGTTGCGGTATTACCGTTGACCAGGCCGAGCGTCTGACCACTGACAAAGGCGAATGGCTGCTGTATCGCGCTCACGTAAAAGGTGAACGCACAGAAGCACTGCTGCCAAACATGATCGCCACTTCGCTGGCTAAGCTACCCATTCCTAAACTGATGCGCTGGGGCGCGTCCGACGTACACTTCGTGCGTCCGGTACACACCGTGACCCTGCTGCTGGGCAACACCGTTATTCCGGCGACCATTCTGGGCGTGGCGTCCGATCGCGTCATTCGCGGCCACCGCTTTATGGGCGAGCCAGAGTTCACCATCGACAATGCCGACCAGTATCCGCAGATCCTGCTGGAGCGCGGTAAAGTCATTGCTGACTACGAACAGCGTAAAGCCAAAATTAAAGCGGACGCAGAAGAAGCGGCGCGCAAGATTGGCGGTAACGCTGACCTGAGCGACAGCCTGCTGGAAGAAGTCACCTCGCTGGTGGAATGGCCGGTTGTGCTGACCGCGAAGTTTGAAGAGAAATTCCTCGCGGTTCCGGCAGAAGCGCTGGTATACACCATGAAGGGTGACCAGAAATACTTCCCGGTTTATGCCAACGACGGCAAGCTGCTGCCAAACTTTATCTTCGTGGCGAACATCGAATCGAAAGATCCGCAGCAGATTATCTCCGGTAACGAGAAAGTGGTGCGTCCACGTCTGGCGGATGCGGAGTTCTTCTTCAATACCGACCGTAAAAAACGTCTGGAAGATAACCTGCCGCGCCTGCAGACCGTGCTGTTCCAGCAGCAGCTGGGTACGCTGCGCGACAAGACCGACCGTATCGCGGAGCTGTCCGGCTGGATCGCCCGTGAAATCGGCGCGGACGTTAACCATGCCACCCGTGCGGGTCTGCTCTCCAAGTGCGACCTGATGACCAACATGGTGTTCGAGTTTACCGACACCCAGGGCGTAATGGGTATGCACTACGCGCGTCACGATGGCGAAGCGGAGGATGTGGCGGTCGCCCTGAACGAACAGTATCAGCCGCGCTTTGCTGGCGATGAACTGCCGTCTAACCCGGTTGCCTGTGCGGTCGCGATTGCCGATAAAATGGATACCCTGGCGGGGATCTTCGGTATCGGCCAACATCCGAAAGGGGACAAAGACCCGTTCGCGCTGCGTCGTGCGGCGCTGGGCGTGCTGCGTATCATCGTAGAGAAGAACCTGAACCTCGATCTGCAGACTCTGACTGAAGAAGCGGTGCGTCTGTACGGCGACAAGCTGACCAATGCCAACGTGGTGGATGACGTGATCGACTTTATGCTCGGTCGCTTCCGCGCGTGGTATCAGGACGAAGGTTACACTGTGGATACCATTCAGGCGGTGCTGGCGCGTCGTCCAACGCGTCCGGCTGACTTCGATGCGCGTATGAAGGCGGTTTCTCACTTCCGTACGCTTGAAGCGGCATCTGCCCTGGCGGCGGCGAACAAGCGTGTCTCCAACATTCTGGCGAAATCTGACGAAACGCTGAACGAGCGTGTGAACGCCGCGACGCTGAAAGAGCCGGAAGAGATCGCCCTGGCGATGCAGGTTGTGGTGCTGCGTGACAAGCTGGAGCCATACTTCGCAGAAGGCCGTTATCAGGAAGCGCTGGTAGAACTGGCGGAACTGCGTGACGTTATCGACGCCTTCTTCGAAAAAGTGATGGTCAACGTGGAAGATAAAGATCTGCGTATTAACCGTCTCTCTATGCTCGAAAAACTGCGTGAGCTGTTCCTGCGCGTGGCGGATATCTCGCTGCTGCAGTAATGTGCCCGCCGGGCATGTACAGGCTAAAAACCCGCTTCGGCGGGTTTTTTCATGACGTGCGGGTGAAAATTTAATCTTGAAATGGTCAACATATTACCGCTATCCTTATCGGCGTTAACTTTCTCCCTCAGGAGCGCATTCCGAAAATGAACAAACACGACTGATGAATTTCGATCCTTGCTAAACGCGACCGCGTCGGCAGGGGATGTTTTGATTTCATTCAGGAGTGCTTATGGCTCATTTTGCGCAGTCCCCTTCTTTTATTTTGCATCAGGTCACCTGTCAGTTTGCGACGGGCGATATTCTTTTTGGCCCGCTGAACCTCTCTCTGGAGACATCCCTGTGTGCGCTCGTTGGTCGTAATGGCAGCGGGAAAACGCGTCTGCTGCGCATGCTGGCGGGGCTGGATGAACCTGCCAGTGGTCATATTGAGCGTTTTGCCTCACATGTCTATGTGGCACAACAGCAGGATATCTCCCCACAGACAACGCTTGCTGAACTGCTCGGTTATGACGCGATTTTTGCAGCGCGTAAGCGCATCGATCGCGGCGATTACCAGCCTGACGATCTGGAGATGCTCGACGGCTACTGGGATTTAGCAGAACGCCTGAACGAGGCGTTTCTCCAGGCGAAACTGCCACCGTTTGACCCCGATAAACCTGCCGCCGAATTCAGCGGTGGCGAGCGGATCCGTGCCCTGTTGTGCGGTGCATTTACGGCTGAGGCGGATTTCCTGTTGCTGGATGAACCCACCAACCATCTGGATCGACAAGGCCGGGCGTGGTTTTACGACCAGTTGCGCCGTTATCAGGGCGGCGTGCTGGTTGCCTCTCACGATCGTGAGCTACTGGCGCAGGTGCCACGTATTCTTGAGCTGAGCGCCTCCGGGCTGCGCAGCTACGGCGGCAATTATGCAGACTATAAACAGCAACGGGATGCCGAACAGCAGGCTGCCCGCGCGGCGCTGGAGCATGCGGCAACGGAGCGCAAACGCACCCGCGCGCGAATGCAAAAAGAGCATGATGACAGCCAGCGGCGTTCGGCGAAGACCATACGCACGGTCGATACCCTGAATATCGCGTCGTTTGAGCGGGTCAAATATAAAGCGGCGGCAAAAGAGCGTATCGGCTCGTGGAAAAAACAGCACAGCGATCAAAACGATGTGCTGAATGCCGCGGTAAACAAGGCGCGGGAACGGGTTGAAGAAGACGCCCCGATCATGTTTACCCTGCCGGGAAGCCAGATTGCTGAGGGAAAACAGGTGCTGGTGCTGGAGGCACTGCAATTGCCGCATGTTTCACTTCCACCAATGAACTGGCGGATGGACGGCCCGATGCGCGTGGCGCTCAGGGGGCCCAATGGCTGCGGTAAATCAACGCTGTTAAAAGTCATCCTCGGTGAAACCGCACCCCGTGCAGGCAGTTGTAAGGTATCGGTGACGTGTGCGTATCTCGATCAGCACCTGTCGCAGCTGGATCTGACGCAGTCGGTGATGGCTCATCTCAATCTGAGCAATACGCCGCTGGAAGAGGGGATGTTGCGTACCCGCCTGGCACAGCTTCAACTTGGGGCAGATAAAGTCTCACTGCCGCTGGCAGAGTTGAGCGGAGGTGAGCGTCTGAAAGCCGCCCTGGCCTGCGTGATGTGGCGCGAGCACGCCACGCAGCTTTTACTGCTTGATGAACCGACCAACCATCTGGACCTGGCATCGGTCCAGGCGATTGAAGCGGCGCTGGCCGGTTTCCCCGGAGCACTGCTGGTGGTGTCCCATGATGAAAGCTTTCTGCAAGGGTTGGCGTTAACGCATGAACTGGTGTGGGAGGAGACGGGCTGGCATTGTGAAGGCCTTTAAAACACAAACCCCCGCAAAGGCGGGGGCGGTAATTCACGGTACTGCATCACGCTATCTGTTTGCTGAGTGCAGGGTTGGCCTGAATCAGGCGCATCAGCTTTAACTCGGTTGGCGTGGGTTTCTCTCGTTTCGACTCCCACTCCAGCACCATCGCTACGCTGACACCCATCGCTCTGGCGAATTCATCTGTTTTTAAACCTGTCCCTTTGCGCAATTGCTCATATTCTGTAAAGGGATTGGATTTCTGTTGCAGGGTCACTGTCTGCGGTACATCTTTAAAAATAATCTGTTCCAGGCTGCTCAGCAGCTCAAACTCAGGATCTTTATATTCCATTGAGAACTCCTCTTAAATCACACACCGGGATCAAGAACATCAGAGAGCCCATTAAGAATAGTCCCTAATACAAACGAAGGATCATCACGCTTGTGATTAATCGTGCGGTAACGATCGCTTTATCCGTTTCAGCTATGCGGATAGTTATGCTAATTACCTGATTAACCATATGTCGGCTTCGCCAGGTATTTTTTTGTAAAGAGTTAAGAAATAAAATGGCAATAGCCGTTTTGCATGAAAAGAGTATCTTGCAGCGCTGACCTGGACT
This sequence comes from Enterobacter sp. Lyrl_3, assembly GCF_051948675.1. Lineage (NCBI taxonomy): Bacteria > Pseudomonadati > Pseudomonadota > Gammaproteobacteria > Enterobacterales > Enterobacteriaceae > Enterobacter > Enterobacter sp. Lyrl_3. Next base: position 196,697 of record NZ_JAYJLI010000007.1, read on the forward strand.
ATCCTTGTCAGCGTTGGGCACGCGTGTGCCGATGTGCGCTTTTTTGGGTGAAAGGAGTAATGAAATGGCGACAGGAAAGTCCTGCTCTCGCTGGTTTGCGCCTATTGCGGCGTTGTTGATGGTTGTTAGCCTGAGTGGGTGTTTTGATAAAGAAGGCGATCAGCGCAAAGCGTTTATCGATTTTCTGCAGAATACAGTGATGCGCAGCGGCGAGCGTTTGCCGACGCTGACTGCGGATCAGAAAAAACAGTTTGGCCCCTTCGTGTCTGATTACGCCATTCTGTATGGTTATTCACAGCAGGTAAGCCAGGCGATGGACTCCGGCATTCGTCCGGTTGTGGATAGCGTTAACGCCATCCGTGTCCCGCAGGATTATGTCACCCAACGTGAACCGCTTCGCCAGTCTAACGGTGCGCTCGGCGTGCTGAGCCAGCAATTGCAGAACGCGAAAATGCAGGCTGACGCGTCACGTTCCGCGTTGAAACAGGGCGACGATCTCAAACCGGTCTTCGACAAAGTGTATGAGAAAGTGGTGACCAAACCTTCGGATGCCCTGCAACCGCTGATCCCCGCCGCGCAGATCTTCACGCAGCAGCTGGTTCAGGTAGGGGATTTTATCTCCCAGCAGGGAACGCAGGTGAGCTTTGTTGCCAACGGTATTCAGTTCCCAACCTCGCAGCAGGCGAGTCAGTACAATACGCTGATTGGGCCGCTGGCCTCCCAGCACCAGGCCTTTAGTCAGGCGTGGAGCGCAGCCGTCGCTGCCACAGAATAAACCGAAAAAACCCCGCTTCAGGCGGGGTTTTTTACTTATGACTAAAATAACGCTTGTCATTCCTCTACCACATCGGTATAACTGTTCGCGTCGGTTTGTTACACAGACCTAAAGCAGTTTAGTAAAGCAGTCCAGATTGTTATCCATAGATACCCTTCGTAGTGACCCTTCCTTCATCGCTTAAAAATCTGTAACGCAACCCATCAAGCCGGAAGGCACAATATATTTGTTAATTAAGGTAATTCTATGTCTGCTAAAATGACTGGTCTGGTAAAATGGTTCAACGCTGATAAAGGTTTCGGCTTCATCACCCCTGACGATGGCTCTAAAGACGTGTTCGTACACTTCTCTGCTATCCAGAACGATGGCTACAAATCTCTGGACGAAGGTCAGAAAGTGTCCTTCACCATCGAAAGCGGCGCTAAAGGCCCAGCAGCTGGTAACGTTGTAAGCCTGTAAGCTTCCAACCCAGTAGCAAAGAATTTAAAAACCCGCCTTCTGGCGGGTTTTTTCGTTTCTACTGTTGAACCTGTGGATTGACGCAGTTTTTCTCCACGTTTCCGTTCAGCGCGGCGATCAGATTATCCACCGCGGTGGCCGCCATGTTGTAACGCGTCTCGTGCGTCGCAGAACCAATATGGGGCAGCGCGACCACGTTAGGCAGCGAAAGCAGCGGCGAATCCACCGGCAGCGGCTCCTGTTCAAACACGTCCAGACCGGCCGCATGGATCTCACCGTTTTGCAGCGCCTCAATTAACGCCTTCTCATCCACGACCGGGCCACGACCCGCATTGATGAAAATGGCGGATTTCTTCATCTTTTCAAACGCCGCTTTGCCAATCAGATGTCGGGTTTCGTCCGTCAGAGGCAGGATCAGACAGACAAAATCCGCTTCCTGCAACAGTGTATCCAACTCGCAATAGCGGGCGTTGAAGCGTTCTTCGGCTTCGCTGTGATGGCGACGCGCGTTATACAGAATCGGCATGTTAAAACCGAAATGCGCACGCTGCGCCAGTGCCAGGCCGATCCGGCCCATGCCAACAATCCCCAGCGTTTTGCCATGAACATCCACACCGAACCAGTCCGGGCCGATGCTTTTTGTCCACTCGCCCGCTTTGACGCGATCGGCCACCTCCACCACGCGGCGGGCAGTGCTGAGCATCAGCGCCATCAGCGTGTCGGCCACGGTCTCCGTCAGGGCATGTGGCGTATGCATCAGCAGGATGTTGCGCGCATTGAGGGCGTCCACGTCAAAATTGTCGTAACCCACGGAAACGGTTGAGGTAGCACGAAGCTTCGGCATTTTTTCCAGCAACGCGACATCCACTTTTTCGCTTGAACCCAGCAGGCCTTCGGCCCGGGCGAACGCCCCGGCGTGTTGTGCCACCGTCTCCGGGCTTAGGTTCTTCACCTGCGTGACGGCGAAGTGTTCTTCCAGGCGTTTTTGCAGATCATCAGGCAGTGCTTTATACAAAATGACGGACGGCTTCATGCTTATCTCCGTTGATTTTTAATGATTCAGGCGTGGCGTGCGCCGACGGGGAGTTGTTGATTATTAGCAGGCTTAACAATCAGAGTAAGCCATACTGAGGCGAAAAGCGCCACTCCCATAAAGATGTATGAGGCTGACGGGCTGCCGGTTGCACCGTTCAGGTAACCAACGAACCAGGAGCCGCAGAAAGAACCGAGCGCACCCATACTGTTAATCAGTGCCATCGCGCCGCCTGCCACATTACGCGGCAGCATCTCCGGGATGATGGCGAAGAAGGGACCATACGGGGCGTACATCGCCGCACCGGCAATCACCAGCAGCGTATAGGAGACCCAGAAGTGGTTTGCGCCCACGGCCCAGGAGCCGATGAAAGCAAAGGCAGCGATCAGCAGCAGTGGCCAGACAAACAGCTTACGATTTTGCAGTTTGTCCGATGCCCAGGAGACGATGATCATCGCGATAGTTGCCGCCAGATAGGGCACGGAGGAGAGCCAGCCGACTTCCACCATACCGAGATTTTCCCCGCCGCTGCGGATAATTGACGGCAACCACAGTACGAAACCGTACACGCCGATACTCCAGGTAAAATACTGCGCGCACAGCAGGATCACGTTGCGGGAGCGGAAGGCTTCGCCATAGTTACGCACCGCCTTCAGCCCTTGCTGCTCTTTATCCAGCTGCGCCTGCAGTGCGGCTTTTTCATCTTCGGAGAGCCATTTCGCCTGAGCAGGCTTATCTTTTACCAGCACCCACCAGCAGAAGGCCCAGATGATTGCCGGCACCCCTTCGATGATAAACATCTCACGCCAGCCGAAAGACTGGATCAGGTAGCCGGACACCACTGACATCCACAGTACGGTGACCGGGTTACCGAGGATCAGGAAGGTGTTCGCACGGGAACGTTCAGATTTGGTAAACCAGTTGCTGATGTAGATCAGCATTGCGGGCATCACCGCCGCCTCAACTACCCCAAGGATAAAGCGAATAGCGGCCAGGGCAGGGATATTATTGACCACGCCGGTAAGCGACGCGCAGGCGCCCCACAGGATCAGACAGACGAAGATCAGCTTACGCACGCTGCGGCGTTCGGCGTAGATCGCGCCGGGGATCTGGAAGAAGAAGTAGCCCAGGAAGAAAAGGGCACCCAGCAGAGATGAAATACCTTTGGTGATCCCGAGGTCTTCGGTGATCCCCGCGGCGGATGCGAAACTGAAGTTGGCACGATCAAGGTACGCCAGGCTGTACGTGATAAACACGATTGGCATGATGTACCACCAGCGTTTTACTGCATTGGTCGAACTGTTCATAGGCTTGCCTCTGTTGTTGAGGTGGTTACCGCCGTTGTCTGTAGGGTACACGGTGGTTTAATTATATGTGCGGGTCGTTGCCCTCACCCTGGTCCTCTCCCACGGGAGAAGGGATTTATTCGTTAAGCTGCGCGCGCGTCGGCAATCCTTCACTGTCGCCCTGCACCTGAATGGCCAGCGAGCCGATCCAATTGCCCCGGGCGATGGCCTGCGGCAGCGGTTTGCCTTCCAGCAGGGCGCTAATGACCCCGACAGCAAAGCCATCGCCCGCGCCGACGGTATCGACTACGTTCTCAACCTTCACGGCCGCGACCGCGCCCTGTTCACCATCCGCGGTTTTAAACCATGCGCCATCGGCACCGGTTTTCAGTACCACCGCTTTTACCCCTTTATTCAGGTAAAAATCGGCAATCCCTTCCGGCGTATTTTCACCGGTGAGGATCACGCCTTCTTTCACCCCCGGCAGAACCCAGTCCGCCTGGAATGCCAGACGGTTCAGCTTCTCGACCATCTCCGCCTCGCTTTTCCACAACACCGGGCGCAGGTTAGGATCGAAAGAGATCGTTTTCCCCTGAGCCTTCATGGTGGTCGCGGCATGATCGAGCAGCTCATACGAGCTGGCTGACAACGCGGCTGCCACACCACTCAGGTGCAGATGGCGTGCACTCGCAAAGTAGTCGGCGTGATAATCTTCCACCGAGAGATGGCTTGCCGCCGACCCTTTGCGGAAGTATTCCACGATGGGATCGGTTCCATTTTCGACTTTAGATTTAAGCTGAAAGCCGGTCGGGAAGCGTCCATCGAGCGTTACGCCTGCGGCATCAATCCCCTCTTTTTTCAGCGAATCAAGAACGAAGTGACCAAAGCTGTCGTCACCCACGCGGCTGACCCAGCCTGTTTTCAGACCGAGGCGCGCCAGCCCCGTTGCCACGTTCAGCTCTGCGCCTGCCACGCGTTTGATAAAGTGCTCAACCGTGCTCAGCTCACCGGTTTCGGTAGCGACAAACATCGCCATGGCTTCACCGATAGTGATCACATCCAGTGTCTTGTGCATGGTTTACTCCTCGCGCAGCAGGTTAACGTAATGCCGGGTGACAGCGGTTAAGTCCGCCCCTTCCAGCGGGAACTCGATCCCGCGTGGGGCATCGGCAGGCAACTGACTGAGCAGGGCCAGCCAGCGCGCATCGGCGCGATCCGGCGCGACGGCGCGGAACTGTGCTTTATGCGGTACGGCGGCTTTCACATGGATATAGCTGACCGCCGGAGCCAGACGGGTTGCCGCTTCTTCCGGCGAGTCGCCGACCCACAGCCAGTTACCCATGTCGAAGGTCAGCGTGACGGGGAGCGCCATTTCCCGGCAGGCAGCCTGGAAGCGCTGCATCGGCGCAAGCTGGCCGCAGTCGGTCTGGTCGTTTTCCACCACCAGTGCCATGCCGCTCTCATTGAGCAAAGCGCGCAGGGCGGTAAGCGGCCGGGTGCCGCTGAAATGTCCCAGGGATACCTTCAGCCACAGCGCGTTGAGCGTGCTGGCTTCGGAAAGGTAGCGGGGAAGGTCGGGGTTGAGGGTACCGTCGGGCATAAACAGGGGGGCGGGGGCGGAATAACACGCCAGCAGGCCCAGCAGCTCAATGGATTCTCCCAGCGCAGGCAGCGCCTGTAGCTCTTCGCTGTTAAACAGCTCCCGGCGGATCTCTACGCCATCGGCACCCGCACCGGCAATTACGGGCAGCATCGCCCGTTGGCCGCCAGCCTGTCGCACCTGATCCGCACCATACGCGGCGGTGACCACCATTATTTTTCTGCCCATTCAGGAACTCCATCAAACGTACATCGATACTATTACGCTAGATGGAACCGGTTCCAAAGAAAAGTTCAGGATGTTGAATTTATGATCGTCATCACAAGGGGAAATTAACGGGCGGTGGAGCCGCGGACAATCAGCTCGCCAGAAAAGACCTGCTCGCGTACGGCATCGCTGATCCCTTCAATGCGACGAACCACTTGTTCAACAGCGGCATAGCCGATTTGCCAGGTCGGCTGTTTGAGCGTGGTGATGCCTACCCCGGCCAGTTCTGCCCACTCCAGTTCATCGAAGCCCAGCAGGCCGATATCGCTGCCCCAGTGCAGGCCAATGCGTTTGAGCGAGCGGGCGACCTGAAGCGTCAGCGCCCCATTGGCCGAAATCACAGCTTTGCGCATCCCGCGATGGCGCGTGTGGAACTGACGCAGGGTATTGTCGAGCTGGTCGGTTTCATGAAGCGGAGTTTCGGCATTTTCGGCGATCACACCGGGATAACGCTCCAGGGTGGCGCGAAATGCATTCAGGCGCTCGCGACGGGTATTCACCATGCCCAGCGGCTCGCTCAGGAACAGAATTGCTTCGAAGCCCTGTTCGATCAGATGCTCGGTTGCAGTCGTGGCCGCCTGGGTATTATCCAGCCCGACGACGTCGCAGGCGAACTCCGGGATTTTACGATCGATGAGCACCATCGGCAGGGAAGACTGTTGCAGCCGGTTTAACCCTTCCTCACGCATACCCACGGCATTGACCACGATACCTTCCACCTGGTAGCTGCGCAGCAGATCGAGATAATGCAGCTCCTGGTCCACCTCGTTGTTGGTGTTACAGACCAGCGGGGTAAAACCTTTCTCGCGACAGGCGGCTTCGATACCGCTCAGCACGTTTACCGAGTAGGGGTTGGTAATATCGGCGATGATAAGCCCGATAAGGCGGGTACGGCCACGTTTAAGTCCGCGCGCCATGATGCTGGGGCGGTAGTCGAGATCGGCAATGGCCTGCTCAATACGTGCCAGCAGCGCATCGGAAAGCAGGTGTTTCTCGCCGTTGAGATAGCGTGAAATACTCGTTTTACCGGTTCTGGCGGCTTTCGCCACGTCGCTGATGGTGGCCCGCGTTGGTTTGCTCATCACTGAATTCCCTGACTTTAGTGAGAATACCTTAGCGGGAAAATCAACGATGGCAAGTGGTTCATGTCGGGGTGTGCGGTCTGATGCCCTCATCCCGACCCTCTCCCACGGGGAGAGGGGGAAATGCGATTACTGAATTGGACTTAACGTAATCTCAACGCGGCGGTTCTGCGCTTTGCCTTCCGCCGTGCTGTTGCTGGCGATAGGGTTTGCCGGGCCCATACCGCTGGTGCGGATACGGTTCGCTTCAACGCCCTGGGTGATCAGCGAGCTGGCCACGGAATCCGCACGCTGCTGAGACAGACGCATGTTCAGCTCCTGGCTGCCGGTGCTGTCGGTGTAGCCAATCACATTCACGGCGGTCTTGTTGTACTCTTTTAGCACCATTGCCACGCCGGTCAGGGTATTCGCACCGGCAGGTTTCAGCGTTGCGCTGCTGCTGTCGAAGGTCACATTGTTAGGCATATTCAGGATGATGTTGTCACCGCTGCGCGTGACGCTCACGCCTGTGCCTTTCATTTTGTCGCGCAACTTCGCTTCCTGCACATCCATGTAATAACCCACGCCGCCGCCGAGTGCTGCGCCTGCCGCTGCGCCAATCAGCGCGCCTTTACCGCGGTCTTTTTTGGAGGAGGAGAGCGCACCTACACCCGCCCCGACCAGTGAACCGATACCCGCGCCGATGCCGGATTTACCCGCTTCGCGTTCACCGGTGTATGGGTTTGTTGTGCAGCCAGAAACCGCCAGTGCACCGCTCACCAGAGCGGCAATAACGAGTACGCGTTTTTTCATCTTCTTTCCTTAATCCTTTTTATTCTTTGCCACGACGGACGTGGCAGTTGATTATGACGTCCGGATACGGAGAAAATTCCGGGGATAACTCTGAAATTTGTGACAAACCATAAACGGCCTCAATAACAAGACCGTAAACCTGCACGCAACCAGGAGCGCACGCTTTGAGCACCTCAACAAAAACCATTCTGACCGCCGCCCACTGGGGGCCGATGCTGGTCGAAACCGACGGCGAAAATGTCCTGTCTTCCCGTGGGGCATTGCCAACACAACACCCTAACTCTTTACAGACCGTCGTTCGCGATCAGGTGCACAGCAAAACCCGTGTGCGCTGGCCGATGGTGCGTAAAGGATTTCTGGCTTCGCCGGACAAGCCGCAGGGCATTCGTGGTCAGGATGAGTTTGTGCGTGTGAGCTGGGATGACGCGCTGGCGCTGATCCACGCCCAGCACAAGCGCATCCGCGACAGCTATGGGCCTGCATCCATTTTTGCCGGCTCTTACGGCTGGCGTTCTAACGGCGTACTGCATAAAGCATCGACATTGCTGCAGCGCTACATGAGCCTGGCCGGCGGCTACACGGGCCATCTGGGGGATTACTCCACCGGCGCGGCGCAGGCGATCATGCCGTACGTCGTCGGCGGTAATGAGGTTTATCAGCAGCAGACCAGCTGGCCGCTGGTACTGGAGCATACCGAGGTGGTGGTGCTGTGGAGTGCCAACCCTCTCAACACGCTGAAAATTGCCTGGAATGCTTCCGACGAGCAGGGTATTGGCTATTTTGATGCGCTGCGCAAGAGCGGTAAGCGCATCATCTGTATTGACCCCATGCGCTCTGAAACCATGGATTTCTTTGGTGACAGTGCCGAATGGCTCGCCCCGCATATGGGTACTGACGTGGCGATGATGCTGGGTATCGCCCACACGCTGGTAGAGAAGGGCTGGCACGACGCCGACTTCCTCGCGCGTTGCACATCGGGCTTCGACAAATTCGCCGATTATCTGACGGGTAAAACGGATGGTGTTGCCAAAACGGCAGCGTGGGCAGCCGATATTTGTGGCATTCCGGCTGACAAGCTCCGTGAACTGGCCGCGTTGTTCCATGAAAACACCACGATGTTGATGTCCGGTTGGGGCATGCAGCGCCAGCAGTTTGGCGAGCAAAAACACTGGATGCTGGTGACGCTTGCCGCGATGCTCGGGCAAATTGGTACGCCGGGCGGCGGGTTTGGGCTCTCTTATCATTTCGCCAATGGCGGCAACCCCACCCGTAAAGCCGCCGTGCTGGCCTCCATGCAGGGATCGGTGAAGGGCGGCGTTGATGCCGTGGATAAAATTCCGGTGGCGCGTATTGTTGAAGCCCTGGAAAACCCGGGCGGGTTTTATCAGCATAACGGTCTGGACCGCCATTTCCCGGATATTAAGTTTGTCTGGTGGGCGGGTGGGGCGAATTTCACGCACCATCAGGATACCAATCGTTTGATCCGCGCCTGGCAGAAGCCAGAGCTGGTGGTGATTTCGGAATGCTTCTGGACCGCCTCCGCCAAACATGCCGATATCGTGCTGCCGGCCACGACCTCGTACGAGCGTAACGATCTCACCATGACCGGTGACTACAGCAATCAGCATATGGTGCCGATGAAGCGTGTGGTCGCACCGCGGGATGAAGCGCGTGATGATTTTGACGTATTTGCGGAACTGAGCGAACGGTGGGAAGCAGGCGGTCGTGAGCGTTTCACCGAAGGGAAAACCGATCTTGAGTGGCTGGAAACGTTCTATCAGATTGCTGCTCAGCGCGGTGCGGCCCAGGGGGTGACGCTGCCGCCGTTTGCGGAATTCTGGGAAGCGAACGCGATTTTCGAAATGCCGGAGAGCGAGCAGAATGCGCAGTTTGTCCGTTTCGCCGATTTCCGTCGCGACCCGGAGAACCATCCGCTGAAAACCGAGAGCGGAAAGATTATGATTTACAGTGAGCGCATTGCCCGCTTTGGGTACGCGGATTGTCCTGCGCATCCCACATGGCTTGAACCGGATGAGTGGCACGGCAATGCCCAGCCGGAGCAGCTCCAGGTGTTATCCGCGCACCCCGCGCATCGCCTGCACAGCCAGCTTAACTATTCGTCGCTGCGCGAGCAGTATGCGGTCGCCGGGCGGGAGCCGATCACGCTTCATGCTGAAGATGCGAAAGCGCGCGGGATTGCGGATGGCGATCTGGTGCGCGTCTGGAACCATCGTGGGCAGGTGTTGGCCGGAGCGGTGGTGAGCGACGGAATCAAACCAGGCGTGATCTGCATCCACCAGGGCGCGTGGCCGGACCTGGACGAGAGCGGTATTTGTAAAAACGGTGCCGTTAACGTGCTGACCAAAGATCTCCCCAGCTCGAAGCTGGGGAATGGCTGTGCAGGCAATACGGCGCTGGCATGGGTCGAGAAATACCAGGGACCCGAGCTTACTCTGACGGCGTTTGATCCGCCTGCCAGCTCATGATCCACGTCGGGTGTTGGGTGTCATCCTGCCAGGCGCTGTCTTCGATACGAAAGCCCTGAGCATGGTAGAAATTCACCGCCCGGACATTTTTTTGATACACCTCCAGGCTTAAGTGCGGGAAGCGCTGTTGAACGTGGTTCAGCAGCGCGCGTCCGATGCCTTTGCCGATGTACGCCGGTGCGACAAATAGTGCGCCGACAAACTGAGACTGCATCACGCTGATAAACCCGTAAGGTTCGCCATCCTGTTCCCAGACCCAGGTTTCGGCCGACGGCAGATAAACGTCCCGCACCATGGCTTCGTTCTCTTTCCAGTAGCTCGCCTCAATAAACGGATGCGCTTCCGTGGTACTTTCAAGCCATAGGCTCAAAAGCGACGCGGTATTCTCACTTTGCCATTTGCGGATCATGATGGCCTCCCGGATGACAGAAGCAGCCGGTAACATGGTCATTGACCAGGCCACAGGCCTGCATAAAGGCGTAGCAGATGGTGGAGCCGACAAACTTAAAGCCGCGTTTTTTCAGCGCTTTCGAGAGTGCGTCCGAGGCCGGAGTCGAGGCGGGAATTTCCGCGAGCGTGGCGGCCTGCGTGATTTGCGGATCGTTATTCACAAATGTCCAGACAAACTCTGAGAACGATTCACCGTTTTGTTCCATTGCCAGGTAAGCGCGTGCGTTACCGATAATGGCCTGGATCTTACCGCGATGGCGGATGATGCCTGCATCCTGCACCAGTCGCTCCACGTCGTCGTCGGTCATCGCGGCGACCCGGACGGGATCGAACTGATGAAAGGCATTGCGGTAGTTTTCGCGTTTCTTCAATACCGTAATCCATGACAAACCCGCCTGCTGACCCTCCAGACAGATCATCTCGAAAAGTTTTTTGCCGTCCGTTTCCGGCACGCCCCATTCCCGATCGTGATAGTCGATATAGAGCTGATCCTGGCTTACCCAACCGCAACGTTGCATCGGTTATCTCCCTTATGACACGGTTATCGCAAAAATTTCATTCCGTCAGGCTTGACGTGTGACCTGTAAAGACAATAGTTAATACAGGGCCATAAGCCCTAAAAACCTCTTCCTGAACAATGATAAAAATCGCCGAATTCGGCTCTCTCTGGAGTCGCTTTGATGATAAAAAAAATCAGTGGTCGCCATGCTGTTTCTGGCCTGGTGGGGATTTCAGCCTGTCTGCTTTCTGGTCACTCAGCATTTGCCTGGCAACAGGAATATATCGTTTCAGACCCGCAAAGTAATACGGCGGAACGCTATACATGGGATGCGGATCACCAACCGCGTTATGACGATATCCTGGCGGAGCGCATCCAGTCTTCGCAAAATGCGCCGGGGCTGGCTCTGAATCTGCCCTCTGGCTCGACCTCCGCGGGGGCGATGAGCGTCGGCTGGAATTTTCCGCTGGCGGGTCATGTCACGACCGGCCCGGTGGTGGCATGGCGTTATGACGGCACCACGCCGATGATGATTAATGAGTTTGGTGATAGCGTGACAACCCAGGCGCTGACCGATCCCCTGTGGCATGCCAGCGTGAGTACGCTAGGCTGGCGCGTGGATACGCAATATGGCGAACTTCGTCCCTGGGCGCAGATTAGCTATAACCAGCAGTATGGTGAAAATCAGTGGAAATCCCAGTTCGGGATGCCGCAAACGCCTGCCCCGGCTCAAAATGGCAACTGGATGGATGTCACCGTAGGCACCGATATTCCTTTCACCTCGCACATGGCGGCGTATGCTTCCTTAGCGCAGGGGGAGGACAGCACGACGGGAGAGCAGTTTTTGTACACGCTGGGCGTAAGTGCAAATTTCTAACGTTGTTACTATTTTAAACGTCACGTTAACATCTTGAATACAATAACCGTGGGGGTTGTAGCGATAGCGAGCACTAACATTCTGTCGCTTCATTCCCCGGCAAGGTCGTTCATTCCCGATTCCAGGCATTTCATTCCGTTTCTCCTGCATCTCATGCCGTTTTCCCCCAGCTGGATCAGGGTTTTGTTTATCGTTGTCCTCAGCAAATTCCCTTACTTTCTCTTGCAGGACAACTGCCATGAATACATCTTCCTACAATCGTACACGCTGGCTGACGCTCTTTGGCACCATCGTCACCCAGTTTGCGTTGGGCTCGGTCTATACCTGGAGCCTGTTTAACAGTGCCCTTTCCGACAAGCTCGGTGCGCCGATCAGTCAGGTGGCGTTCTCTTTCGGTTTGCTAAGCCTTGGGCTGGCGCTGTCCTCTTCGGTTGCGGGCAAATTGCAGGAGCGGTTCGGCGTGAAACGCGTCACGATGGCCTCGGGGATCCTGCTGGGATTGGGCTTTTTCCTGACGGCGTATTCAAACAACCTGATGATGCTCTGGCTGAGCGCCGGGGTACTGGTCGGTCTGGCGGACGGTGCGGGTTATCTGCTGACCCTGTCAAACTGCGTCAAATGGTTCCCGGAGCGTAAAGGGCTAATCTCCGCGTTTGCCATCGGTTCTTATGGCCTGGGCAGCCTCGGATTTAAATTTATCGACTCTCATCTGCTGGCGTCGGTTGGCCTCGAAAAAACCTTCATGATTTGGGGGGCTATCGTCCTGGTGATGATCCTGTTTGGCGCGACCCTGATGAAAGACGCACCGCAGCAGGAAGTGAAAACCGTTAACGGCGTGGTGGAGAATGACTTCACCCTGGCTCAATCCATGCGTAAACCCCAGTACTGGATGCTGGCGGTGATGTTCCTGACGGCCTGCATGAGTGGCCTGTATGTGATTGGTGTGGCGAAAGATATCGCGCAGGGCATGGTTAAACTGGATGCCATGACGGCGGCAAACGCGGTGACCGTGATCTCTATCGCTAACCTGTCTGGTCGTCTGGTGCTGGGTATCCTGTCCGACAAGATTGCCCGTATCCGCGTGATTACCCTTGGACAGGTGGTTTCACTGGTGGGTATGGCGGCTCTGCTGTTTGCGCCCCTGAATGAAGCGACTTTCTTTGCTGCGATTGCCTGCGTGGCCTTTAACTTCGGCGGCACCATCACGGTGTTCCCGTCACTGGTGAGCGAGTTCTTTGGTCTGAACAACCTGGCGAAAAATTACGGCGTGATTTACTTAGGCTTTGGCATCGGCAGCATTTGCGGCTCGTTAATTGCCTCGCTGTTCGGCGGATTCTATGTCACCTTCTGCGTAATATTCGCCCTGTTGATTATTTCACTGGCCCTGTCGACGACGATTCGGCAGCCGCAGCGCGAAGTGTTTAATGAAGCACATGCCTGAAGATAAGACAAACGGCCGGGTTTCCGGCCTTTTTCTTGTCTGAAAACCGGAACTTAAGTGATATCGTCTGTTTAAGGACTTTCTTTTTTGTAAAAAACTGTACCGATCACACTCTCTGTTGCCACTTTTCCGCTTCCCTGTGGTCTACTTACCACGCTTGTAGACGTTTCTTATAACGATTCCCTGAGCGAATATCTAAGCTGTCCATTTTTTAGTGAAGTGGACGGCGGTACTGTCCCTTTTTCCGGGTAGCTTGCATGAAATACATTAAATCGATGGCGCAACAAAAGCTCTGCTTTTTGCTGGCGTTGTACATCGGCCTTTTTATGAATGGCGCAGTTTTTTTCCGTCGGTTTGACGGTTACGCGCAAGATTTCACCGTCTGGAAAGGAATTGCAGCGGTTGTCGAATTGGTCGCTGCAGTACTGGTTACCTTCTTTTTATTACGTATTCTGACACTGTTTGGTCGCCGCGTGTGGCGTGTGCTGGCAACGTTCATCGTGCTTTGCTCAGCCGGTGCCAGCTATTACATGACATTTATGAACGTCGTCATAGGATATGGCATTATTGCTTCCGTCATGACGACAGATATAGACCTTTCTAAAGAAGTCGTTGGGTTGCATTTTATCCTCTGGCTGGTAGCGGTAAGTGCTTTGCCGCTGTTGCTCATCTGGAGTAACCGCTGCCGTTATACGCTTGTGCACCAGATCCGCACGCCAGGTAAACGCCTCAGAAGTGTCGCACTGGTACTGCTGGCAGGTCTCATGGTCTGGGGGCCGATTCGCTTGCTTGAAGTCAAGCAGAGAAGTGATGAACGCACCTCTGGCGTGGATATGCCAAGCTACGGTGGTGTAGTCGCAAACTCTTACCTGCCTTCTAACTGGATCTCTGCTCTGGGGTTATATGCATGGGCGCAGGTGGACGAATCTTCTGATAACAAATCGCTTATGAACCCGGCGAAGAAGTTTACTTATGTAGCGCCGAAAGATATCGACGATACCTATGTCGTCTTTATCATTGGCGAAACGACGCGCTGGGATCATATGGGTATTCTAGGTTATGACCGTGATACCACGCCTGAATTGGCTCAGGAGAAAAACCTGATTGCCTATCGCGGCTACTCCTGTGATACCGCCACCAAGCTCTCCTTACGCTGCATGTTTGTTCGTGAAGGGGGGGCGAGCGATAATCCGCAGCGTACCTTGAAAGAACAGAATGTGTTTTCTGTGCTTCATCAACTCGGGTTTAGCGCTGACCTCTACGCTATGCAAAGCGAGATGTGGTTCTACAGCAACACCATGGCGAAGAACATCGCTTACCGTGAGCAAATTGGTGCGGAGCCGCGAAATCGTGGCAAGGCTGTCGATGATATGCTGCTGATCGATGAGATGAAAAACTCTCTTAATGGCAACCCGGATGGCAAGCATATGATCATCCTGCATACCAAAGGGTCTCACTATAACTATACCCAGCGTTATCCTCGCAGCTTTGCGAAATGGACGCCGGAATGTGTTGGCGTTGACAAAGACTGTACCAAAGAGCAGTTAATTAACTCTTACGACAACTCAGTGTTGTATGTGGATCATTTTATCGATTCGGTGATTGACCAGGTACGGGATAAGAAAGCGATCGTGTTCTATGCGGCTGACCATGGTGAATCCATCAATGATTATGAGCATCTGCACGGTACGCCACGCAAGATGGCACCACCAGAACAGTTCCGCGTGCCGATGATGGTGTGGATGTCTGATAAATATCTGGAAGATCCAGAGAAAGCCAAAATGTTTGCTCATCTGAAACAGCAGGCAGAAATTAAGGTACCGCGCCGTCACGTTGAGTTGTACGACACCATCATGGGTTGCCTGGGTTATACCTCTCCGGACGGGGGGATTAACGAAAATAACAACTGGTGCAAACTGCCTGAAAGCAGCCAGAAAGCCGCGCAGTAGCTTGCCTGGCGAGTTTATCGCCAGTTGGATGGCTTTTTTAAATTAAGGGATTGACGGGGGCGCACCTCAGCAGTAAGATGCGCTCCGCATTCGGCGAGTAGCGCAGCTTGGTAGCGCAACTGGTTTGGGACCAGTGGGTCGGAGGTTCGAATCCTCTCTCGCCGACCACATTCAAAAAAGGGCTAACCGCAAGGTTAGCCTTTTTGCATTAACGCTTTATTCGTCCAGATTAGCCAAAACACCTCTTAGTCCTGCTTCTTCCTGCCTGTTCGTGATTTTGTGACATAATCCATTGTATTTTTTTATATATAGATTGATCTTTTTTCGCGTTGCTTATGGATAACCTCAGCATTTTTCGCTGTGCGTTTTAACGTTCGCGGTATTTAGTGCTCAGATAATCACCGTTCTGCAAGAAAATTTACCCATTCTGAATAAAAGTTAATCACTGATTGTTGCGAAATATGAAGATATTTGTGCTGCAACATGACGAGTAGCATAAATTTCCCTGCTGAAAACTGGCGTACATAGTTTTTTTAATCTTTGTTTGCGGTTTCTCACACTCAGCGTAAATCCCCGTCACCTGTATTGACGTTTTCACATTCTGTTGACAGATTGTAGGGCACGAGGGGCATTTCAGGGACGATCTACGCTGCAACTCCAACGCTCTTCTGAAAGGATTCTCCATCCCTTATAACGCCTTCGGGCATCACCGACCGGACCGGGTAAAAAATAAATAAAGGTCAGGCGGCGTAACACAACAAAGCAAAACATCACATTGGAGCAGAATAATGAGTATTTCCTTGAAGAAGTCAGGGATGCTGAAGCTTGGTCTGAGCCTGGTGGCTATGACCGTGGCAGCAAGCGTACAGGCAAAAACCCTGGTTTACTGTTCTGAAGGCTCGCCGGAAGGCTTTAACCCACAGCTCTTTACCTCTGGTACGACTTACGACGCAAGCTCTGTGCCGATCTATAACCGCCTGGTTGAATTCAAAACCGGCACCACGGAAGTGATTCCTGGCCTGGCGGAGAAGTGGGACGTCAGCGAAGACGGTAAAACCTATACCTTCCACCTGCGCCAGGGCGTGAAGTGGCAGGACAGCAAAGAATTCAAACCAACGCGCGACTTCAACGCCGATGATGTTGTGTTCTCCTTCGATCGTCAGAAAAACGCTCAGAACCCGTACCACAAAGTGTCCGGCGGTAGCTATGAGTACTTCGAAGGGATGGGTCTGCCAGACCTGATCGCTGAAGTGAAAAAAGTGGACGATAAAACCGTTCAGTTCGTGCTGACTCGCCCGGAAGCGCCATTCCTGGCGGACCTGGCCATGGACTTCGCCTCTATCCTCTCTAAAGAGTACGCGGACAACATGCTGAAAGCCGGCACGCCGGAAAAAGTGGACCTGAACCCAATCGGTACCGGTCCGTTCCAGCTGCTGCAGTACCAGAAAGACTCCCGTATTCTGTACAAAGCGTTCCCGGGCTACTGGGGTACCAAACCACAGATCGATCGTCTGGTCTTCTCCATCACGCCTGACGCGTCTGTGCGTTACGCAAAACTGCAGAAAAACGAATGCCAGGTTATGCCATACCCGAACCCGGCTGATATCGCCCGCATGAAGCAGGACAAGAATATCAACCTGATGGAGCAGGCTGGCCTGAACGTGGGCTATCTCTCTTTCAACACCGAGAAGAAACCGTTTGATGACGTGAAAGTGCGTCAGGCGCTGACCTATGCGGTGAACAAAGAAGCGATCATCAAGGCCGTTTACCAGGGCGCCGGCGTTGCGGCTAAAAACCTGATCCCGCCAACCATGTGGGGCTATAACGATGACGTTAAAGACTACACCTACGATCCAGAGAAAGCGAAAGCGCTGCTGAAGGAAGCAGGGCAGGATAAAGGCTTTACCGTTGAACTGTGGGCGATGCCGGTACAGCGTCCGTACAACCCGAACGCACGCCGTATGGCTGAAATGGTTCAGGCTGACTGGGCGAAAATCGGCGTTCAGGCCAAGATTGTTACCTACGAGTGGGGCGAGTATCTGAAGCGCGCCAAAGCGGGTGAGCATCAGGCAGTGATGATGGGCTGGACCGGTGACAACGGGGATCCGGACAATTTCTTCGCCACCCTCTTCAGCTGTGCGGCGGCAAAAGACGGCTCTAACTACTCTCGCTGGTGTTACAAGCCGTTTGAAGACCTGATCCAGCCGGCACGTGCCACCGACGATCACAACAAACGTATTGAACTCTACAAGCAGGCACAGGTTGTTATGCACGATCAGGCTCCGGCTCTGATTGTTGCTCACTCCACCGTGTACGAGCCAGTGCGCAAAGAAGTGAAAGGCTACGTGGTTGATCCGCTGGGCAAACACCACTTCGAAAACGTATCTATCGAATAATCAGTAGGGTGTTCTCCCTCTCCCACAGGGAGAGGGCAGGGGTGAGGGGCGTGCCATGCTTGCCCTCACCCTAACCCTCTCCAGCGGGAGAGGGAATTTACATTTGTGAGCAATACAGACGCCACGCCACTGGTCGTGCGTCTTCAGAGAGAATCCGGGTTATGTTGCAGTTCATCCTCCGACGTCTGGGACTTGTCATCCCCACGTTTATCGGTATCACCCTTCTCACTTTTGCCTTCGTCCATATGATCCCCGGCGACCCGGTAATGATTATGGCGGGCGAGCGTGGTATTTCCCCTGAACGTCATGCGCAGCTGCTGGCTGAACTCGGCCTCGATAAGCCGATGTGGCAGCAGTACCTCCACTATATCTGGGGCGTTATGCATGGTGACTTAGGGATTTCACTGAAAAGCCGTCTTCCGGTGTGGGACGAGTTCGTGCCGCGTTTTAAAGCGACACTGGAGCTTGGCATCTGCGCCATGATTTTTGCCACTGCGGTGGGTATCCCTGTCGGGGTGCTGGCTGCCGTTAAACGTGGCTCTATTTTTGACCATACCGCCGTGGGCCTGGCGCTGACCGGCTACTCCATGCCGATCTTCTGGTGGGGCATGATGCTGATTATGCTGGTCTCGGTGCAGCTTAACCTGACGCCGGTCTCCGGACGCGTCAGCGATATGGTCTTCCTCGATGATTCCAACCCGCTGACCGGCTTTATGCTGATTGATACGGCGATATGGGGCGAAGAGGGCAACTTTATTGATGCGGTCGCGCATATGATCCTGCCGGCAATGGTGCTTGGCACTATCCCTCTGGCGGTAATCGTGCGTATGACCCGTTCGTCAATGCTGGAAGTGCTGGGCGAGGATTATATTCGTACCGCGCGTGCCAAGGGCCTGACGCGTATGCGAGTCATCATCGTTCATGCGCTGCGTAACGCCATGCTGCCGGTGGTGACCGTTATCGGTCTGCAGGTGGGTACGCTGCTGGCAGGGGCGATCCTGACCGAAACCATCTTCTCCTGGCCGGGCCTTGGCCGCTGGCTGATTGACGCGCTGCAACGCCGTGACTATCCGGTCGTGCAGGGCGGTGTATTGCTGGTCGCGACGATGATTATTCTCGTCAACCTGCTGGTCGATTTGCTGTACGGCGTGGTGAACCCGCGTATTCGTCATAAGAAGTAAGGGGCCATCATGTCACACGTTTCTGAAAATAAAGTGGTTGCTGCACCGGTTCCAATGACGCCGCTGCAGGAATTCTGGCACTACTTCAAGCGTAATAAAGGCGCGGTAGTGGGGCTGGTCTATGTCTCTGTCATGATCCTGATTGCCGTGTTTGCAAACGTGCTTGCACCGTATAACCCGGCCGATCAGTTCCGTGACGCGCTGCTGGCCCCCCCTGCATGGCAGGACGGCGGGAGCCTGGCTCACCTGTTGGGTACCGATGATGTGGGTCGCGACGTGTTGTCGCGTCTGATGTACGGCGCGCGTTTGTCGCTGCTGGTGGGCTGCCTGGTGGTGGTGCTGTCCCTGATCATGGGGATCATCCTCGGCCTGGTTGCGGGTTATTTTGGCGGCATTGTTGATAACATCATCATGCGTATCGTCGACATCATGCTGGCGCTGCCAAGCCTGCTGCTGGCCCTGGTGCTGGTGGCGATATTTGGCCCGTCGATCGGTAACGCCGCGCTTGCGCTGACCTTCGTGGCACTCCCTCACTACGTGCGTTTAACCCGTGCGGCAGTGCTGGTGGAAGTGAACCGCGACTACGTCACCGCGTCCCGCGTGGCCGGTGCCGGTGCGATGCGCCAGATGTTCGTCAATATCTTCCCGAACTGCCTTGCGCCGCTGATTGTTCAGGCGTCGCTCGGCTTCTCTAACGCCATTCTTGATATGGCCGCTCTTGGCTTCCTGGGCATGGGTGCGCAGCCGCCAACACCGGAGTGGGGCACGATGCTCTCCGACGTGTTGCAGTTCGCACAAAGCGCCTGGTGGGTTGTCACCTTCCCGGGTCTGGCAATTCTGCTGACGGTGCTGGCATTTAACCTGATGGGTGATGGTCTGCGCGATGCCCTTGATCCCAAACTGAAGCAGTAAGAGGCACGAGATGGCGTTATTAAATGTAGATAAATTATCGGTGCACTTCGGCGATGAAGGCACCCCGTTTCGCGCCGTGGACCGCATCAGCTACAGCGTAAATCAGGGCGAAGTGGTTGGCATTGTTGGGGAATCCGGTTCCGGTAAGTCCGTAAGCTCACTGGCGATTATGGGGCTGATCGATTATCCGGGCCGCGTGATGGCGGAAAACCTGCAGTTCAATGGTCAGGATCTGAAGCGCATTTCCGAGAAACAGCGCCGCCAGCTGGTGGGCGCGGAAGTGGCGATGATCTTCCAGGACCCGATGACCAGCCTGAACCCCTGCTACACCGTGGGCTTCCAGATTATGGAGGCGATCAAGGTCCACCAGGGCGGTAACAAGAAAACCCGTCGTCAGCGGGCGATCGACCTGCTGAACCAGGTGGGGATCCCTGACCCGGCATCGCGCCTTGATGTCTACCCGCATCAGCTTTCTGGCGGGATGAGTCAGCGTGTGATGATCGCGATGGCAATTGCCTGTCGGCCAAAACTGCTGATTGCCGATGAGCCGACCACAGCGCTGGACGTGACCATCCAGGCGCAAATCATCGAGCTGCTGCTGGAACTGCAGCAGAAAGAGAACATGGCGCTGGTGCTGATTACGCACGACCTGGCGCTGGTGGCTGAAGCAGCACACAAAATCATCGTGATGTATGCAGGGCAGGTGGTGGAGACCGGAAGTTCGCATGATATCTTCCGCGCACCGCGTCATCCGTATACTCAGGCGCTTTTACGTGCGCTGCCGGAGTTTGCCCAGGATAAAGCGCGTCTGGCGTCGCTGCCGGGTGTGGTACCAGGTAAATATGACCGTCCGCAGGGCTGCCTGCTGAATCCGCGTTGCCCGTATGCGACGGATAAATGCCGTGCAGAAGAACCTGAGCTGAACCAGCTGGCTGACGGTCGTCAGTCGAAATGCCACTACCCACTCGATGATGCCGGGAGGCCAACACTATGAGTACGCAACAGGCCACCACGCAACAACCGCTGTTGCAGGCTATCGACCTGAAAAAACACTACCCGGTGAAGAAGGGGATTTTTGCCCCTGAGCGCCTGGTGAAAGCGCTGGATGGCGTCTCCTTTACCCTCGAACGCGGTAAAACGCTGGCGGTGGTCGGGGAGTCGGGCTGCGGCAAATCAACCTTAGGCCGTCTGCTGACGATGATTGAAACGCCTACCGGCGGCGAGCTCTATTATCAGGGACAGGATCTGCTCAAGCACGATCCGCAGGCGCAGAAGCTGCGTCGCCAGAAAATCCAGATTGTGTTCCAGAACCCGTACGGTTCATTGAACCCGCGCAAGAAAGTGGGGCAGATTCTGGAAGAGCCGCTGCTGATTAACAGTAATCTCAGCAAAGAGCAGCGTCGTGAAAAAGCGCTGGCGATGATGGCGAAAGTCGGCCTGAAAACCGAGCATTACGATCGCTACCCGCATATGTTCTCTGGCGGCCAGCGCCAGCGTATCGCCATCGCCCGTGGCCTGATGCTCGACCCGGATGTCGTGATTGCCGATGAACCGGTCTCAGCGCTCGACGTTTCCGTGCGCGCACAGGTGCTGAATCTGATGATGGATCTGCAGCAGGAGCTGGGGCTGTCTTACGTATTTATCTCCCACGACCTGTCGGTGGTAGAGCATATCGCTGATGAAGTGATGGTGATGTATCTGGGGCGCTGCGTGGAGAAGGGGACGAAAGATCAGATCTTTAATAACCCTCGCCACCCGTACACCCAGGCGCTGCTCTCTGCGACACCGCGCCTGAACCCGGACGATCGTCGCGAGCGTATTAAGCTGACCGGTGAACTGCCAAGTCCGCTGAATCCACCCCCGGGATGTGCATTCAACGCCCGTTGCAGTCGCCGCTTTGGCCCTTGCACCCAGCTACAGCCGCAGCTGAAAGATTATCGCGGTCAGCTGGTCGCCTGCTTTGCGGTCGATCAGGATGAAAACGGCGAAAAGCCGCAGGCGTAAACAAAAAAACCGGCGTTAAGCCGGTTTTTTTATGTCTGCTAACCTATTTCCGCAAACGAATCTGGTCGACAGCGTGTTTCTCGCTCTTGGTGAGGATCAGGCTCGCCCGCTCGCGGGTAGGGAGAATGTTCTCTTTCAGGTTTACGTAGTTGATCTCGTTCCACAGGCCTGTCGCCACCTTCACCGCCTCTTCTTCAGAAAGTTGGGCGTAGTGATGGAAATAGGAGTCCGGGTCGGTGAACGCCCCTTCGCGGAACTTCAGGAAGCGGTTGATATACCAGCTTTGCAGCAAATCTTCCGGTGCATCGACATAAATAGAGAAATCGACGAAGTCAGAGACAAACACGTGATGCGGATCGTGAGGATAATCCATCCCGCTTTGCAGCACATTTAACCCTTCCAGAATCAGAATGTCTGGCTGCACCACCGTTTTGTCTCCGCCCGGAATGCGATCGTAGATCAGGTGCGAATAGACCGGCGCCGTGACGTTAGGCACGCCGGATTTCAGGTCAGAGACAAATTTCACCAGACGGTGCATGTCATAAGAGAGCGGGAAGCCCTTCTTCTTCATCAGCCCGCGTTCTTTTAACACCTCATTGGGGTGCAGAAAGCCGTCGGTGGTGATCAACTCCACGCTGCGGTGTTCTGGCCAGCGGCTCAGGAGAGCCTGCAAGACACGCGCGGTTGTGCTTTTACCTACCGCCACGCTGCCAGCAATACTGATGATATAAGGAATGCGTTGACCATTGGTTCCAAGGAACTGCTCCAGCACCGCCTGACGGCGCAGGTTGGAACTGATATAGAAGTTAAGCAAGCGTGAGAGGGGGAGATAAATTTCTGCCACTTCTTCCAGGGACAGATCTTCGTTTATCCCTTTTAACCGTGCGATTTCACCTTCCGTCAGCGTCATAGGGACGGAATCACGCAGGGCAGCCCACTGGCTGCGGTTAAAGTGAAGATAAGGCGTCATTAACGTTTGCTCTTTTTTGCTCATAAGCATGCTTCAGTGAGCCAGCATCACACTGCCGGATCATGGCTCATCACACAGTTAATTTTGGACAATGGGCAGGAGGTTAACACCAGATGACAGGAATAATAAGAAAAAAGATGGAAAGCGCTGCGTTACGCGGAAGCCGTCACGCTACGGTGTATGCGATGCAATTCGCTCATATATGTTGAATATTTGACCGTGAATGACTACTTTTACAGCGCTTGATGCGTGGTTAGCATAA
This sequence comes from Enterobacter sp. Lyrl_3, assembly GCF_051948675.1. Taxonomy (NCBI): domain Bacteria; kingdom Pseudomonadati; phylum Pseudomonadota; class Gammaproteobacteria; order Enterobacterales; family Enterobacteriaceae; genus Enterobacter; species Enterobacter sp. Lyrl_3. The sequence goes on from NZ_JAYJLI010000007.1 coordinate 219,418, forward strand.
AATGTGAGCGAAAGAACGTTTTATGCAAATTTTTAGTTGCATGACCGCGCAGGTATCCATAGAATGCGCGCTACTTGATGCCGACTTAGCTCAGTAGGTAGAGCAACTGACTTGTAATCAGTAGGTCACCAGTTCGATTCCGGTAGTCGGCACCATCAAGTCCGGTGGGGTTCCCGAGCGGCCAAAGGGAGCAGACTGTAAATCTGCCGTCACAGACTTCGAAGGTTCGAATCCTTCCCCCACCACCACTTTCTGGCAGCGTAAATGCCGCCGGAGCTGGTTTAAAAGCTGAATCAGCTCGAACTTAAAAAGAGAGAAATCTCTTTTTTTGTTACAGAAAGAACTGGGTAGCCGAGTTTCAGGATGCGGGCATCGTATAATGGCTATTACCTCAGCCTTCCAAGCTGATGATGCGGGTTCGATTCCCGCTGCCCGCTCCAATACGTGCTGATATGGCTCAGTTGGTAGAGCGCACCCTTGGTAAGGGTGAGGTCCCCAGTTCGACTCTGGGTATCAGCACCACTTCACTTCTCCTTCCCGTTTCTCTCTGTTTCAATTTTACTTGATTCAACAGTTCAGGCATTTCGCCTGGTTGATGTGGTGATATCACCGATTTATCCGTGTCTTAGAGGGACAATCGATGTCTAAAGAAAAGTTTGAACGTACAAAACCGCACGTTAACGTCGGTACTATCGGCCACGTTGACCATGGTAAAACAACGCTGACCGCTGCAATCACTACCGTTCTGGCA
>NZ_JAYJLI010000008.1:0-182942 GCF_051948675.1 Enterobacter sp. Lyrl_3
TCACTGAGCGGGGCGTTTGTTTTTGTGCCAGGTATCAGAGGAATTCACCATGCAGGACACTGACAATACGCCGTTACCACCCGGTCCATTCCCCCGTGAACAGGCGGAGGCCGTGGTGGCGCTTTACCGCAATATCGCCATTGAAGACGACCAGGGTACGCACTTTCGGCTGGTCATTCGCGACAGCGAGGGGCAGTTGATCTGGCGGGCGTGGAATTTTGAAGCCAGTGCCGGGGAATGGCTTAACCGCTACATCGCCAGCCAGGGAGTCAGAAAGGGGTAAAAAAATGCCGGTACGGAGGTCACCGGCGGCGATATGACACACAGCTTGCCCCGATCTGAGGCCGGGTGCGTCGCAATATAAAGCATCTGCAGCCAACCCGCGACAGAAATCATCAATACCACACGAACAGAACAACGGCGTCCGGGCTTACTGCCCGTGGCGCTTTTTTTATGCCATTTACAAGGGATCCACTATGCGATTAGCAAGCCGCTTCGGGCGAACAAACCAGATACGCCGTGACCGCCCGTTAACCCGCGAAGAACTGATGCAGGTCGTTCCCAGCGTCTTTGGGGAAGACAAGCACGTGTCACGCTCAGACCGCTATGCTTACATCCCCACCATCACTCTGCTGGAGAACCTGCAACGAGAAGGATTCCAGCCGTTCTTTGCCTGCCAGTCACGCGTTCGCGACCAGGATCGCCGGGAACACACCAAACACCTTCTGCGTCTTCGTCGGGCGGGTCAGATAAACGGTCAGCAGGTGCCTGAAATCATTATTTTAAACAGCCACGATGGCGCGTCGAGTTTTCAGTTACTTCCAGGAATATTCCGAAGCGTATGCACAAATTCGCTCGTCTGCGGACAGTCGTTTGGCGAAATCAGAGTGCCGCACCGGGGCGATATCGTCGGGAAAGTGATTGAAGGTGCGTATGAAGTCCTCGGCGTCTTTGACCGGGTGGAAGAGAAGCGCGACGCCATGCAGTCACTGTTGTTACCCCCACCAGCACAACACGCCCTGGCCGAAGCGGCGCTGACATACCGTTTTGGCGAAGAACACCAGCCAGTCACGGCATCGCAGATACTGACGCCCCGACGGTATGAAGATCGCAAGGATGACCTGTGGACGACCTACCAGAGGCTTCAGGAAAACCTGCTGAAAGGCGGTCTGCCCGGACATACCGCGAAGGGCAAACGCAGCCACACCCGTGCCATTAACGGCATCGACGGCGACGTAAAGTTAAACCGCGCGTTATGGGTGATGGCCGAGAACATGATGGATTTACTCGGCAAATAACCATCCGCACCCCGTCAACAGAATCCATCGCCCGCCCCCTTCATCACCCTTCAACCCATTCATGCACAAGGAAAAATTAAAATGACTGACATTATTAACCTTAACGACACTCTCCCGTTACAACCACAATCTGCCGGTGCCAGCTCTGCACCAGCACTGACCGCCACGCTCGTACCTGATGAGCAGCGCATCGACTTCTGGCCGCAGCACTTCGGCAACATACCGCAGTGGATCATCCTTGAACCGACGGTTTTCGCATGGATGGACCGCTTCTGCGCAGACTACAGTGGTGGCATCTGGCATTTTTACACACTGAGTAACGGCGGTGCGTTTATGGCACCGGAGGCGGAGAACAATGAGCTCTGGTCGCTGTTCAACAGTATGAACGGCAATGGCGGTGAACTCAGTGCCGAAGCCGCCGGGATTGCAGTCTGTCTGATAGCATACAGCCACCACGCCATGCGCACCGAATGCGATGCGATGACGGAACACTATTACCGCCTGCGGGACTACGCGCTCAATCACCCGGAATGTAACGCCATCATGCACATCATCGACTGAGGGATGCCGCAATAGAACAACAGTTACCGCTGTTTGCCACCGCATTACCGGCATCGGCACAGCAGACCATCCGGGAAGCGTTAACTCTGCTGGAATGCCAGTTACGCGAACCCGGCGCGTCGTTTACCTCCAGCCATGCCGTCCGGGACTGGATGCGTCTGCAGCTCGCAGCACTGGAGCGGGAAGAGTTTACCGTCCTCTTCCTCGATAACCAGCATCGCCTGATAGCCCACGAAACGCTCTTCCGGGGCACCATCAACAGTATGGCCGTGTACCCCCGTGAGGTCGTAAAGGCCGGTCTGAAACACAACGCGGCAGCCGCTGTGCTCGCTCACAATCACCCGTCAGGTTATGCCGAACCCAGCAGTGCCGACAGGCAGATGACAACGCGTCTGCAACAGGCGCTGGAGCTGGTTGATATCCGCCTGCTGGATCACCTGGTCGTCGGCGGTATGGAGATCGTCTCGTTTTCTGAGAGAGGCTGGCTTTAAGGAGAGAAATAGCGATGAAAATCATCAGTAAACGTCAGGCGATGGCGATATACCGCCAGCATCCGCAGTCCCGGCTGTTTCGCTTCTGCAGGGGTAAATACCAGTGGTCCGGCAGTATCTGCCACTATGCCGGTCGGGAGGTGCAGGATATCAGCGGTGTGCTGGCGGTGTTTGCAGAGCGCCGTCAGGACCGTGATGGCCCGTATGTCGTATTACGCAGCGTCACGCTGAATTAACACAAGTTTAAGGAAGATTAAAAATGTCGAATAAAATACCGACAGTAAACCACGATATTACAGAGCCCTGGTGGGGGCTTAAACGCTGTATCACTCCCTGTTTTGGTGCTCGCCTGGTGCAGGAGGGCAACAGGCTGCATTATCTGGCTGACCGCGCCAGCATCACCGGCACCTTCAGTGACGCGGATTTACGCCATCTCGACCAGGCGTTTCCTTTGTTGCTTAAACAGCTTGAGCTGAAGCTGACCCTCGGTGAACTTGACCCCCGCCGCCCGCACGGCGTCACGCTTTACGCGAAAGGGCTGACATGCGACGCCGACAGCCTCGGCTCGCATGGATACGTGTACATGGCGATTTACCCGACGCCACCTGAAGCACAACCTGGAGGCTAATAGTCATGCCACACGCCTGTAAAATCAGCGAGGTCATTGAACTGTTGCAACAGCATCAACACGATGATTTCGTATTATGTTCGCTCTGGTACGAAGACGATGTGCGCAACGTGGATGCATCTGCCACAGATGAAGAAGCTCGGGCGGCATTACGCCATGCCGCCCGACACCACGACGCGGAACAGGGCATTAACTGGGGCACGCTGGCAGCCGCGCTGGATACCATCCGTCAGTGACGTACCGCGTTAAATCCTTCCGCCATTAACTCCTTTCTTTATTCACAGAGATCCAACGATGAGAATTTATCCTGTCTCCGCAAAACGGGCCGCTGAGATTGAGCGGTTAACCCATAAATCACCGATTTACGTGTGGCAGCGCCTCCTGACATATCTGCTGGAGCGTCACTACGGTCTTACCCTCAACGACACGCCATTTGGCGATGACGATGCCATTCAGGAATGCATTGACGCCGGTGATTCGCTGGTTGACGCCCTTAACGAGGTCGTTGAAGACTGCGGCCTGGAGCGCACTGATAACCGGGGAAAATCACTCCTGTTCGTCTCGCCACTGCTCACGCCAGCAGATATCCGGAATGCCCAAAACGCGATGGGTCTGGAAGGCAGCAACAACACCCTGATTATCAGCGGACAGTCGTCAGCCAGAAGCTGACTCCCCGCCATCACACCGTCGTCTGGTGCAGGCGATACCACCAGCGGCAGTCCCCATTGTCGTAACGGCTGGCGCAACCTTATTAATGGAGTAAACCCAATGCAAACTCAGGCACTATCCTCAACGCGGGAGGCTTATCCGCGTCCGTCACCCGTGGAGATCTGGCAGCGCCTCCTGAGCCACCTGCTGGATCGTCACTATGGCCTGACGCTGAACGACACGCCGTTTGGCAACGACGGCGTGATCCAGGACCACATCAACGCCGGGATCTCACTGTGCGACGCGGTGAACTTTATCGTGGAGAAATACGACCTGGTGCGAACTGACCGTCGCGGCTTCAGTGCGGAAGAGCAGTCACCGCTTATCAGCAGTATCGATATTCTTCGCGCACGTAAGGCTACCGGGCTGATGACCCGCAGCGGGTATAAAGCCGTCACCGACATCACCAGCGGCAAATACAGCGGGGAGGTCCAGTGAAGCTGTCCGTTAACGTGGAAGCCGACGCCATCAACGTTCTGGCCCTCAACATGGGCCGGATCGTCGTTGATATTGATGGCATTGAATTATCTGAATTGATCGCCGCAGTAAACCAGAATGGCTGCACGCTGCGGATCGCAGATGAACCGGGTAAGGCAATCGTTGAATCACCACTGCCCCCCTGTACGTCATTACCGGGGATCTGCTGCAGCACCGCGCACATCACGGTGGAAGACAACTCGCTGCTGTATGCACTGTCACATCAGGATCTGGATTTTGGCGAGTCTGAATGGATCCATTATTCGGGCTCCGGCTATCTGCTTCGACTGGAGGCGTGGTCGTTTCCGGTATTGCGGTTAAAACGTCTCGGACTGTCAAAAGCCTGCCGCCGGTTAGTCGTGACGCTTATGTGTCGCTACGCCGTTGGTATTATTCATCTGGATGCCTTTGGTGAACTGCTACCCGACTTTGCCACTTTTGACTGGTAACCCAGCCTCAATCACCACAAGGCGTCCCCATGCCAGAATTAACCACTGAATCCGCTCTCAACATTCTGACTGGCTGGCTGCAGGACAATATCAATTGCGGTACGGAGATCATCTTCGACAACGACGAAGACAACACCGACTCAGCAACACTGTTGCCCTGGATTGAACAGGCATTACAGGACGTTCGCGACCTCCGCCGTCTGCAGCTTTTGCAACATGCCAGAAATGATTAGGCACCGAACCGTACTCACCACACAAGCATAAGCGCCAGCCCTCACCGGCTGGCGCTTTGCTTTTTATAAGGAAAGAAATGATGTCAGACCTTACTCTCACCGAACCCGAGGTTTTCACCGGCCACACCGACGTGATTTGTTCCACCAGCATTGAACGCATCGTCACCGGACGTAATGCCGCGCTGGCACAGATTGAAACGTTGATACAGCAGCTTGACGATATTTCGACGTTGACCCGCAGCATCGGCGGTAAAACCGCGCTGGACTGGGCCATGAAGCAGGATTTCCGCTGTGGTTGCTGGCTGATGGAAAAAAGAGAAGCGGCGATGAAAGCTATTACCCGCAATCTCGATCGCGGGATATGGCGGGATTTGATGCAACGCTCTGGAATGTTTAGCCTGATGGATGCTGCTGCTCGTGAGCAGTGGTACAACAGTCTGGAAAAGGAAGATATTCCGGCGGTCTGTGAAGCGAATATCCTGAGCACGTTTGAGCAACTGCATCTGAATAAAGGAGAGGTATTTGAGCGCGGAGTTATAAATGTGTTCAAAGGACTGAGCTGGGACTTTAAAACGAACTCGCCCTGCAAGTTTGGCGGAAAAATCATCGTGACGGGACTGGTCAAATGTGACCGGTGGGGATTTGGTCTTAACTGGGGCTGGCAGCGTGACCGACTGGCAGACCTTGAACGCATGCTGATGCTTCTGGATGGAAAACCTGTTCCTGACAACCGCGCTGACGTTACCCGTCGTCTGGGCGACCATATCCATGAAAACCGGCACAGCAATCGTTACGAGGACGAGATGTTTGCGATCAAATACTTTCAGAAGGGAACAGCCCATATCACCTTTAAGAGGCCAGAGCTGGTTGATAAACTGAATGACATCATCGTCCGGCACTATCCGGGGGCACTACCATCCTAAACTTGATGTAGAATAAGAAGGTCGGTAGTTGGCTTCCTGATTTGGTCATCCAACTTGTGTGGTTTGCCGCTGAAATGAAGCGAAGCGAATTTTGTATAACAATGTGTATAGGGTTTGTTTTGTTGTTTTTTAACGTATTGAAATTGTTTGGATTATTTAGCTATATTCTATTCCCTTCGCCCGCTCCAGATCTCTCCCCTTGTGGAAAATCCTTAAAAACCTTCTCTGTCAGCACGTTAAATAGTTACCTATTTAAGTTGCCTGTTGGGTCTACCGTTGTGAGCCGCCTTTGGTCACTGTCACGCTACGTTACATGGTGAGATGGCAGTTTAACTCAGCGTTGGCGGTAGTTGCATCGTCACACCGCGCTAGTAAAACGTGAAGAAAAAGCCCATTCAGACATCGTTATGTCATCGACAGATTGATCACATGCATTAAAGCCTGAAGTGCGGCCTTATGAGCTACGTAAACAGGTTTATGGTGATAACTGTACCTACAAACGACATGTAGGCTCTATCTGGGTTTCGCTCACGCTCCTAACGGTTAACGAGCACCTTGATAATGTGTGATCCCACTGACAGTCTGAATAAGTCGCTCCGCTTGTTGCTGTCCACTAACGGGGCTTTATGGTTGCTATTGTCCAAAATCTATTGGCTACTCATTTTATGTACTCTTGATAACGTGCGATTAATCCTAACCACTCAAGGGCGAGCATGGCTATCGGGGACAGACAGATTCAAGTTGAATCACCTGAGGAAAAGTTTGAGCGCTTGCACCGTCACTGCATTTGATGAATGGCTGATGCTCGTGTATAGACTATTTCGACTCATGATTTTACGATGTAGATAAATCATACAAGGAGGGGGTTTATGAGCGCACAGGCAGAAGAAGGAACATTACGCCGGATGACGTTAGGCGAGATAGCAATGGCTCGTAGGGTGTTCGGTGATTCGATAGTGTATAGCCGTGTCTGGATTCATTGCGACAGTTATTTACCATTCGGACTACAAAAACAAAATTACGCGATGACTCCAAACGGGGAGTTATGGTACAGAAAGTCGATGTACAGGGCAGACTTTTCAGCAAACTCGGTTTTCATAGAAGATAAATATGTTTTCATCCATGAACTGGGGCATGTCTGGCAACACCAACACGGGCAATGGGTGAGAATGCGGGGAGCTTTTAGCTGGGCTGCTGAATATACCTACAGGCTGGATAAAAAAAAGCTCACTGATTACTCTCTTGAACAGCAAGCCTCGATTTTAGCTGATTACTGGTTACTGCTGGTTTATGGGATCAGTAAGTGGTCTTACTATCAGAGACCAGGGCGCATGGGGATGTACAGGGGCGTAGATTTGTTGCAGGATGTACCTTCGCTTTACCAGAAAATCGTAACAGGGAAGGGGCGTTAAACATGAAGAACAAAATGTTGTTGGGTGTTGTATTCATCTTGACGGGATGCCCTGGGCCTGGTGATCGAATGGTAGATCGTGAATCTACAACGGCATTTATTAAAGATAATCAAGTTTGTGTGGTGTCACCACTGGAGCCGCAGGAACGGATTACTGCTATTCAAATCAACAGTGATACAAGCGACTCTCTTCATAAGATTTTCGATGACAAGCCTGTTTATGTTCCGAAGGGTGAGTGTCTTCCTGTTTTCGGATTTAAGTTTACACCTGCGAAGCGGTATAACTTCGCGTATGATGTCCAATCTGATAAGTCAGAATCACATTTAGTCACTGCCGAACTTTCTTATCCTTAAGAATAGGGGGCAGACTGCCCCCTTATATTCATTTCAACGCACGTACGTGATCAAGCAACCGTTTAATGCACGTATATCTTTCTTAGATTGGTTGATGGACTGACCCCATTCCCGTAGACAATTCCTGACCTCACGATATTCAGTGCCCTCTGGTCGGCTCGCTTGTATGCCGATGAGCGAAGCTTACAGACAGCCGTCCGGCCTGTAATCTCGCCTCGCGCCAACCTTAATTAACCAGACAGGTCTTGTATCGTTTAGCGATATATCCGCCGTACAATAACCGTGCCCACTGGTGTTTATTTGGCATGAAGTGAGTATGTTACTTCCGCTCAGGTACGTTAATCGAGACGCGTCTTGTTTCAAATCGCTGCCGATACTGAGAGGATATGCAACATAACAAAGAGTAATGCCGTGTGTTTATTACCTGTTGGTGAAGCGCATATGTTGAACATGTGCGCTACACAATTTTGAACATCAAACTGCCATCCAGCATTCTCGCTAAATAGCAGTCCGACTTTTTTGACGTTAACCCTTTATTTTCAGTTCCTTGATGCGGAAATCATTTCCCATACTGGCTGACACATGGCTGACTACCGCGAGTTCAGCCTGACTGCCCGTGGCTTTGAATTTTCCACTCAGGGTTACCCATTCATTTGCCTGCTTCACTTCCAGAGGGGCGGTAATGTCTTTGCCATCAGCACGCAGCGAAACCTTTGGCGCTTCATATTTTCCTATGATGCGCGCAATTTTCACCGTCCAGGTATATTCATGCCCGGCAGTCAGACCTGTCAGCGTCTTTTTGAGGATCTCACCGGCATGGTTTTTATTAGGTCTGGTAATAAACTCGACGGCACGGGTGTTGGCGTCAACCAGGTAAAGATCGTGCCCGGCAGGTCCGGCCTGCCAGTTATTCCAGTTATCGCGCTCAAAGTTGGTTAAATCTTCAAACGGAGCTGCCGCCGCGGCGGAAATATCTGCCTCGCGATACACTTCAACGCTGAATTCACCGGCGTTGTCTTTGTACTGGTCTTTGCCATCGGCAAAAAACAGCGTCAACATCCCTTCAGCTGGAACCGACCAGCGGTATTTATGATTACCAACCGGATAATTTTCGTTACCAAGGCGTGCCTGAAGCGAAGGATTGCGTAACGTTAGCGTTTCACCCTCTCTGGGAATACGCCCCTGTGGTGCGGTAAGCGCAAAATTTTCACTTCCATTCCTGGCCCAACCACTGGCCAGAATAGTAATTATCTCTCCCGCTTTGAGGGCAACTCCTGTATTTGTCCCTTCGGCATTTTTTGCGTCAACTTTTCCTGACCAGATTAAATTTTCGCTCATGTCTGACTCCTGTGACAGCGTGGCGAAGAATTTCGCCATTGAAAGATAGTCCTTACTAAATGCGTGATTTTAGTCGCTCAGTTCTGCTAACTGACTGATAATTAGAGTAAATAATATCCTGAGAAGCACAGACTTCTCATCATCATTACCCGGTTGTTATCGGCAGGAATGAGAATAGTCAGGTGGTATATACAATTCAAAACGCTAAAAGCTTTATTAAGGGTTGCGATTTTGTAATCAATTAAAAATAATAAAATAATTATCGCTGAATTAGGAATAATCTTAAGTAATAAGAGGGTGAGTGCAGGGATTTTTAATCGTTTATTCTCCCCATTGTTTACGTTGATAATCATGTAAGCACTTCAGGAAATCGGGCATACTTATCACGTGTCACGCGGGTAAAGTTCAAAAATAAACAAATTATCTTTTTACGTATGCCATACCCTCTGATATACCTTCATTCCCTCATACCAGTCTGAGTGATGGCCGCTGTGGTCTATACTGGCCATTATCGAATACCCAAAGGTGGTGTCATGCATATATTGCCTCCTGTTCGCCCTGAACATTCCATTGAACGTCTGACGGCGGTACTTGAACCCATTGCGGAAAAAGTGAAGCTCGCGCCGCGCAAGCGGATTACCTGGAAACATAAAGGCCGCCAGCAAATGTATCTTTTTCAGGAAGGAGAGCTTTCTTTGTTGCGGGCATCTGACGGGTTGCTGTTAGTCAGCGTTTTTGAGCCACATCTGTTCGGCATTGCTGAAATGATCCAGCCGACTCAAGGACATATACTACGCGCAGAACGGGAATCTCTGATTTTGCGTGCTGATGCAGATGAAGCCGCCGCGCGATTTCGTGAACAGGGCGTCTGGGAGGATGTGGCAGCCTTGCTGTCGTACCATACGGCCTATCTCATTTATCGTGATGCCCAGGTTGTGCAGCAGCGCACCTATTCCGTGATTCGCAGCTATCTGCAGGAGATGATATTACTGCCCGATGAGGTGCGTATGCGAACAACTATTCTGGAATATATTCAGGATCGTACGCTTCTTTCCCGCAGCAGTATTCTCAATGTATTATCTGCACTTAAGCAAGGTAAATATATCGCGTTCAAACGTGGCGGATATTTACTGGAGGTAGGGCATTTGCCAGAGTCATTTTAAAATTTAAAAATAAACAGAAAATGATTTCGCGATCGTCGTGTTTGTCGATATCGTTTGCTCACTGAAATATTCAACAGAGTAAACGGGATTTCTATGAAAAAGACACTTGTTGCATTAATTCTGGCTAACGCTTTTACCGCAACGTCTGCATTTGCAGCGGCAGATACAGGCACCTGGTATAGCGGTGCTAAATTCGGCTGGTCACACTATTTTGACGCCAACACCGGCTCGAAAGCGAGCGATAATAATAATGGCTCGAACCAGTATAATATCGATCATGATAATGTCGGTGGTGGGGTATACGCGGGTTATCAGATGACTCCGTGGCTGGCACTGGAAGGCGGGTACGATTATTTAGGCAATATGCAGATTAAAGGCAAACATAGCGCGGGGGCACAAATGAAAAGCCAGGGGCTACAGATGTCCTTAAAAGCCAGCTATGCCGTGACCGACAGCTGGGATATCTATGGTCGTGCCGGAGCGATGGCCTATCGTGCTGAATCTGATGTAAGTGGTCACAATCGTTTTGAAACAGGCGTTCGCCCGCTTGCCGCAGTCGGGACGGAGTATGCGTTTAACAAAAATTTAGCGGGCCGTCTGGAATATCAATGGGTAAGCAACGTGGGTAATGCCAACCAGATTGGCGTCAGCAGCGACGTAAGCTCTGTGACTGCAGGTCTGACATGGCGATTTGGACAGCACGATTAATCTTTGCCATCCTTTCCGTTACAAAAGCCCGACTGTTCAGCAGTTGGGCTTTTGGCATTTAACCGGTGACTAAAGGTTGAAGGACAATGTTAATCTTTTGCAGTCCCGTGACGTTTTTATCTTTCAGGTACTGCTGATTAACCATTTCCAGCTGCTCAAGTTTAGTCAGCGAGGCGAAGACCGGCTGAACAGGGCTATCTTCGGTAAAAATATCTTTCGCGGTAGTCTGTTGTAAATAATCTGATTTCAACTGCGCTGTTAAACGGTCGATCTGAACTTTATTTTCCTGATACAGCGCAGCGATATGCGATGCCGGAATTTCTGGCGGTTTTTCTCCGGGTAAAACTAATGGGATCTGCAGATGATGGATTTGTTCAACCTTATCAGGCGCAGAAGCGCTGCAGGCGGTTAATAAACTGAGGCTGAGCAGAGTCAGTAATAATGACCGTTTCTTCATGGGGTACTCGTGTTAAATAAGCAGAGCGGACATTATCGTAAACAACCGATACATCTTCAGATTAAACTTGTTTAATTTTAAATATCCCGGCGGGAATAATCAGCCAGGCTGACGCAGCCACCCCGTCTGCGTCAGTCATGCACGCAGGGGAAACAATCCGGCAAGAAAACGCTATACGTTATAGCCATCAGGATCCCGTAAGGCTATGCTTCATTCAGCACGATAATAATTACAGAGGCAATGTCATGGATAAAGAACTACTGGATGCGGGTTACCGGGCCTATACCGGGGAGAAAATTGACGTCTACTTCAATACCGGGATCTGCAAACACTCCGGTAACTGCGTTCGCGGCAGCGCAAAGCTGTTTAATCTGAAACGTAAACCGTGGATCATTCCTGATGAAGTGGACGTGGAAACCGTTGTACGCGTGATTGATACCTGCCCGAGCGGTGCGCTGCAGTATCGCCAAAAATAAGCGAGGAACCATGGATATTCTGGAAGGCCATAACAAGTTTTATGTGAACGATGCGAACGGCAATCAGGTTGCAGAGATTGTCTTCGTACCCACAGGTGAGCATCTGAGCATTATTGAGCACACCGATGTCGATCCGAGCCTGAAGGGGCAAGGGGTTGGTAAGCAGCTGGTGGCGAAGGTGGTGGAGAAAATGCGCGGTGAGAATCGCAAAATTATCCCGCTGTGCCCGTTTGCAAAGCATGAGTTTGATAACACGCGGGAATATGACGATATTCGGGCGTAAAACACACCGGCGATGGCCGGTGTTTTTTATCTCACCTGCTCCAGCAGCAATCCCAGCGCGATCGCCACCATAATCCCCCCTGAGGCCATGCTCACCGCACGTGCCGCCTGCGGACGGGTCGCCAGCACTGCTTTCGAACCATACCCCACCAGCAAATAGACCAGTGTGCAGGTGATAAGATGCATCACACCCAGGGCTGACATCTGCGTGGCAATCGACCAGCTTCCCTTTGGATCGGTAAACTGCGGAAGCAACGCCAGAAACAGTAAGAAGACTTTTGGGTTGAGCCCGCTGATACATAATCCCTTCACCGCCCACTGTTTCCAGTTTCCTGCATGCTGCACGGTGCTTTCCGGCGCAGCAGGATGGCGTAACAGCGTGATGCCGAGCCACAGCAGATAAACCGCCCCCGCAATTGTCAGCCCTGATAATGCCAGTGGATGTTGAGCAATCAACACACCCACGCCCGCCACTACGACCAGCGTGGCGAGCAGATGCCCGGACATCAGCCCCATCACAGCCGGCACTACGCGCCGCCCGTTGATCCCGGCGCTGATCGCATAGGCCCAGTCTGCACCCGGTGTCATGATGAGCAGGAAGGACACCACCCAAAAACCGGCCACAATACTCATTTCCATCGTCTGTGAAACTCCTGTACCTGAATTACCCGGAGAGAAAGAATATCGGTATCGGTACGAAATGAGTTTTCAATGTTATGCTCATAAAACGCTAAAATTGAGAAAATCTTCCATATGGATAGCATTGATCGAAAAATTCTTGCTGAACTGCAGGCTGATGGCCGTTTATCTCTTACGGAGCTGGCGGAGCGGGTGAACCTGAGTCTCTCTCCGTGTCACCGACGCGTACGTGCGCTGGAGCAGAGCGGAGCCATTACGGGGTATCGCGCCAATCTCGATCCCGCCAAAATGGGGTTTAATTTCCTGGCGATTGTGTTTGCCACCCTGAAAGAGGGTGATAAGAAAGCGGTCAGCGCGTTCGAAGAGGCGGTGGAAGAGATCCCGCAAATCGTGCTGGCCCAGCGATTATTTGGTGATCCCGACTACCTGATGCATGTTGTCTCCCGCGATCTGTCGGCTTTTCAGAAACTGTATGACGAGAAACTTTCTGCCATGCCAGGCGTACAGCATCTTCGCTCTACGCTGGTGATGAAAACGGTCGTGCAGGACAGACCGTTTCCACTGTAAAAATCAGACGCGCCCGGCAGAAGGCCGGGCACGCGAGGGTTAACCGACAAACATCACCGACACGCACAGCACGCCAACAATCAGCGTGAGCAGGCTGCCAATGGAGCGATACGGCTTCAGGGCGGGGATCAGGTAGGTCGACAGCGTCGGCATGATAAACAGGATCATGGCGATAAGCGGACCGCTGATGGCGTAAATCATCGAAATGGCGTTCGGGTTAATGCAGCAGACCGCAAAGGTGATCAGCGACACGCCCAGAATAGAAATCGCACGGTTAAAGGCGCGGCTCTTCTTCACGCCGACCTGATTCAGCGACGACTTCACGATTTCCGTCGCCCCTTCAATCACCCCAAAATAGGTGCCCAGGAACGATTTCGACATGGCAATAATCGCCACAATAATGCCGGAAATGCCGAGCCAGGCCGGAGAAGAGGGCATCATCGACAGCGCTGACAGGATCGTCACCCCTTGCTCTTTTGCGGTCACAATATAGGACGGAGGAATCGAGAGCAGGCAGCTGAACACAAAGAACAGCACGCTCAGGCAGATGATCAGATACGCCACCTTCATGATTTTCTTGCATTTGTCCATGGCTGCGTCACCGAACTTCTCGCGGCGATCGACGGCAAAGGTGGAGATAATCGGCGTATGGCTAAACGCGAACACCATCACCGGGATTGAGATCCACACCTGATGCAAAGTGTGGCGATCAAACGCCATCTGGCTGGTGAGCAGTGAGGGTTGCCAGCTGCCGGTCAGGTACAGGGAGACAAACAGGAAATAGGCGATCAGCGGAAACACCAGGAAGCCCATCACTTTGATCGTGATATGTCGCCCCATCAGGAAGATAAGATTCAATACCAGTACCACGCCAAAACTGACCAGCACGCGAGTGGCGGTATCCACCGTCATCCTTTTTGCCAGTTGCTCGGTTAATGAATTGGTGATGGCCACGGCGTAAATCTGCACCACCACGAAGAAGGCGATGAAATAGAGCGTGGTGATCAGATTCCCGATTTTCCTGCCGTAGTAGTGGGAGACCGCGCCGGTGATCCCTTCATTGCCTTTCGTTTTTGACGACAGGATAAATTGCGCCAGCGCTTTATGCGGCCAGTAGGTTAATGGGTAGGCCACAAGGGCGGTAATGAACAGGACAATAGCGCCTGCGGAGCCCAGCTGGATGGGCAAGAACAGCGTTCCTGCGCCCACGGCCGTGCCATAGAGAGCGAAACTCCACAGAGTCTCATCTTTTGACCAAATTTTCGACATTAGAGCAACGTATCAACTAGCAAACCATTCAGAATGGAGTGCAATTTACCATAGTTATGCGTTGAGAGCGCAGTTGCTTCGACGGAGTTTGGCCGGACCAGTCGTCCGGCCAGAGGGGAGTTAGCCCGCCAGGGCGCGTCGCTGCTGACGGCGCTTCAGGAATTTCTCACGTAACGTGTCATACGCCCAGTTGTAGAACATGGTGTAGGGCAGGAAGAACAAGAAGAAACCTATTTCCAGCGTGAATGCCTGTAGCAGCGTGACGCCCAGAACCGCGGCGACAATCGACACGCCAATCACGATAAACCCACATTCGAACCCCAGGGCATGCAGCGCGCGGACTTTTGCCGTGCGTTTTACACGCTGGACAGGCCAGAAACGGTCGAAACCGAAGTTATAGATAATGTTCCAGAGCATGGCCGTAGTGGCGAGGATAATGGTCAACCCACCCATCTCCACCACGGAACGCTGCATCAGCCACGCTGCCGTTGGGGCGAGGATCGCCGTGGCAATCCCCTCAAAGCAGACCGCGTGGAAGATCCGCTCCGGCAGTTTACGTTGGAGTGCATCCTGATGTTGCATAGCTTTCGACCTCGTTAATTCGCCGGTATGGGCGTTGATGGCGCCTATTTTTATCGCTAAAGGTGATATATTAAAGATGGTATCCATCGATAAAGTAGATAGGTTATGCGCTACTCACCTGAAGCCCTTACCGCGTTTGTTGAAACCGTGGCAGCGGGCTCTTTCTCTGCTGCCGCACGGCGGCTGCGTAAAAGCCAGTCAACAATCAGCACCTCGATTGCCAATCTTGAAGCTGACCTCGGTTTTGATCTGTTCGACCGTTCGGCGCGCCAGCCGGTGTTAACCGCTCAGGGAGAGCAGGTGCTGGGCTATGTCCAGGCGATCCTCGCCGCCAGCACGCGGCTGGACGAACTGGCGGTATCGTTGACCGCGCAAACGGAGGCGCGCCTGACGTTTGTCCTCTCTGATACGCTTAACCCGGACGTGCTGGAAGATCTGATGAACCAGTTTGACCAGCGTTTTCCCCATACGGAATTTGAGTGCCTGATTGGCGAGGAAGAGGACGTCATCGATCTGCTGCAAAAGGAGAGGGCGCAGGTTGGCCTGACGGAGGCGCGTGACGCTTACCCGACCGATATCGGCGTCACCCGGCTGCCGATGCAAACCCGGATGGCGATTTATGTCGCGACCACGCATCCTCTGGCCGGGCAACATGAAGTGCAGGCCGATGAGCTGCACGGCTGGCGGGAACTGCGGCTCAGCACCTACCTTGAGCGCGAGGCAACGCTCGCCCGGGGGCCGGTCTGGTCGGCACCGAATTACCTGTTACTGCTGAGTATGGCGGTGCAGGGATTTGGCTGGTGCGTGTTGCCGTGTGCGCTGGTGGAAGAATTTGCCGCCGCGAAATCGCTGGTGCAGTTGAATGTCCCTGGCTGGCCTCGCGCGATCGGTATTGATTTGCTATGGAATAAACGATCCCCTCCCGGCGTCGCCGGAAGCTGGCTGCGGCAGTATCTGCAGGACGCACGCTGATCCTTGTGATTAAACTCACTATTTTTAAACAATTAAGATAAATGCCAGTAACAATCCTCTACTATCGTCATGTCCTTTAACGCAGAGGTGGTGATGAAAGATGTCGTTATAGTGGGTGCGTTGCGTACAGCTATCGGCTGTTTTCAGGGAGCGCTGGCGCGTCACTCGGCTGTTGAACTGGGTAGCGTGGTGGTGAAAGCGCTGGTGGAGCGCAGCGGGATCCCGGCACATGAAGTCGATGAGGTGATCCTCGGACAGGTCCTGACGGCCGGCGCCGGGCAAAACCCTGCCCGTCAGGCGGCGCTAAAAGGCGGCCTGCCCAACACCGTCTCGGCAATCACCATCAACGACGTCTGTGGCTCAGGGTTAAAGGCGCTGCATCTTGCCACGCAGGCCATCCAGTGTGGCGAAGCGGATGTGGTCATTGCCGGTGGGCAGGAGAACATGAGCCGCGCGCCGCATGTCCTCACCGACAGCCGCACCGGCGCGCAGCTGGGTAACAGCCAGCTGCTCGACAGCCTGGTGCATGACGGGCTGTGGGACGCGTTTAATGATTATCATATGGGCGTGACGGCGGAAAACCTGGCGCGTGAGTACGGTATAAGCCGTGAGCTGCAGGATGCTTACGCGTTGAGCTCGCAGCAGAAAGCGCGTGCCGCGATTGATTCCGGGCGTTTTCGCGATGAAATTGTCCCGGTGTGCACCCAGCGTCAGAACGGTCAGACGATTGTCGTCGACACCGATGAGCAGCCGCGAACCGATGCCAGCGCAGAAGGGCTGGCCATGCTCAATCCTGCTTTTGAAACGCAAGGGTCGGTCACGGCGGGAAATGCCTCTTCGATTAACGACGGTGCGGCAGCGGTGATGATGATGAGCGAAAGCAAAGCGCAGGAACTGGATCTCCCCGTGCTGGCCCGGATTAAGGCGTTTGCCAGCGTGGGGGTTGATCCGGCATTAATGGGGATCGCGCCGGTGTATGCGACCCGCCGCTGCCTGGATCGCGCGGGCTGGCAGCTTTCCGATGTGGATCTGATTGAAGTCAACGAGGCCTTTGCCGCGCAGGCGATCTCAGTGGGCAAAATGCTGGAGTGGGATCCGCTGCGGGTGAATGTCAACGGCGGTGCGATTGCGCTCGGTCATCCCATCGGTGCTTCCGGCTGCCGCATTCTGGTATCGCTGGTTCACGAGATGAAAAAGCGTAACGCCCGTAAAGGCATTGCCACGCTCTGTATCGGCGGTGGGCAAGGAGTAGCGCTGGCTATCGAACGTTAATCCCTTCCTTCATAAAAAAACCTCCCGATGGGAGGTTTTTTTATGCGCGTTATTCCTGCCTGACGTGATCTCCCTCCATTAATTTCGCCTAAATCCCACTTGTTTGTTGACGTGTATCACGCCGATTTGTACCGAAAAAAATGAAACAAATAATTACGATCTTGCTCACTAAAATAGCATTTATTAAAAAATAAACTGCCATTTCATAAAAATGAAACGTTATTTTAATTGAGGGTTTTTGTCATGTTTAACAAATCTCTGGTTGTAGCTTCTCTTATTGGTACTTCTTTCGCCGCGCAGGCGGTGACCGTCGATCTGCGTCATGAATACATCGACAACGGCGCAAATGCAGACCGTGTTTCAGTCTCGCATCGCTTTGCGAATGGCGTCGGTTTTTCTGTAGAAGCGAAATGGAAATCGGGTGGCGATAAGGCCGACCAGCCGTTTGCGGATGTGGTGGGTAACGGTCATGAAGATCAAATTAGCTGGCGCTGGAAAGCGACAGAGAATATTGCGCTGACTCCCGCGTTCACGCTTGAGAGTAACGACAGTCGTACCATTTATAAACCGAACCTGCACCTGCAATACAGTTTCGATAATGGCTTTTACGTGGCCGCGCGTTACCGTTATGAATATACCCGTTATCCGTCGAGCTCTAATAAAGACGATGACAAAGTTAACCGTGGTGATGCCTGGGTCGGCTGGGTCATGGGAGACTGGCGTACCGAACTGAATTATGTTTATGCAAAAAGTACGGAAGGGATGGTCCGTAATAATAATAAAGATTATTCCACCGAATATAACGCGAAGCTGGCGTATAAATGGGATAAAAACTGGGCGCCGTATGTTGAGGTGGGTAACGTGGGTGTGAAAGAGAGCGATGAACGTCAGACCCGCTTCCGTTTAGGCGTGGCGTATTCCTTCTGATATTTCCCTCCAGGCCCGGTGAGCGCAGCGTCACCGGGCAAAACGTTCAGAGCAAAAAAAGCCCTCCGTAAGGAGGGCAAGGCCAGTTACAGAAACACATTTTTAAATCATGCAGACAACATATCCGGTTGCGCGGGGAGTTTCGCAATATAGAGGGCAGGTTTACCGTCTTTATCGGAACTGAATAGCACCGCTTTCTCGTCCGGTGTAAAGGAGGGATGCGGATGGGTGACCTGGCGGCTATTTTCTACCGTCGCCCAGGAGGTGTCATGACGAGCGATGCGATAGTAGCGCTTTTTGGCCACGTCAAAGGCGTAGAGATAGGGATCGTTATCGATGGTGTAACCGTGGGTGTCTTTCACATCCACCGGTGTGCCGGAACCGTCGCCTACCAGTAACGTGCCGTCGAAATTACTCATCAAATGTGAACAGGATGGCATCTGCATTATCGTCTCATTTACGCCGGTTTGTGGATTGAAGCGGCAGATGGAACGACCCTGCTGGCCTTTCAGATACGAGACGTATACCAGCGCGGAGCCATCCGGGACCCAGAATTCGTGGGTACAGCTTTCACCTTGTGCATGCGTTTTGACTTTACGTATGTCGGTGCCATCTTCGTTGACCAGCCACATCCGGGCATCGACCAGATCGTGTGGTCCCTCGTGACAAAACGCCACCGTATGGTCATCAAACGGACGATAGATAGGATGCCCCAGCCACTTCTTCTCTTCATGAATGATTGAGCTCTCGCCGGTTTTCAGATCCACGCGCAGCAGCCGGCAGTGTGGCCCTTTATGGAAGAAGTCGTGGAAAATTTGCCAGTCGTTCAGCGGCGTCCAGTCGCGTTTCGCAATTTCAATGCCCACAAGGCTGGTGCAGTCGCTGTTCGCCACCCAGGTGCCGTAACCGACCCAGTCATCCGGGACGCGGTACACTTCACGCTCTGCCCGTGTCTCAAGATCCACCTCCAGAAGCGTGCGATCGTTCTTCACATAGTAGAAGGCGCGATCGTCCGGGGAGAGAAATCCGCCAAAGGTGTTATCGCCTGCGCCCTCCGTCAGCTGTACGGCTTCGGCGTTCTGCAGATCCAGCAGGTAATAGTTCCAGTGACCATCGAACGCTCCGGCGAACAGCAGATGACTGCCGTCATTAAAGAAGCACTTCTGGTAAAAGTAGTTGCGATGACAGGTTACTTCAGGCGGGGTCAGACGTGTGACTTCGACGCCTGTATCCGGATCCCGGCCGATCTCGTAGTTCAGCTTGACCCGCATACCTTTAGCCATAATGCGCTCCTTTCGGCAATAAAAAATAAGATTAAAAAGTAGGTATTAAATTATCAAAACACTGTTTTATTTAGTGTGACTTATCGCGCAGTTTGTCAGTTTGAGGGAGATGAAGCGGCGAATCCTGACGCTTCCGTGATCGGAACACGATTTCTGGTATAAAGAACCACAAAAAATGAAACGATGTTTTAAATGTAATTGAAAACCCCATTATGGGCGTTTACACTGTGCTTATCCTTAAAACGGAACGTCGTTTCGTTAATTTTCTGCCTTCGGGCACGATCCATTCTGGAGGTTATCGTGGACGTCAGACAAAGCATCCACAGCGCGCACGCCAAAACCCTCGACACGCAGGGGCTGCGCAATGAATTTTTAGTTGAGCAGGTGTTCGAAGCCGATCGCTACACCATGGTCTACAGCCACATTGACCGCATTATTGTGGGTGGAATTATGCCGGTGACCAAAACTGTCTCCGTGGGTGGGGAAGTGGGTAAGCAGCTCGGCGTGAGCTATTTCCTGGAACGGCGTGAACTGGGCGTGATTAACATTGGCGGGCCGGGCACCATTACGGTTGACGGCCAGTGCTACGAAATTGGTCACCGCGACGCGCTGTATGTCGGCAAGGGCGCGAAAGAGGTGGTTTTTGCCAGCGTCGACGGCAGCACGCCAGCGAAGTTTTACTACAACTGCGCCCCGGCTCACACCACCTGTCCTACCAAAAAAGTTACCCCGGCAGACGTAGCCCCGGTGACGCTGGGCGATAACCTCACCAGCAACCGTCGCACCATCAACAAATACTTCGTTCCGGATGTGCTGGAGACCTGCCAGCTCAGCATGGGGCTGACCGAGCTTGCGCCGGGCAACCTGTGGAACACCATGCCGTGCCATACCCACGAGCGCCGTATGGAGGTCTATTTCTACTTCAACATGGATGAGGATGCCTGCGTATTCCACATGATGGGTCAACCGCAGGAAACACGCCATATCGTGATGCATAACGAGCAGGCGGTTATCTCTCCGAGCTGGTCAATTCACTCCGGTGTTGGGACGAAGGCGTATACCTTCATCTGGGGAATGGTCGGTGAAAACCAGGTCTTTGATGACATGGACCACGTCGCGGTAAAAGATCTGCGCTAGTCGCGGGCAGTTAAGCATAAATCTGCCTGTTGCTGACAGGCATCGAAAGAGTAAGGAACAAACATGATTCTGGATGCATTCTCTCTGCAAGGTAAAGTGGCTGTGGTTTCCGGTTGTGACACCGGTCTGGGCCAGGGCATGGCGTTGGGGCTGGCAGAAGCGGGCTGCGATATCGTGGGCATCAACATCGTCGAGCCTACGGAAACCATCGAGCGCGTGACCGCGCTGGGCCGCCGTTTCCTGAGCCTGACCGCGGATCTGCGTAAAATCGACGCCATTCCTGACCTGCTGGATCGCGCCGTGGCGGAATTCGGTCATATCGATATTCTGGTCAATAATGCTGGGTTGATCCGCCGTGAAGACGCCATTAACTTCAGCGAGCGCGACTGGGACGACGTGATGAACCTGAATATCAAAAGCGTGTTCTTTATGTCTCAGGCGGCGGCGAAACACTTCATCGCTCAGGGGAATGGCGGCAAGATTATCAATATCGCCTCCATGCTCTCCTTCCAGGGGGGCATCCGGGTGCCGTCTTACACCGCGTCAAAAAGCGCAGTGATGGGGGTCACCCGTCTGCTGGCGAACGAATGGGCGAAGCACAATATCAACGTTAACGCCATTGCCCCGGGCTACATGGCGACCAACAACACCCAGCAGCTGCGTGCGGACGAGCAGCGTAGCGCGGAAATCCTTGACCGAATCCCGGCAGGGCGTTGGGGGCTGCCGGACGATCTGAAAGGGCCTGTGGTGTTCCTGGCATCGAAGGCGTCGGACTACATCAACGGTTATACCGTAGCGGTTGATGGCGGCTGGCTGGCGCGTTAATTCGCGCTGACGAAAGAGCCTCTGCCTGCGGGTGGAGGTTTTTTTTGCTCAAAAATTGTCATTATCCATATCGACAAAGATGAAAAATCCATACTAAAAAATCATAAATGACACGCATCACAGTTTTATTACTTAAATATTAATCAATTAGTAAAATATGGCGATATTTCACCGCGAGTTGAAATTGTAATGTCCATCACAGATCGCCATGCCATAGCGAAATAATCCATATCTTCGCGAATTCCGGCCTGACACTTTTCTTCCCTATCTCGTAATTTCACTTAACGAATTTCTCTGTTCAGGCAGGAAACTATGACATCTATAAATGACTCTACCCTCATGCCCGCGGCGCTGCGCGATACTCGCCGCATGAACCAGTTTGTCTCCATTGCGGCGGCAGTGGCTGGCTTGTTATTTGGACTGGATATCGGCGTCATTGCTGGCGCATTACCGTTTATTACCGATCACTTTACGCTGAGCAGTCGCCTGCAGGAGTGGGTGGTGAGCAGCATGATGCTCGGCGCGGCCATCGGCGCGCTATTCAACGGCTGGCTCTCGTTCCGTCTCGGGCGCAAATATAGCCTGATGGTTGGGGCGATCCTGTTTGTGGCAGGTTCCATTGGCTCTGCGTTCGCCACCAACGTGGAAGTGCTGCTGCTCTCCCGCGTCCTGCTGGGCGTGGCGGTCGGGATTGCCTCCTACACTGCGCCGCTGTATCTCTCGGAGATGGCGAGCGAGAACGTGCGCGGCAAGATGATCAGTATGTACCAGCTGATGGTCACGTTGGGTATCGTACTGGCGTTTCTGTCAGATACTTACTTCAGCTACAGCGGTAACTGGCGCGCCATGCTGGGCGTGCTGGCGCTGCCGGCGCTGTTGCTGATTGTACTGGTGATTTTCCTGCCGAACAGCCCGCGCTGGCTGGCGCAGAAAGGTCGTCACGTGGAAGCGGAAGAGGTGCTGCGCATGCTGCGTGATACCTCAGAGAAAGCGCGTGAAGAGCTGAACGAGATCCGCGAAAGCCTGAAGCTGAAGCAGGGCGGCTGGTCGCTGTTTAAAGCCAACCGCAACGTGCGTCGCGCGGTGTTCCTTGGCATGCTGCTGCAGGCGATGCAGCAGTTCACCGGGATGAACATCATCATGTATTACGCGCCGCGTATCTTCAAAATGGCCGGATTCACCACCACTGAACAGCAGATGATTGCAACGCTGGTGGTCGGGCTGACCTTTATGTTTGCCACGTTTATCGCGGTATTTACCGTGGATAAAGCCGGTCGTAAACCGGCGCTGAAGATTGGCTTTAGCGTAATGGCGCTCGGTACGCTGATCCTCGGTTACTGTCTGATGCAGTTTGATAATGGCACCGCCTCGAGCGGTCTCTCCTGGCTCTCTGTCGGGATGACCATGATGTGTATCGCCGGATATGCCATGAGCGCCGCACCGGTGGTGTGGATCCTGTGCTCTGAAATTCAGCCGCTGAAGTGCCGCGACTTTGGCATCACCTGTTCCACCACCACCAACTGGGTGTCGAACATGATCATCGGCGCAACCTTCCTGACGCTGCTGGATGCCATTGGTGCAGCAGGAACGTTCTGGCTCTACACGGTACTGAACGTGGTGTTTATCGGGGTGACCTTCTGGCTGATTCCTGAAACCAAAGGCGTGACGCTGGAGCATATTGAACGCAAGCTGATGAGCGGGGAGAAATTACGTAATATTGGCGTGTAATGTTATTGCCCGGTGGCGCTTCGCTTACCGGGCCTACAATACCTTGTCGGCCCGGTAAGGCGTCGACTTTTAACGCATCGCCCGCTTCAGAATACGCTCAGCCTGACGCTGGAAATCTGCAGCGGTCTCTTCCACCGATTTCTGACCATAGTCGATATACTGCAGCGAGGTGCCGAACTGCGCCACAATCTGCGGATCGTCAAAGTAAGGGGACACGCTGAGTTTTGCAGGCAGCGACTGCGCCAGACGCAGGCCTGCAACCGACGGGTCGTTTTCTTTAATGGTACCGGCTTCAGTCAGGTACTGAACCGCCACTTTGCTCAGCGGTACGCCACGCTCCAGGCCCAGCGTCTCCACGCCCTCTTTACTGTTCAGCAGGAAGTTAATCAGCTTTGCCGCCGCTTCCGGGTTTTTGGTCGATTTACCGATCGACAGCATCTGTGCCGGTTTGAAGAACAGGCCCGCATCCGTGGCACCCGGCAGCATCGGGTAACTGCCCAGCACCAGTTTTGCCGGTGGCTTGAGGTTATCGGAGTATTTATTGATGGTGGAGTTCCACATATAGGTGCCGCCCCATTCCCCCTGGATCCACGGCTTCATCTCATACATGTTGCTCTTGCCAAACGACGCATAGTATTTGGTGTCCGGCATCACATGGCTATCAATCAGTTTTTTGTAGGTCTGGAAGAACTCCACCCATTGCGCCTTGCTGTAGGTGAATTTTTTGGTTTTCTCGTCCACGGCAGGGATGTTGTATTTCTGAACCATGTAAGAATTTAGCAACGCCAGCGTGTCCTGGTGTTCCAGTATGACAGGGTAATACTGCTTGCCGAGCTTGCTTTCGAAGGTTTTACCGGCGGCCATCAGTTCGTCCCAGGTTTTTGGGTAGTCGATGCCCGCTTTTTTCCACGTTTCGTCGTTAAAGTAGAAGACGCGCGCGGTCACGGAAATTGGGATCCCGTTCAGCTTGCCGTTGACCGTTGTGGACTGGAGCTCTTTGGCATCAAACTGGCTTAGATCTATCACGTCTTTCATTTTGTTCAGATCGTAAAAGCCGTCGCCGGTTTTCGAGAAGATCGGCAGCCAGTTCCAGTTGGTTTGCATCACATCCGGCTCTGTGCCGCCTGCAATCTGGGTGGTCAGACGGGAAAGATGGCCGTCCCAGCCGGTGTATTCCGCCTTAACGTTAATGTCCGGGTTCTGTTTATGGAACTCTTCTAACGCTTTCAGCGTCACCTGGTGACGGCCATTACCGCCCCACCAGGACATACGTAAATCGGTAGTTTGCGCCATCGATGGCAAAGCAGTAAGGCCCAGGGTCGCGGAGATTGCTGCGCTTAAAAGCACATTTTTCATTTTTCTTGCTCCATCAGAGAGAGAGGTTCAGTTCAGTTTTTGCGTCAAAAATATGGCACTTATTCATGTCGAAGCGGAAATAGACTTTGCGGTTAAGCCCTTTAGCAATCATCGGCTTAGCCTCTTCCGAAGGGATTCTGGCGGTCAGTTCGTTGTCCGCAACCTTCAGGTACACAAAGAATTCGTGGCCCATGTTCTCCACGCGCACCATTTCGCCGCTGCACCCATCCGGGAAAGGCGAGTCGGAGATCGACACAAATTCCGGACGCACGCCGTAGAACACGTCCTGACCGGCGTAAGCAGCGACTTTTTCCTGCGTTTGCGCATTGAGCGGCATGGTTTCATTGCCGAGGGTGATGTGCAGTTGCCCGGCTTTTTCCACCAACTGGCTTTTACGAATGTTCATCTCCGGTGCACCGATGAAGCCTGCGACGAACATGTTGTTGGGCTTGTGGTAAAGATTATCTGGGGTATCGACCTGCATGATGTGGCCCAGCTTCATTACACAGATACGGTCGCCCATGGTCATCGCTTCGGTCTGGTCATGCGTGACGTAGACGGTGGTGGCCGGTTTACCGGACTGCTTCAGCTGCTTATGCAGATCTGAAATACGAATACGCATCGAGGCACGGAGCTTGGCATCAAGGTTTGACAGCGGTTCGTCAAAGAGAAACACGTCCGGCTTTTTCACAATCGCGCGGCCAACCGCGACGCGCTGGGCCTGTCCACCGGAAAGCTGACGCGGCAGGCGGTCAAGCAGCGACTCCAGCTCCAGGATTTTGGCCGCTTCGTTTACCTGCGACTCAATTTGCTCTTTCGGCAGTTTGCTCAGCTTAAGACCAAAGGCCAGATTTTCGCGCACCGTCATGTGCGGGTAGAGCGCGTAGTTCTGGAACACCATCGCAATGCCGCGCTCCTTCGGTGCGAGGTTGTTCACGATCTTATCGCCGATCCGCACTTCACCGCCGCTGATGGTTTCCAGCCCCGCCAGCATGCGAAGGGTGGTGGACTTGGCACAGCCGGATGGACCGACGATCACCATAAACTCCCCCTCGGCGATCTTCAGGTCGATAGCATGTACGGCTTTGAAGCCGTTGGAGTAAACCTTTTCCAGTTTATTGAAGACAACTTCAGCCATGATATTTCCCTCTTAACCTTTAATTCCGCTGCTGGAGACGCCCTGCACGAAGTAGCGTTGGGCCAGGAAGAACACAATGATGGATGGCAGAATGGAGATGCTCGCCATTGCCAGAATTTCGTTCCACGGCGCACCTTCGGTAACGTCGATGGACATTTTCAGCGCCAGTGCAATCGGGTATTTATCCACGCTGTAGACATAAATCAGCGGCCCGATAAAGTCATTCATTGACCACATGAACTGGAACAGGGCGACGGAGATAATGGCCGGTTTCAGGATCGGCACCACCACGTACCACAGCACCTGAAGGGAGTTACAGCCGTCGATTTGCGCCGCCTCTTCCATGTCACGCGGCACGCCGCGCAGGAACTGGATCAGCATAAAGACGAAGAACCCCTGCGTGGCGAAGGCCAGCGGCAGGTACAGTGGCATGTAGCTGTTCAACATGCCCATTTCACGGAACATCAGGTACTGCGGAATCAACAGCACGGTGCTGGGCAGCAGCATGGTGGTGATGAGCGTGGCGAACCAGAATTTTTTCCACGGGATCTCAAAGCGGGCAAAACCATACGCCACAATGGTGGAGGAGATAATGGTCAGGATCACTTTGGGGATCACGTACTTAAAGGTGTTCAGCATGTAATGGCCGAAGGTGTACTCGGTCCCGGTCTTCCAGCCGTTGATAAACCCGTCCCAGGTGGCATGTGCCGGCCACAGGCTCAGGGTAGTGAAGATCTCGTGGTTCGGCTTGAACGACGCCGAGAACATCCACACCAGCGGGTAGAGCATCAGCAGGCCGACAAACAGCAGGATCGTATAGCGAACGGTGGCGTTGATTTTCTCTCTGCGCTGCGTACGGGCAACCTCGCGTTCGGCGACGCTTCTTGCCGCGGAAAGGTGTTGAATATCAGCCATTTTTGCCTCCTTTATCGGCGGAGTAGAACACCCAGTATTTCGACGACTTAAAGGCGATACCGGCAAAGACGGCCACCACCAGGAACAGGATCCACGCCAGCGCCGCGCCATAACCCATATCGAAATATTTGAACGCCGTGTCGTAGATGTAGAGCGAGAACAGATAGGTCGAGTAGGTTGGCCCGCCGCCGGTAATGACGTACGGCCCGGTAAATTCCTGGAATGCCTGAGTGGTTTGCATGATGAAGTTGAAGAAAATCACCGGCGTAATCAGCGGCACGGTCACTTTCATGAACATTTGCCATCTGGACGCGCCGTCGATCATTGCCGCTTCATACTGTGACTGCGGAACGTTTTGCAGCGCCGCCAGGAAGATGACCATCGCGGAGCCGAACTGCCAGACGCGCAGCAGGGTCACGGACATCAGCGCCAGAGAGGGCTCACCCAGCCAGTTCACCGGGTCGAAGCCAAATACGCCAATAAAGCTGTTCAGCAGACCATCTATCGCAAATAAGGCGCGCCACAACACAGCAATCGCCACGGAACTGCCGAGGATCGACGGAATATAGTAAGCGGTACGGAAAAAGCCGATCCCGCGTAATTTGAAGTTGAGAACAAACGCAATCCCTAATGCAAACGCGAGCTTCAGCGGAATGGTCAAAAATACATACGCGAACGTGACACCCATTGATGTCCAGAAGAGCGTGTCTTCGGTAAACATATAGCGATAGTTTTCGATGCCGTTAAACACCGGTGGGCTCATCAAATCGTAATCCGTAAAACTGAGGAAAAACGATGAGACGAAGGGGAAAGCCGTAAAGAGTATCAACCCAATAATGTAGGGTGATATCCATGCGAGCCCCAGCAGCTTGTTTTCATTCATACAGACCTACCTGGCAATCAGTGGGTGAAATGACGGTATGAGTTTCAGGACATCCGAACCGTAGTTTTCGAATAATAAAACAGTGTTTTATTTTATATTATGGCTATTTTTTCCCGCGTCATTCGCTTAATGATGGAAATGTGATCAGCATCGAAACGCTGTTTCAATAAAGTGAGGAGGGTGGCATTTTGCCGCTATTTCTGGCGATCAAGGCAGGTCTTGCATGTAAGCAGAAAGAAAAGCGGATGATTAATAACAATAATACCGGAAAGGTACTAACTACCAACTTTGATAGCCAGTACACAGATAGATCAATATCGCGTTCAGATTATTCTTACTTTCTTGTATCATCGGACCACTTGAACTCACGAGGCAGAAATTACCTGCACTCTTAACAGAAGAACGTCTATGTCAGCGATGGATTTCAAAAAAAACACGGACCTCGATTTTCCTTCTTATGCCACCCCGGCTGTCAGCACTAAAGAAATCGACCTTTTGGGGCTGTTAGACATCCTGCTTGCCGCCAAAAAACGCATCATCGCAATTGCGTTCGCGTTTGCGCTGGCCGGACTGGCGATTGCCTTTTTACTGCCGCAGAAATGGACCAGTAAAGCGGTGATCACGCCTGCCGAACAGACGCAGTGGAACCCGCTGCGCCAGATGATGGTGGCACTCCAGGTTCTGGATGTGGACGTAAAAGTGTCCCGTGATGAAGTGTTTGGACTGTTTATCAAAAAGTTTCAGTCGCAGTCATTGCTTGAAGAGTATATGAAATCCTCCCCTTACGTTATGTCACAGCTTGAGGGGACAAACGTGGATCCGCTGGAGCTGCATCGTGCGGTGGTCAATATCTCTGAGAAGATGAAAGCGATTGATAACACTCAGGTAAAAGACGCGGATAAAGCGCCTTACGTCTCCTGGACGCTCAGCTTCACCGCCCCCACGGCGGGAGATGCGCAAACCGTTCTGGAAGGGTATATCAAGTATATTGCCGCGATTGTCGAGCAAGAGATCATGCTGAATATCCGTAACCAGCTCGCCCTCAAAACGAAGGTGGTAGAGCAGCAGCTGGACCTGGATCGGGTGCGTCTGACCAATATTCACAACACCAATCTGCAGCGTCTTAACTATTCGCTGGAAGTGGCTAACGCGGCGGGCATTAAGAAACCTGTCTACAGCAACGGACAGGCCGTAAAAGACGATCCGGATTACTCCGTTGCCCTCGGCGCTGACGGTATCGCGCAGAAATTGCAGATCGAGAAAAATCTTAAGGATGTGTCTGAGCTGAATGCAGACTTCCAGAACCGTGAATATTATCTGGCGCAGCTGAAAAAACTCTCCGTTGAAGACGTTAAACTGGAACCCTTCAAATATCAGCTTTCGCCTTCCATGCCGGTGAAAAAAGATGGCCCGGGGAAAGCGCTGATTGTCATGCTGGCGGGGATTCTGGGTGGGCTGTTCGCCTGCGGTAGCGTATTGCTTCGTGAAGCAATGCTTAGCCGTAACCCGCTGCCAGAGCCGGTAGCGGAATAACTGACGCAGAGAAAAAGGGCGCTGAAATCAGCGCCCTTTTTTATTGTAGAAAATCTTCCCGTACGGGGGTAAAGGTATCCAGCAGGGTGCCGGGTTGAAGACACACGCAGCCGTGCATGACGTGTGGCGCTTTGTAGAGCGTATCGCCGGCCCTGACGATATGCTTCTCTTCACCAATGGTGAATTCGAACTCACCGGACAGCACATAGGTTAGCTGTTCATGCGGATGGCTATGCATCGGGCCAATCGCGCCCTGGGCGAAATTCACTTCAACCGCCATCATCTTACCGCTATGGGCCAGGATCCGACGGGTTACGCCGTTACCCAGATCGTCAAGCGTGGTCTCGTTGTGGAAAATAAACATGCTTTCCCTCGTCATAAAATGAAATATTGTTTCATTTAATTTATATCACCTTCTTTTAAAAAGAAACGGCGCGACAAAGAACTGGAAACGCGATCACAAGTTTGCTTCACTGAGATAAACAAAGAAGGAGGGATAATGAAAACAATCGGCCTGCTGGGTGGCATGAGCTGGGAATCGACCATTCCCTACTATCGTTTAATTAATGAAGGGGTGAAGCAGCGCCTCGGGGGACTGCATTCTGCCAGTCTGCTGCTGCACAGCGTGGACTTCCATGAGATTGAAGCGTGCCAGTCGAGCGGTGAATGGGACAAAGCCGGAGAGATACTGGCGCAGGCGGCACTCGGGCTTCAGCGTGCCGGTGCCGAAGGGATTTTGCTCTGTACCAACACGATGCATAAAGTCGCTTCGCACATTGAAGCGCGTTGCCCGCTGCCGTTTTTGCATATTGCGGATGCGACCGGGCGCGCGATTGGCGCGGCGGGGATGCGTCGCGTGGCGCTGCTGGGAACGCGCTACACCATGGAGCAGGATTTTTACCGTGGCCGGTTGAGCAGTGAGTTCGGTATCGAAA
Organism: Enterobacter sp. Lyrl_3; assembly: GCF_051948675.1. Lineage (NCBI taxonomy): Bacteria > Pseudomonadati > Pseudomonadota > Gammaproteobacteria > Enterobacterales > Enterobacteriaceae > Enterobacter > Enterobacter sp. Lyrl_3. Next base: position 29,919 of record NZ_JAYJLI010000008.1, read on the forward strand.
GCCTGATCCCGGATGACGCCGACCGGGCGCGCATTAATCAGATTATTTTTGATGAGCTTTGCCTCGGCACCTTCAGTGAGTCTTCCCGGGCGTATTACGTCAGCGTGATTGAACAACTTGCCCGGCAGGGGGCAGAAGGGGTGATCTTCGGCTGTACCGAGATCGGCCTGCTGGTACCGGCTGAGCGAAGCCCGATCCCGGTATTCGACACTGCCGCCATTCACGCCGCTGATGCGGTGGAGTTTATGCTGTCATAACGGATTTTGCAGAGCAGGTAAGCGAAGCGCCACCTCACGCGCATGCTCAATCAAATGCCCGGTAAAGGCATCTACCAGTGCCGACGCCGGGCGATGCAGGGGGCGGATCAGGCTGACGGTAAACGGGACGGAGAGGCTAAACGGGCGAATCACAATCTCGCTCCCGGCATAGTCCAGTGCCGTAAGCGGGTTAACCACGGCTACGCCTACCCCGGCACGTACCATCGCGCATATTGAGGCCGCGCTGTGCGTTTCCACCACCATCCGGCGTTTTACCTGATGTTCGGCAAACAGCGTGTCCAGCAGTTGTCGATAGCTGTCGGTCTGCGACAGGCTAATGTAATTTTCCCCGTGGAAATCAGCGGGGGTCAGCATTGCTTTACTGGCAAGCCGGTGCCCGGCAGGAAGCACGCAAACCTCATCCAGCGTGAGCAGTTCCGTGCGCTCCGTACCTGCAGGGGTGGTGAGGGTTTCGGTTAACCCCAGGTCGTGACGCTGCGCTGAAAGCCACTCTTCCAGCAGCGGAGATTCCTGCGGCACGATAGTGAGACTGACCTCCGGATAGCGGGCCAGAAAAGGCTGCAGCAGCGTCGGTAAAAAGGATTGTGAAAAGACGGGCAGGCAGACAATCGACAGTTCGCCCTGACGAAACTCGCGCAGGCTTTCCGCCGCACTGACAATTCTGTCCAGCCCATACCACGAGCGCTGCACTTCCTCGAACAGACGCAGCCCTTGTACCGTTGGGTGCAGCCGGCCCCGGGTGCGTTCAAACAGTTTCAGTCCCAGCACTTTCTCGAACCGTGCCAGCTCGCGGCTTACCGTAGGCTGCGAGGTGCGCAGCATCTGCGCGGCTTCGGTGAGGTTGCCGGCGGTCATCACGGCGTGAAAAATCTCAATATGGCGTAAGTTGACGGCGGGCATAGGGCACCTGAAAGCGAAGGACTGTCCATATCATTTTTGCATAGACTCGCGATAAAACGATATTTTTTATTCTCTTTCTGCTGTGGCGTAATCATAAAAAAGATGACCACCCGGAGAAGACCATGCCACGCCCGCTTAACCAGACTGACACCGATTTAAATGCCGATAACCTGCTGCGCCTGCCTGCCGAGTTTGGCTGCCCGGTATGGGTCTACGATGCGCAAATCGTTCGCGAGAAGATTGCTGCGCTGCATCAGTTTGACGTGGTGCGTTTTGCCCAGAAGGCGTGCTCCAATATCCATATCCTGCGCCTGATGCGCGAGCAGGGCGTGAAGGTTGACTCCGTGTCGCTGGGGGAAATCGAGCGCGCGCTGGCGGCTGGCTTCGATCCTAAAACCGATCCTGACGCAATTGTCTTTACTGCGGATCTGATCGACGACGCGACGCTTGCCCGCGTGCATGAACTGCAGATCCCGGTTAATGCCGGGTCTGTGGATATGCTGGAACAGCTTGGACAGGTTTCCCCCGGCCACTGCGTCTGGCTACGTGTGAACCCCGGTTTTGGCCATGGTCACAGCCAGAAAACCAACACTGGCGGTGAAAACAGTAAACACGGCATCTGGTATGCCGATATGCCCGCCGCCCTGGAGGTATTACAGCGTTACAACCTGAAGCTGGTGGGCATTCATATGCACATTGGTTCGGGCGTGGATTACGGTCACCTGGAACAGGTGTGCGGCGCGATGGTGCGTCAGGTTATCGACTTTGGGCAGGATCTGGAGGCGATTTCCGCCGGTGGTGGCCTCTCGATTCCTTATCGTGAAGGGGAAGAGGCGATCGATACCGATCACTATTACGGCCTGTGGAGCGCCGCCCGCGACAAAGTTGCCGCGCATGTGGGGCATCCGGTGAAGCTCGAAATTGAACCGGGTCGTTTCCTGGTGGCGGAATCTGGCGTGCTGGTTGCTCAGGTGCGTAGCGTGAAAGAGATGGGATCGCGCCACTTCGTGCTGATTGATGCGGGCTTTAATGACCTGATGCGTCCGTCCATGTATGGCAGCTACCACCATATTTCAGCGCTCGCCGCCGATGGCCGCGATTTAACCGACGCCCCACGTATTAATACGGTTGTCGCAGGCCCGCTGTGTGAATCGGGCGATGTCTTTACCCAGCAGGAAGGGGGTAAAGTAGAAACCCGCGCGCTGCCGGAGGTGAAACCCGGGGATTATCTGGTGCTGCACGATACCGGCGCTTATGGGGCGTCGATGTCTTCTAACTACAATAGCCGCCCGCTGCTGCCGGAAGTGCTGTTTGATAACGGCAAGGCGCGGCTGATCCGTCGCCGCCAGACCATTCAGGAGCTGCTGGCGCTGGAACTCGTCTGAGTAAAATATGGCCCCGTGGTTACCGAGTCGCGTAGTACCAGCGTACCGGTAAACGGCGGGATCGCTTCTACCGGCTGGTTTTTTGCCAGCCGGATCGCCTGGTCGATGGCCGTGACAATCATATTATCTATCGGCAGATAGACCGATGAGAGCGCAGGCTCCAGCCATTTTGCGCTGGGCGCATCGTCAAAGCCAAACAGTGAAATATCCTGCGGGATCTTCAGCCCTGCCTGGTGCAAGGCTTTGGAGGCTCCCAGCGCCATATCATCGTTACAGGCAAACAGGGCGCTAAACGGCACACCGTCGGCAATCAACTCCCTGCACAGTTCATACCCCCGCGTCATGCCCGCATCGCCGTACTTAATCCGCCGCTCATCCAGACGAATGCCGTGCTTTTCCAGCGCTTTACGGTAGCCCATCAGGCGGGCTTTACCGGTAGGGGTGTGGATAGGGACGGTAATACAGGCGATCTCCCGGTGGCCCTGGTTTATCAGGTAATCCACGGCCTTAAAGGCGGCATCCTGCTGTTCGAAGAAGACGCAGCGATCGGGAGCCTGGCTGACTTCCCGGTTGATGACCACCAGCGGGGTTTGCACGGAGTGGATCAACTTCATGATCGCTTTTTCGCTCATGTAGCGCGTGTAGAGCACAATGGCGTCACACTTGCGATCGGCCAGCATCTGTACCGCCTGTTCTTCCTGTTCCGGCGCGTCATGACCATCGGTGACGATCAGCTGCTTCCCGTGCGTTTCGGTCTGCCGGGAGGCCTGCTGAAGGAGGCGGCCAAAGTAAAAGCCATCGAAGGTCGAGACCACCAGACCAATGCTGTTGCTGGTCTGGTTAGCCAGCGAACGTGCGAGAAAATTCGGGCGATACCCCAGCTCTTCCATTGCCGCGAACACCTGCTGACGCGTGCTCTCTTTGACCTGACCTGTGCCGTTCAGCACGCGCGATACCGTGGCTTTTGATACACCTGCGCGCAGTGAGACATCCAGCATTGTTGCCATTAGACATTCCTGATTCCACGTAACGATCTGCAGTTTAACACAGACCATCCGGCGCATAAGCGACGCGGGAAGGGCAAAACGCCCATCACGATCACGCTTTTCAGTAACGATCCAACATAACCGAAGAAATTGCTGCAATTGGTATACCAAAATGGTCATAAATCACGATCTGGAATACCGCTGGTGGTGTTGAGAGCTTAATCACAGAACCATTACCCTCATAAAGCTATTTTTGGTATGCCAATAGTATCCGGCTGTACACCTTATTCAATAAAAGCCCTTTTACTGAGGTAATACCCTATGGCATTGCAGGAAAAACTGATCGACGCTCTGGGCAGTTTCGCCACTAAATTCAACAGTTATCGCTATATCATGGCGATCAAGTCAGCCTTCATTACATTAATGCCGGTCATCATCGTTGGGGCGTTCTCTGTGCTGATCTCCAATATGGTGCTGGATCCGAAAAACGGCCTGGCGAGCTTCTCGTCGCTGTCGTTCCTCGCCGCGCTAAAGCCGATCACCAGCGCGCTGAATTACGCCACGCTGAACTTCCTCAACATTGGCGCGGTATTCCTGATTGGCATTGAGCTGGGGCGCATCAACGGTATCAAATCCCTTTTCCCGGGGCTGCTGGCGGTGATCTGCTTTATTTGCGTGACGCCCACCACCGTGGAGATGCTGGTGGATGGCGAAATGCACGTGGTTAAAGATGTGCTGTTGCGCCAGTTCTCAGATACCCGCAGCCTGTTCCTCGGCATGTTTATCGCCATTCTGTCCGTTGAAATCTACTGCTGGCTGGAGAACCGCCCGGGGCTGAAGATCCGAATGCCGGACACCGTGCCGCCTAACGTGGCCGCGTCGTTCTCCGCGCTGATCCCGGCGATTATTACCACCACTGCCATTGCCACGCTGGGGTTTGTGTTTCATCAGATCACCGGGATGTATCTCTACGACGCGGTGTATCAGGTGGTGCAACAGCCGCTGGAGCGGGTGGTGCAAAGTCTGCCTGGGATCCTGCTGCTGATGTTCGTTGCACAGCTTTTCTGGGTGATTGGTATCCACGGCAACCAGATGATCAAGCCGATCCGCGAGCCGCTGCTGCTGGGGGCGATCACCGTCAACATGAGTGCGTTTGAGCAGGGTAAAGAGGTGCCGAACATCATCACCATGCCGTTCTGGGATGTATATATGAGCATCGGCGGTTCGGGCCTGACTATCGGCCTGCTGATCGCGGTGATGATTGCCACCAAACGCAAGGAGATGAAAGAGATCGCCAAGCTTTCCATCGGCCCGGGGATTTTTAATATCAACGAGCCGGTGATCTTCGGTATGCCAATCATGCTTAACCCGATCCTCGCCATTCCCTTCATTATCACTCCACTGGTGACGGGCTCCATCGGCTACTTCGCCACCGTGACCGGGTTTGCCGGTAAAGCGGTGGTGATGGTGCCGTGGACGACGCCGCCGCTGATCAACGCATGGCTCTCTACGGCAGGTTCGATGGGGGCGGTGATCACCCAGCTAATCTGCATTGTGACGGCGGCGATTATCTATCTGCCGTTTGTGAAAATCGCTTCACGCCGCGCAGAGCAGGCCGCGCTGCAGCAGGCCACTGACAACCCGTGAGGATGCGATGAGCACAAAACAGATAGCCATACCGCAGGATTTTATTCTCGGCGCGGCCGCATCGGCCTGGCAGACCGAAGGCTGGAGCGGTAAAAAGCCGGGGCAGGATTCATGGATCGATCTCTGGTACAAGAATGACCGTCACGTCTGGCACAACGGCTATGGCCCGGCGGTGGCGACCGATTTTATCAACCGTTTTCGCGAGGATGTGGCCCTGATGAAGCAGGCGGGGCTGACGCACTACCGCACCTCGATCAACTGGTCACGCTTTTTAACCGACTACGAAAACGCGACGGTGGATGAAGAGTACGCTGCCTACTACGACGCGCTGTTCGATGAGATGCACCGTCAGGGCATTGAGCCGATGATCTGCCTCGAACATTACGAACTGCCGGGCGTGCTGCTGGATACCTACGGCGGCTGGGCGTCAAAGCATGTGGTTGAGCTGTTTGTCCGCTATGCGGAAAAGGTCTTTGCACGCTACCACGGTAAAGTGACCCGCTGGTTTACCTTCAACGAGCCGATTGTCGTCCAGACCCGCGTCTATCTGGACGCGCTGCGTTGGCCATATGAGCAGAACACCAGCACGTGGATGCAGTGGAATCACCATAAGGTGCTGGCGACGGCAAAGGTGGTGAAGCTGTTTCGCGAGAAAGGCTATCGCGGTTCTGTGGGCTGTATTCTCAACCCGGAGGTGACCTATCCCCGCTCCCGCGGCCCGCATGACCTGCGGGCCGCTGAGATGTATGACCTGTTCTACAACCGTCTCTTCCTCGACCCCCTGGTGCACGGGCGCTATCCCGCAGAGCTTTTTACCCTGCTGGAGCAGCATCAGGTTGAGTGGGAGTACACCGCGAACGAACTGGCGCTGATTGCGGATAACACCGTCGACGAACTGGGGATTAACCTCTACTACCCGCACCGTGTGAAGGCACCTTCCCGCGCCTGGCATCCGGACACGCCATTCCACCCGGCATACTACTACGAGCCGTTTGAACTGCCGGGGCGGCGCATGAACCGCTCCCGCGGCTGGGAGATCTACCCGCGCATTATTTACGACATGGCGATGCGGATTAAAAAAGACTATCGCAATATCGACTGGTTCGTGGCGGAAAGCGGAATGGGAGTGGAAAACGAAGCGCAATTTCGCAATCGCGATGGGATTATCGACGACACTTACCGCATCGATTTCATCAGCGAACACCTCTACTACACGCTGCTGGCGAGGGAGGAGGGGGCGAACTGCCATGGCTATATGCTGTGGGCATTTACCGACAACGTCTCGCCGATGAACGCGTTTAAAAACCGCTACGGGTTGATTGAGATCGATCTGGATAACCAGCGTGCCAGACGAGCAAAAAAATCAGCCTCCTGGTTCCGGCAGCTACGCGATACGCGGAGGCTCACGCTTCAGGTTGATGATGAATGGAAGTAGGCGAAAAGCATGCCGGTTCTGGTAAAATAGCGCACAAACTGGCCGGGAGGACGCCCGGTCTGCGCATTAACTGAAAAAACAGGTGAAAACGTGGATAAGGCTGTCATCCTGCCGGAAAAAAAACAGTACCAGGAAATTGGCGAGGATTTACGGGCGCAGATTATCCAGGGGCACTATCCCGTTGGTTCGCGTCTTCCTCCTGAGCGCAATATTGCCGAGAAGTACGGCGTAAGCCGCACCATCGTGCGCGAGGCCTTACTGATGCTGGAGTTGCAGGGCACGGTGGATATTCGCCAGGGCTCCGGTGTTTATGTGATGCGCATCCCCGAAGAGCATGAAAACGAAGAAGAGCGTTTTCTCAATAGCGACGTGGGGCCGTTTGAGATTTTACAGGCCCGTCAGCTCCTCGAAAGCAATATTGCCGCGTTTGCCGCCAAAATGGCGACCCGTGCAGACATCGACAATCTGCGCCGTATTATCGAGCAGGAGCAACGCGCGATTGCCGCCGACGATAATAGTCAGGACAACAATAAGATGTTCCATCTGGTCCTGGCGGGCGCGACGCAAAATCAGATGCTGCTGGCGACGGTGGAGAGTATCTGGCATCACATGGACAGCAGTCCGCTGTGGCAGCAGTTTAATGGCCACATCGCCAGCCGCGCGTACCGCCTGAAATGGCTGGGTGACCGGCAAACCATCCTGGCCGCGCTGCGCCGCCGTGACGTCATGGGCGCCTGGCAGGCAATGTTCCAGCATCTGGAAAACGTGAAAAAAAGCTTACTTGAACTCTCAGACGAAGACGCGCCGGATTTTGACGGCTATCTCTTTGAATCTGTGCCTATTTTCCAGGGGAAGCTGGTATGACTATTCTGCCGCTCTACGCCGCACCGCAGTATGCGGAGCAGGTGACCGACTGGATCTGGCAGGCCTTTGGCGACGGCCTGCCCCGGGCGTTTTTCCACAGTATTGTTGAGCACAGTCAGACGCCGGGCGCATTACCGCTGACCTTTATTGCCATAGAGAACGAACAGCTTGTGGGCACCGTGGGGCTCTGGCGCTGCGATCTGATCACCCGACAGGATCTTTGCCCCTGGCTGGCAGCCCTGTACGTGGATGACGCGGCGCGAGGCAAGGGGCTGGCGGGGCTGCTGCAAAAGCATGTTATCCACTATGCCGCACAGGCCGGGTATGACACGTTGCATCTCTGGTCTGTCTGCCGTGACTTCTACGAACGTTACGGCTGGCAGTATATCGGCGATGCGCTGGAGTACCCGGATAAAACGGTACATCTCTATCGCTATTCGTCCGGGGCTTCGGCGGGTGCCCCAACAGAGTGACGGCGCACTAACGTTGGACTAAACAGGTGGGTGATTTCCGGTGGCTGACGCTGCTCGGCGAGTGCTAACGCCAGCTCGGCCGCCTGCGTGGCCATGGTGATAATGGGGTAGCGGACGGTGGTCAGGCGAGGGCGCACGTAGCGGGAGACCAGCACATCATCGAAGCCAATAAGGGAAATTTCTCCCGGCACCTCAATCCCGTTGTCATTTAACACCCCCATAGCTCCGGCTGCCATTGAGTCGTTATAGCTGGCGACAGCGGTGAAGTTCCTTCCACGTCCTAACAGCTCTGTCATTGCCTGTTCGCCGCCGCTCTCGTCGGGTTCACCGTAAGCCACCAGCCGGTCATTGCACGGCAGACCGTTTTCGCGCAGGGCATCGTAATACCCCTGCAGGCGATCTTCTGCATCGGAAATGGGGTGGTTTGAGCAGAGATAACCAATGCGGGTGTGACCCTGTTGAATCAGATGGCGGGTGGCAAGCCAGGCACCGTAGCGGTCGTCGAGCGCCACGCAGCGTTTCTCAAACCCGGGAATAATCCGGTTGATGATCACCATGCCGGGGATCTGCTTCATCAGATGAATGAGTTCGGCGTCGGGGATCATTTTGGCATGGACAACCAGCGCCGCGCAGCGGTGGCGGATCAGTTGCTCGATAGCCTGGCGTTCTTTTTGTTCATTGTGATAGCCATTGCCGATCAGCAAAAAATTCCCGGTCTGATAAGAAACCTGCTCAACCGCTTTCACCATGGCGCCGAAAAAGGGGTCAGAGACATCACCCACAACCAGCCCGATGGTTTCGGTTGACTGTTGAGCGAGCGCACGGGCGTTAGCATTAGGATGGTAGTTCAGAGATTCCATGGCGTTTTGCACCGCCTGGCGTGATGCGTCACTGGCTTTTGGGGAGTCGTTGATCACGCGCGACACGGTCGCGACGGAAACACCTGCCAGACGGGCCACATCCTTTATTGTCGCCATTCATTACCTTCTTAGTGGGGGTAAGCGTTTACACGCCAATAAGTGTTGCGGAAAAGCGCCGTGCATTCAAGGGGGGCGCGCTGTCCCTCTCCACAAACGTGACGCAGCACAACCCCGGCGGTGTAATCGTTACACGGCCAGACATGTCGGAATAATGTCAATCTGAACCTTTAGTTACACTTTGCCTCAGGCTGTTGCGATTGTCCGATAGCGGGAAAGAAGACGACATTGATAAAGTTGAGATCCCAGAGGTATTGATTGGTGAGATTTCTTAGTACGGTTTCGTACTCATCTCTTGCACCAACCTGCGCGGATGCGCAGGTTTTTTTTCGCCTCTATTTTTGCTGTCGCTCCTGTACCACTTCTCGTGTAATCTGCCACCATTTACTTACCCTTCACACTGGCTGGCAAAGGGAGTTGAGATGCTTTTTGGGTTCTTTCGCACACTGTTCCGTATCCTCTTTCGCGTCCGTTTAACGGGCGATGCAACGGCGCTCCGCGGCGAGCGTGTACTTATCACACCAAACCATGTTTCCTTTATCGACGGCATCCTGCTGGCGCTGTTTCTGCCTGTGCGCCCGGTGTTTGCGGTCTATACCTCTATTAGTCAGCAGTGGTACATGCGCTGGCTCACCCCGCTGATTGATTTTGTGCCGCTCGACCCGACAAAACCGATGATGATTAAACATCTGGTACGTCTGGTTGAGCAGGGACGTCCGGTGGTGATTTTCCCGGAAGGGCGGATCTCGGTCACCGGCTCGCTGATGAAAATCTACGACGGGGCAGGGTTTGTGGCGGCGAAGTCAAAAGCGACCGTTGTGCCACTGCGTATTGAAGGGGCGGAGCTCACCCATTTCAGCCGTCTGAAAGGGTTAGTGAAGCAGCGCCTGTTCCCGAAAATTACCCTGCATATTCTGCCGCCAACCTCATTACCGATGCCCGACGCGCCGCGTGCGCGTGACCGCCGTAAAATCGCCGGTGAAATGCTGCACCAGATCATGATGGAAGCGCGGATGGCCGTCCGCCCGCGCGAAACGCTCTATGAATCTCTGCTGTCGGCGCAGTACCGCTATGGCGCGAAGAAAAACTGCATTGAAGACATTAACTTCACCCCGGACACCTATCGCAAGCTGCTGACCAAAACCCTGTTCGTGGGACGTATACTTGAGAAATACAGCCAGAAAGGCGAGAAGATTGGCCTGATGCTGCCTAACGCCGGGATCAGCGCGGCGGTGATTTTTGGCGCGGTTTCCCGGGGCCGTATCCCGGCGATGATGAACTACACGGCGGGCGTAAAAGGGCTGACCAGCGCCATCACCGCGGCTCAAATCAATACCGTTTTCACCTCGCGCCAGTTCCTCGACAAAGGCAAGCTGTGGCACCTGCCGGAGCAGCTGACGCAGGTACGCTGGGTCTTCCTGGAAGATCTGAAAGCAGACGTGACGACGGGTGACAAGCTGTGGATTTTCGCTCACCTGCTGATGCCGCGTCTGGCCCAGGTCAAACAGCAGCCGGAAGATGACGCCATTATCCTCTTTACCTCTGGCTCAGAGGGGAACCCGAAAGGGGTGGTTCACAGTCACAAGAGCATTCTGGCAAACGTGGAGCAGATTAAAAGTATTGCTGACTTTACCGCCAATGACCGGTTCATGTCGGCGCTGCCGTTGTTCCACTCCTTTGGCCTGACGGTGGGGCTTTTTACCCCGCTGTTGACCGGTGCCGAAGTGTTCCTTTACCCAAGCCCGCTCCATTATCGCATTGTGCCGGAGCTGGTGTATGACCGTAACTGCACCGTGCTGTTTGGCACCTCAACCTTCCTCGGTAATTACGCGCGCTTTGCCAATCCGTATGACTTTTACCGCGTGCGCTATGTGGTGGCCGGGGCGGAAAAACTGCAGGAGAGCACGCGCCAGATTTGGCAGGACAAGTTTGGTCTGCGCATTCTTGAAGGTTATGGCGTTACCGAATGCGCGCCGGTGGTCTCGATCAACGTGCCGATGGCGGCGAAGCCGGGGACGGTGGGCCGTATTCTGCCGGGAATGGATGCGCGTCTGCTGGCGGTACCTGGCATTGAGGACGGTGGCCGTCTGCAACTCAAGGGGCCAAACGTGATGAACGGTTATCTGCGAGTGGAAAATCCGGGCGTGCTGGAAGTGCCGACGGCGGAAAACGTCAATGGCGAGAGTGAGACGGGCTGGTATGACACCGGAGATATTGTCCGTTTCGATGAACAGGGCTTCGTGCAGATCCAGGGCCGGGCTAAACGCTTCGCCAAAATTGCGGGTGAGATGGTCTCGCTGGAGATGGTTGAGCAACTGGCGACAGCGGTATCCGCTGACAAGCTGCATGCTACGGTTGTGAAGAGCGATGCCAGCAAAGGCGAAGCGCTGGTGTTGTTCACCACCGACAGCGAACTGAAACGCGACCGGTTGCTACAGCATGCGCGTGAACATGGCATTCCTGAGCTGGCGGTACCGCGCGATATTCGTTACCTGAAGCAGCTTCCGGTGCTGGGCAGCGGGAAGCCTGATTTCGTGACCCTGAAGGGCATGGTTGACGAGGCGGAACAGCAAAATGCGTGAGTCAGTACACACTAACACTTCCCTCTGGTCGAAGGGCATGATGGCGGTCATTGCCGCCCAGTTTCTCTCTGCCTTCGGTGACAATGCGTTACTGTTTGCCACCCTGGCATTGCTGAAGGCCGAGTTTTATCCAGACTGGAGCCAGCCCATCCTGCAGATGGTGTTTGTGGGTGCTTACATTATTTTCGCTCCGTTTGTCGGACAGGTGGCGGACAGCTTCCCGAAAGGCCGGGTGATGATGTTTGCGAACGGCCTTAAACTGCTGGGCGCCGCCAGTATTTGTTTTGGTATCAACCCGTTTATCGGCTACACGCTGGTGGGCATTGGCGCAGCGGCGTACTCCCCGGCGAAGTATGGCATCCTGGGGGAACTCACGACCGGCGATAAGCTGGTAAAAGCCAACGGGCTGATGGAGTCCTCTACCATTGCGGCGATCCTGCTCGGCTCTGTCGCAGGGGGCGTGCTGGCGGACTGGCATGTGCTGGCGGCGCTGAGCGTGTGTGCCGTGGTGTATGGCGGGGCGGTGATAGCCAACCTGTTTATTCCAAAATTGCCGGTGGCTCGCCCGGGGCAATCCTGGCGCTTTACGCCTATGACAGGCAGTTTCTTCAACGCCTGCCGCGTACTGTGGCGTAACGGTGAAACGCGCTTCTCCCTGATGGGCACCAGCATGTTCTGGGGCGCAGGCGTCACGCTGCGTTTTCTGCTGGTGCTGTGGGTGCCGGTGGCGCTGGGGATTACTGACAATGCGACACCGACTTATCTTAACGCAATGGTGGCGATTGGGATTGTCGTTGGGGCTGGCGCGGCGGCGAAGCTGGTGACGCTTGAGACCGTTGCACGCTGCATGCCTGCGGGGATCCTGATTGGCGTGGTGGTGCTTATCTTCTCGCTGCAGCACGCCTTGCTACCCGCCTACGCGCTGCTTGTCCTGATTGGTATTCTGGGGGGCTTTTTCGTTGTGCCGCTCAATGCGCTGTTGCAGGAGCGCGGCAAGCAGACCGTCGGCGCAGGAAATGCCATTGCGGTGCAAAACCTCGGTGAAAACCTGGCGATGCTGTTAATGCTGGGGCTCTATTCGCTGGCCGTTAAAGTCGGTGTGCCGGTGGTGGGGATTGGCGTAGGATTCGGCGCGCTGTTTGCGCTGGCGATTGCCGGATTATGGATCTGGCAGCGTCGCCGTTGATAAGAGCGGCCTGACGCCCTCACCACGGCCCTCTCCCATGGGAGAGGGGGCAAACATTAAAAACGGCAACCAGGTTGCCGTTTGCTTTTATTACGGTGCCGGGTAGGTGTATACCTGATGCACCGCTTCAATCTCTGCTAATACCTCTTCGCTCAGATTCAGATGGAAACTCTCGATATTCGTTTTCAGCTGTTCCATGGTCGTTGCGCCCAGCAGAGTGCTGGCAACAAACGGCTGACGACGCACGAAGGCCAGGGCCATCTGAGCCGGATCAAGGCCGTGACGTTTCGCGATATCCACATAGGCCGCCACGGCTTTTTGTGTCTGCTCACCGCTGTATCGGGTAAAGCGGCTGAACAAGGTGTTACGCGCTCCGGCAGGTTTCGCGCCGTTAAGGTATTTCCCTGTCAACGTACCAAAGCCCAGACATGAATAGGCGAGCAATTCCACCTCTTCGTATTGTGTCACTTCGGCCAGACCCACTTCATAGCTGCGGTTGAGCAGGCTGTATGGGTTCTGGATGGTGACGATGCGGGGCAGGTCATGTTTGTCCGCCAGGTGCAGATAGCGCATCACGCCAAAGGCCGTTTCGTTAGAGACACCGATGTAGCGGATTTTTCCCGCTCGCTGGCATTCGGCCAGGGCTTCCAGCGTTTCCAGTAGCGTAACGGCCGGGGCGCTCGCATTCCAGCTATAGCCCAGCTTTCCAAAGCAGTTGGTGGGGCGCTGCGGCCAGTGAACCTGATAGAGATCGAGATAGTCGGTTTGCAGGCGCTTCAGGCTGGCATCCAGCGCGGCGCGGATATTTTTGCGATCGAGGATCTGGTTTGGACGGATCCCGGCATCGTTGTTGCGTGCGGGGCCGCTGACTTTTGACGCAACAACCAGCTTTTCGCGATTCCCGCGTTTGGCGAGCCAGTTGCCGACGTAGGTTTCGGTAAGCCCCTGCGTTTCCGGACGAGGCGGTACAGGGTACATCTCTGCAACATCAATCAGGTTAATGCCCTGGCTGACGGCATAATCGAGTTGTGCATGGGCATCGGCTTCGCTGTTTTGTTCACCAAATGTCATCGTGCCCAACCCCAGTTGGCTTATTTCCAGAGCGCTGTGGGGGATACGGTGATAATGCATAGCCGGCTTCCTTCATTAGAAATACAGACCACGTCAGGAACCTCCCGACAAAGGAATATAAACATGGCAGAGGGGAAGCAAAAGGGGAAGAAAAAAATCAAAAAGGCCAGCAAGCCACTGACCTTTATCTGTTTATCGCTCGATAATCTGCGAAACTTCGTCGCGATTGATCTGCATTTTATTACCCTGCTGGTCATGGTAGCTGACCAGGCCAGTATCATCGTCGACTTCAGGTTTACCGTCGGTCAGGATCATCCGGCCATCTTTCGTCGCCATAACGTAATCGCTGCTACAGCCCGATACCGCAAACGCTAAACCCACTGCTGAAATCAACACTGCCCATTTTTTCATCGTTATCGTCCTCACCTGGCTCGTATCAAATCATAGTGTAGTATTAACCTGATATATCGAAAGGAGAAAGGGGGAAAATCTTAAATCCCCGTCGATTATGTTTGATAGTTCGCAAAATGAGTAAAAAACTATGTTTTCAGTAAGAAATGGCGAGCCAGCAGCGCACCTGTGAAGTTCTTTTTGAGATAAAAGCCGCGCGGCAACGTGAGTATCGGTTCGCCCTTGGCGCCAATAGCCTCGGTGAGGGCTTTGCTGTTGGCCGCTTTCGGACGCAACTGTAAAACTTCTCCGTGTCGGGCCGTGATGCGCTCTACCTGCCCAAGGACGATCATATCCATCAGCTCTTCCCAGTCCAGCCTTAGCTGCCGCTCTTCATCTTCATCGGGACTCCAGAGCAGCGGTGCGCCTACCCGGCGTTCAGCCAGCGGGATCTGGCGTTCACCCTCAACCGGAACCCAGAGTACGCGCTTGAGTTTATGGCGAACATGGCTGGTTTCCCACGTCACGCCGGTATTCCCGGTTAACGGCGCCACGCAGACAAAGGTGGTTTCAAGGGGCTTTCCCAGACGGTCTATGGGAATGGTTTTTAGCTCAACGCCCAGAGCCGCAAAATCCTGCTCGGGTTTACTCCCCGCACTTGCCCCCAGCCACAGCTCAAGCAACATGCCGATCCAGCCCTTATCCCGTTTCAGATCCTTTGGGATCGGCAACCCTGCCATCGCTGCCAGTTCGCCAAGCGAAAAGCCCGCCAGACGCTGGGCCTGCCCAAGCAGCTGGGCTTCGCTTGTTGGCGGAGAAAGCATGGGTGAGAGCGCAAGCATGACGGCAACCTTTTGATTAAAAAATAAACTAAGAAACTATCCCCTGTGGATAGAGTTTAACTTTTTCTGTACGAATATGCCATGTGCATGATTTTTAGGTTTTTTTAGTCATGCCAGACCGTTCTTTATGAAACGAAAAACGGGTTGTCCAATTCTGGTCACTGACAATAAACAGGATCTTACACCATGTTATCCACAGAAAAGTGGGATAACTGGGAATAACCCTGACTACTGTTTCAATTTACAGCCTTGACGTGCGACGAAAATCGAATTTTCACACAAATTGTGCCTAACTTATTGGCACAATCTGTGGATAAAACCGACGCTGTTCGATCTTTCATCAGCATAACGATCCCAGGTGTGATGATCGTCACGTAATTCCTTCCTGGGGCGCTAAAAACAGAGCTAATTAAATGAAAATTATAGGAATGTTTTCAGCGGGTGACACGGTGTAGCGAGGGGCTCGTCAGGTTGTTCATCGGTAATTCCACACTTCTTCACAACTATATCCACAGAAAAGGTGAATAAAATTGCCCTTGTTGCCGCTAATCTGTTTATAACTCTGCGCATATTTGTGAGTTATTCAAATGTTATTAGGTTGCAGGCCTGTAAGAGAGTGGTTTACCGCCTCCCTGTAGTGTGAAACAATCATTCATATATCAGATTTAGTTTGGGGTAGTCCGGTGATTGATGACGATGGCTACCGCCCGAACGTAGGAATAGTAATTTGTAATCGTCAGGGCCAGGTGATGTGGGCCCGGCGATATGGTCAGCACTCCTGGCAGTTTCCGCAAGGCGGGATCAACCCAGGGGAGTCCCCAGAACAAGCGATGTACCGGGAGCTGTTTGAAGAGGTCGGTTTAAGCCGAAAAGATGTTCGCATCCTGGCTTCGACCCGCAACTGGTTGCGTTACAAGTTACCGAAACGTTTGGTGCGTTGGGACACAAAGCCGGTTTGTATCGGCCAGAAACAGAAGTGGTTTCTGTTGCAATTGGTGGGCAACGATTCAGATATCAATATGCAAACCAGCAGTACGCCGGAGTTTGATGGCTGGCGCTGGGTGAGTTACTGGTATCCTGTTCGTCAGGTCGTGTCATTTAAACGCGATGTTTACCGTAGGGTGATGAAAGAGTTCGCAAGTGTTGTCATGCAGCTTCAGGAGATCCCGCCTAAGCCGCAGAGCGCACCTGCCTGGCGACGTAAAAGAGGTTAAGCTACGCAAATCATGCTCACCCGCTTGCGAGAAATAGTCGAGAAAGTGGCCAGTGCGCCTCGTCTGAACGAGGCGCTGAATATTCTGGTCACTGACATCTGTCTTGCGATGGAAACTGAAGTCTGTTCGGTGTATCTGGCCGATCATGACCGACGTTGCTACTACCTGATGGCGACCCGTGGTTTAAAAAAACCACGTGGTCGTACCGTTACGCTCGCCTTTGATGAAGGTATCGTAGGCCTGGTGGGGCGACTGGCTGAACCCATCAACCTTGCCGACGCGCAAAAGCACCCCAGCTTTAAATACATTCCCTCCGTAAAAGAAGAGCGTTTCCGCGCCTTCCTGGGCGTACCGATCATCCAGCGTCGTCAACTGCTTGGCGTACTGGTCGTTCAGCAGCGCGAACTGCGTCAGTATGACGAAAGCGAAGAGTCTTTCCTCGTGACGCTAGCCACGCAGATGGCTGCGATCCTCTCTCAGTCTCAGCTTGCCGCCCTGTTTGGGCAGTACCGCCACACGCGTATTCGTGCGCTGCCGGCCTCGCCTGGCGTGGCGATTGCTGAAGGCTGGATGGACGCCACCCTGCCGCTGATGGAACAGGTGTACGAAGCCTCAACGCTGGATGAAGCGCTTGAGCGCGAGCGCCTCACCGCGGCGCTGGAAGAGGCAGCCAACGAATTTCGGCGTTACAGCAAACGCTTTGCCGCCGGGGCGCAAAAAGAGACGGCGGCCATTTTTGACCTCTATTCCCACCTGCTCTCCGATGCACGTCTGCGCCGTGAGCTTTTTGCCGAGGTTGATAAAGGTGCCGTAGCGGAATGGGCCGTTAAAAAGGTCATCGAAAAATTTGCTGAGCAATTTGCCGCACTGACAGACGGTTACCTGAAAGAGCGTGCGGGAGATTTACGTACACTCGGTCAGCGTCTGCTGTTCCACCTTGATGACACGATCCAGGGGCCGAATGCCTGGCCAAAACGCTTTGTGCTGGTTGCCGATGAACTGTCCGCGACCACGCTGGCGGAGCTGCCGCAGGACAGGCTAGCAGGTGTGGTGGTGCGCGATGGCGCAGCTAACTCCCATGCGGCTATTATGGTTCGTGCCCTGGGTATCCCCACCGTTATGGGGGCCGATATTCAGCCCTCGGTGCTGCACCGACGCACGCTGGTGGTGGATGGCTATCGCGGTGAGCTCCTGGTCGATCCTGAGCCGGTCCTGCTCCAGGAATACCAGCGCCTTATCAGTGAAGAGAATGAATTAAGCAAGCTGGCGGAAGATGACGTCGACCTGCCTGCACAGCTCAAAAGCGGCGAGCGCATCAAAGTTATGCTCAACGCAGGGTTAAGCCCCGAGCATGAAGAGAAGCTCGGCAGCCGCATTGATGGCATCGGCTTATATCGCACTGAAATCCCGTTCATGCTGCAAAGCGGCTTTCCCTCAGAAGAGGAGCAGGTCGCACAGTATCAGGGCATGTTGCAGATGTTTAACGACAAGCCGGTTACCCTGCGTACCCTGGACGTTGGGGCGGATAAACAGCTGCCGTATATGCCAATCAGTGAAGAAAACCCGTGCCTGGGCTGGCGTGGGATCCGCATTACGCTGGATCAGCCTGAGATCTTCCTGATCCAGGTGCGCGCCATGCTGCGCGCGAATGCGGCGACCGGGAACCTCAGCATTTTACTGCCTATGGTCACCAGCATTGATGAGATCGACGAAGCGCGACGGTTGATCGAACGTGCAGGCCGTGAAGTCGAAGAGATGATCGGTTACGCGATCCCCAAACCGCGGATCGGGGTGATGCTCGAAGTGCCTTCCATGGTCTTCATGCTGCCGCAGCTGGCGAACCGGGTCGACTTTATCTCTGTCGGGACCAACGATCTGACGCAGTATATTCTGGCTGTCGATCGTAACAACACGCGTGTTGCCAGTATTTATGACAGCCTGCATCCGGCTATCATTAGGGCGCTGGCGATGATTGCCCGCGAAGCGGAACAATACGGTATCGATTTGCGGCTGTGTGGCGAAATGGCCGGGGATTCAATGTGCGTTGCGATCCTCATCGGCCTGGGGTATCGCCATCTGTCGATGAACGGCCGCGCTGTCGCACGTGTGAAGTACCTGCTGCGCCATATTGACATCGAGGATGCCCGCGAGCTGGCCGAGCGCAGTCTTGAAGCACAGCTGGCAACAGAAGTGCGTCATCAGGTCGCCGCGTTTATGGAGCGACGTGGCATGGGCGGCCTGATCCGCGGTGGCCGCTGAAGTTTTTATCTCTCTACCTGTAGGCTGAGGGGGCCACAATGATTCATAAACAGAAGCAATAACGCTGCTCTCAGAATGACCACCAGCGCTGTATGTTCCCCCTCACCCCAGCCCTCTCCCAGGAGGAGAGGAAGCCGTACGTGCGCACTTTTTCTGTGGGGATCCCTCAGCCCCGTGGAAGAGGGCAACATCCCACACCATCCTCTATACACATCTTTTACATCTCTGGCGCATCCTCCGCGTCCGCCTTGTGCTATGATTCGCAACTTTGGAGCCTCTGCTGACCGCCGGGGCGCATCTCTACCGCTGTCCACTTTCAGCGGAATAACAACATCTTGTGGTGACAGATGAACAGTGGTTATCTGCATTTTCCGGAATTTGATCCGGTCATTTTCTCAGTAGGACCCGTTTCGCTTCACTGGTACGGTCTGATGTACCTGGTGGGCTTCATTTTTGCTATGTGGCTGGCTGGCCGTCGCGCCAGTCGTCCTGGCAGCGGCTGGACCAAAAACGAAGTCGAAAACCTGCTTTACGCGGGCTTCCTCGGTGTGTTCCTTGGTGGGCGTATTGGCTATGTCCTGTTCTATAACCTCCCGGTATTCCTCAACGATCCGCTCTATCTGTTCCGCGTCTGGGACGGGGGGATGTCCTTCCATGGCGGCCTGATTGGTGTGATTCTGGTGATGGTGATTTTTGCCAAACGCACCAAACGCAACTTCTTCCAGGTATCGGATTTTATCGCGCCATTGATTCCCTTTGGTCTGGGGGCTGGTCGTCTGGGCAACTTCATTAACGGCGAGCTGTGGGGACGTGTCGACCCGAGCGTTTCCTTTACTATGCTGTTCCCGG
The DNA here is from genome assembly GCF_051948675.1 of Enterobacter sp. Lyrl_3. Classification (NCBI taxonomy): domain Bacteria; kingdom Pseudomonadati; phylum Pseudomonadota; class Gammaproteobacteria; order Enterobacterales; family Enterobacteriaceae; genus Enterobacter; species Enterobacter sp. Lyrl_3. The sequence continues at coordinate 49,257 of NZ_JAYJLI010000008.1, forward strand.
GCTCGCGCGCAGAAGACCTGGCGCTGCTGCCGTCTCATCCTGAATGGCAATCCATTTTTGATACGTACGGCGTTCTGCCGCGTCACATGTCTCAGCTCTATGAACTGGCGCTGGAAGGCGTGGTGCTGTTTATCATCCTGAATCTGTTTATCCGCAAACCGCGCCCGATGGGGGCTGTCTCCGGCCTGTTCCTGATTGGCTACGGTGCGTTCCGTATCATCGTTGAGTTCTTCCGCCAGCCGGATGCGCAGTTCACCGGCGAGTGGGTACAGTACATCAGCATGGGGCAAATCCTCTCCATTCCGATGATCGTCGCGGGTGCCATTATGATGATTTGGGCGTATCGTCGTCGTCCACAGCAACAACTTTCCTGAGGAACCATGAAACAGTATCTTGAATTGATGAAAAAAGTGCTCGACGAGGGCACGCCGAAAAATGACCGTACCGGAACCGGGACGCTCTCCATTTTTGGCCACCAGATGCGCTTCAACCTGCAAGAAGGCTTCCCCCTGGTGACGACAAAGCGCTGCCACCTGCGCTCGATCATTCATGAACTGCTCTGGTTCCTGCAAGGCGATACCAACGTTGCCTATCTGCACGAAAACAACGTCTCCATCTGGGATGAATGGGCAGATGAAAACGGCAATCTGGGCCCGGTGTACGGCAAGCAGTGGCGTGCGTGGCCAACGCCTGATGGCCGCCATATTGACCAGATCACCACCGTGATGAACCAGCTGAAAAACGACCCGGACTCGCGCCGTATTATCGTTTCTGCCTGGAACGTGGGTGAGCTGGATAAAATGGCGCTGGCACCGTGCCATGCGTTCTTCCAGTTCTATGTGGCTGATGGCAAACTCTCCTGCCAGCTTTACCAGCGCTCTTGCGATGTCTTCCTCGGCCTGCCGTTTAACATCGCCAGCTATGCGCTGTTAGTACATATGATGGCCCAGCAGTGCGATCTGGAAGTGGGCGATTTTGTCTGGACCGGTGGGGATACGCACCTGTACAGCAACCACATGGAACAGACGCATCTCCAACTGACCCGTGAGCCGCGTGCACTGCCGAAGCTGATTATCAAACGTAAACCGGAATCGATCTTCGATTACCGCTTTGACGACTTCGAGATTGAGGGATACGACCCGCATCCGGGCATCAAAGCGCCTGTCGCAATCTGATACAGCAAATCGTTACATAACCGGCGCATTTACGCGCCGGTTTTTTTTCGTCTGTACTCTGTTCCCCGAGGCGTTATCCAGTCGGCGTGCAACGCGCTGCAACGGATAACATTCTCTGGATAACGCCTCGTAAAACCCCGAATTGCGGCTCGTCATGTTCACGGCGTTTCGCCACACTCCCGGCATGAAAAAAGAGCACGGCTTTACGCTTATCGAAACTCTGGTTGCCATTTCGCTGGTTATTATCCTCAGCGCGACAGGGCTCGCCGGCTGGGACAACTGGCAACAGCGGCAGAGGTTGTGGCAGGTCGCCTGTCAGGTCCGCGACTATCTGGTGTTTCTGCGAAACGATGCCAATCGTCACAACCGTGACCACCTGATCACGCTTCAGCAGGACGACAGAGGCGCCTGTTTGATGAGCTCTGCAGTGCAGGGCTGTGAGAACAATAGCCCGTATGTGCTCAGACCGTTGTGGCCTGACGTCGTGCTAAGGGAGGTTACGCCTTCATTAGGATTCTACGGATTAAGGGACACGGCGTGGGCAGGGCGGATACGGGTACAGAGCAGGGCAGGAGAATGGATGATTGTCGTCTCAAACGGAGGGCGTATCAGGATGTGCACTGTTACAGGGGAAAATGCATGCCGATGAACCAGCACGGCTTCTCACTTACAGAGGTGCTGGTTGCAATGGCGATCAGCAGCATTCTGTTACTCAGCACGTCGCGTTTTTTACCGGAGCTGCAACGGGCAGTTTTGCTGCAATCCAGGGCGCAGGAGCGTGAAGAAGAGATCTGGCAACGCCTGTTCGCGATTGGCAAGCAGTTACAGCGCGCGGGGTATTGCGCGGGTAATTGTCAGGGGCAGAGCCTGACCATCGGCAGGGAGGGACGCTGTGTGATTGTCCGGTGGGATGCAAACAGTAACGGCACCTGGGACACCTCAGCATCGGATAACGAAAGTACGGGGTTTCGTCTGGAATCAGGCGCGCTGGAAACCCTGCGTGGCGCGACGGGGTGTGAAGGAAAAGGATGGGAGAAGCTTACCGACCCAGCCCGGCTTATGATCCACACATTTGTGGTACGTAAACATGAGCATCCGGGATTTGCGCCAGCGTTATATCTCGAGCTGTCCGCCAGCGGGGTGAATGATAAGCACACTGCCCCTTACCAGGCTCGCTATGGCGTTACGGGGTTTAACTTGTGAGCCGCCAGCATGGGATTGCCTCACTGACGCTGGTTCTGCTGTTACTGGTGTTAGGCACACTGATCCTGACCGGCCTTAACCAGCAACTCATAACATTTACCATGCTGGTTGGCGACGAGAGCCGCGCCATCCAGCAGCAGGCAGTCACGCAGTCTGCGCTGGAGTGGGGGCGCGTTCAGCACTGGTCGTTGCAGCCTGATGTACAGTGCAAACAGAGACAAACGCAACGTGTTTGTATGCGTGTACTGAATGAGTCGCAGGTGTTACTCATCGCTGGAGATGGAGAGCTGTTGCTCTGGCGTGGCGGGGAGATTGTCAACGGGCACATACGCTTTTTACCTCATGGCTGGAGTGATTTTTGCCCGCTAAAGGAGCGTGCGTTATGTCGGTTGCCGTAAAGAATGAAAAGGGGTTCAGCATGGTCGATGTGTTGCTGGCGATGCTGCTGCTGGTGGCGATCGTAACGGCGCTGTCCGGCTATCACCGGGCGCTGGCTTCCCGCTTTGCCCTGTTTAGCCAGTATCGTCAGCTCTGGCACATCGCCTGGACGCAGTCGCAGATGGATGCTGGTGCTCTGCCAGCAGGCTGGCAGATAAACCGGATGCAGACAACGCAGTCTGGATGTGTCAGCATCACGGTTACACTTATTTCTCCTCTGGGTCGACGCGGTGAGATGACGCGTCTGCATTGCCCGGTTAGCCAGTAGTCGGGAGCGTCTATGTTAAGGGTCTACCACTCAAATCGTCTGGATGTGCTGGAAGCGCTGATGGAATTTATCGTTGAGCGCGAGCGGCTCGACGATCCGTTTGAGCCTGAAATGGTGCTGGTGCAGAGCACCGGTATGGCACAATGGCTGCAGATGTCGCTTTCCCGTAAATTTGGCATCGCGGCGAATATCGATTTTCCGCTTCCCGCGAGCTTTATCTGGGAGATGTTTGTCCGCGTGTTGCCTGACATCCCGGAGCAGAGCGCGTTTAACAAACAGAGCATGAGCTGGAAGCTGATGGCGCTTTTGCCAGATATGCTCACGCATGATGAGTTTGCCATGCTGCGCCACTACCTGCATGACGATACCGACAAACGCAAGCTGTTCCAGCTGGCATCACGTACCGCGGATCTCTATGACCAGTATTTAGTGTATCGTCCGGAATGGCTGACTCGCTGGGAGGTGGGTGAGCTGGTGGAAGGTCTGCCGGAGGCGCAGGTCTGGCAGGCGCCGCTGTGGAAAGCGCTGGTGGCGCATACCGAAAAGCTGGGTCAACCCAAGTGGCACCGTGCGAACCTCTACCAACGGTTCATCTCCATACTGGAAAATAGCACTGACCGACCGGCCCGGCTGCCCTCCCGCGTATTTATCTGCGGTATTTCCGCCTTGCCACCCGTCTATCTGGATGCGCTGAAAGCGCTCGGAAAACACACCGACATCCATATTCTCTTTACTAACCCCTGCCGCCATTACTGGGGCGACATTCAGGATGACCGGTGGCTTTCGCGGCTTGTGACGCGCCAGCGGCGACGTCTCTTTGAAGAACGCACGGTGCCCTTGTTTAAAGACTGTGCCTCTGCCGCGCAGCTTTTTGATGAGCAGGGCATTCAGAACCTGCCAAACCCGCTGCTTGCCTCTTGGGGCAAGCTGGGCCGGGACTATATTCATATGCTCTCTGATATCACCTCGTCAGGCGAAGGCGACGTGGATGCGTTTGTTGAAATCACGCCGGACAGCCTGCTGCACAATATCCAGTCCGATATTCTGGATCTGGAAAATCGCGCGGTGATGGGCGTGACGGCCGAAGAATTTGAACGCAGCGACACGAAACGGAGACTGGATCCCGACGATCGCAGTATCACGGTGCATGTTTGCCACAGTGCGCAGCGTGAAGTCGAAGTCCTGCACGATCAGTTGCTCGCCATGCTGCAGGACGATCCTGACCTGACACCGCGTGATATCGTGGTGATGGTGGCGGATATCGACAGCTACAGCCCCTTTATTCAGGCCGTTTTCGGCAGTGCGACGGGAGAGCGCTACCTGCCTTATGCCATCTCTGACCGTCGGGCTCGCCAGTCTCACCCGGCCTTGCAGGCATTCGTTACCCTGCTGTCACTGCCCGACAGCCGCTTCATTTCCGAAGATGTCCTGGCATTGCTCGATGTCCCCGTGCTGGCCGCTCGTTTCAACATTAACGAAGAGGGGTTGCGCTACCTTCGTCAGTGGGTAAACGAGTCTGGCGTACGTTGGGGGATCGATGACGACAACGTACAGGAGTTTGAGCTTCCCCCTACCGGACAGCACACCTGGCAGTTTGGTCTGACGCGTATGCTGCTGGGGTATGCCATGGAAAGCAGCCAGGGCGAGTGGAACGAGGTCCTGCCTTATGATGAGTCCAGCGGGCTCATCGCGGAGCTTGTCGGGCATTTAGCCTCACTGCTGATGCAGCTTAACCGCTGGCGACGTGCGCTAATGCAGCCGCGTCCGCTGGAGGAGTGGCTGCCGGTTTGCCGGGAACTGCTCAATGATTTCTTCCTGCCGGACAGTGACACGGAAGCCGCAATGGCGCTGATTGAAACACAGTGGCAGGCGATAGTCGATGAGGGGGTGAACTCCCACTATAACGAAGCGATCCCGCTTTCGCTTCTGCGGGACGAATTGACCCTGCGCCTCGATCAGGAGCGTATCAGCCAGCGCTTCCTTGCCGGGCCGATCAATATCTGCACGCTGATGCCCATGCGTTCCATTCCCTTCAAAGTGGTGTGTCTGCTTGGTATGAATGACGGTGTTTATCCGCGAGCCCTGCCGCCGCTGGGCTTTGATCTCATGAGCCCGGCACCAAAGCGGGGCGACCGTAGCCGTCGTGATGATGACCGCTACCTCTTCCTTGAGGCGCTTATTTCCGCGCAGAACAAGCTTTACATCAGTTATATCGGTCGGTCGATTCAGGACAACAGCGAGCGTTTTCCCTCTGTTCTGGTGCAGGAACTGGTGGACTATATCGGACAGAGCCACTACCTGCCGGGGGATGAAGAACGTAACTGCGATGAGAGCGACCAGCGGGTGAAAGCGCATATCATCTGTTGTCACAGCCGTATGCCGTTTGACCCGATGAACTACGTCGCCAGCGAATTGCAGAGCTATGCCCAGGAGTGGCTGCCCGCGGCGAAGAAAGAGGGGAGGGCGCACAGCGATTTCATTCAGGAGCTCGACGCGCGGCCCATTGAAACCCTGACCTTCGAACAGCTGCAGCGGTTTTGGGCGCATCCGGTACGCGCCTTCTTCCAGCAGCGGTTGCAGGTAAATTTCCGCTCGGAAGAGAGCGAAATTCCTGACGCAGAACCGTTTACGCTGGAAGGGCTGGAACGTTATCAGTTAAACCTCCAGCTGCTGAATGCGCTGGTGGAGCAGGAAGATGCTGACAAACTGTTCCGCCGCTATCGCGCTGCGGGGCAATTACCGTATGGTGCGTTTGGGGAGATCGTCTGGGAGGCGCAGTGCACAGAGATGAAGGCGCTTGCCGAGCGTGTTATCGAATGCCGACAGCCGGGAACAAGCCTCGAAATCGACCTCAACTGCAACGGTATCCAGCTGACGGGCTGGCTGACGCAGGTTCAACCGGACGGGCTGCTGCGCTGGCGGCCTTCCATGCTGAGCGTTTCGCAGGGTTTGCAACTCTGGCTCGAACATCTTGTCTACAGTGCTGGCGGTAACCAGGGTGAAAGCCGGATGTTTGTACGCAAGGAGGGCGAGTGGCGTTTCCCGCCAATGGAGCCGGAGCAGGCATTACATTACTTGTCCTTGTACATTGAAGGTTACCGTCAGGGGATGAACAAGCCGCTGCTGTTACTGCCTGAAAGTGGCGGGGCGTGGATAAAAGCCTGTTATGACGCGCAGAATGATGCGATGTTAACGGATGACGCTTCACTGCAGAAAGCGCGGAGTAAATTTGTTCAGGCCTGGGAAGGTAACATGATGGTCCGTGGTGAAGGCGATGATGTCTGGTATCAACGGTTATGGCGAACGCTTGAGCCAGAATACTTTGAGACCATCACGGAAGAGGCACAACGTTACCTGTTACCGTTGTTCAAATTTAATCAGTCCTGAGCGCTGTATAAAAATTGCGCAGCAATGGGTGTTCATTTATGATGCACCTGCTATCACGGACTGATGTACAGAAAGAAAGAGATGCTGGCGTGTCCAGCACGAAGTTTGTTAATGATGTAGCCGTGATAAAGAGGTCGTTAATGCCAGGCAGCACCTTGTTCAAAGCGTTTGTTTTGTTTGTCGCCCTTTGGGCTCCCGTCACTCAGGCAGACTCCGGTTGGCAACCCGTTCAGGAAACTATCCGGAAGAGCGAAAAAGATACCCGTCAGTATCAGGCTGTCCGCCTTGATAACGGGATGACCGTGCTGCTGGTTTCCGATCCGCAGGCGGTGAAATCCCTCTCGGCGCTTGTGGTACCCGTTGGGTCGCTGGAAGATCCCGAAGCGCACCCGGGTCTTGCGCACTATCTGGAACATATGACGCTGATGGGGTCCAAAAAATACCCCCAGCCGGATAGCCTCTCCGAATTTCTGAAAATGCATGGCGGCAGCCACAACGCCAGTACGGCACCGTATCGGACGGCGTTTTATCTGGAAGTCGAAAATGATGCGCTGGAAGGGGCGGTGGATCGTCTCGCCGATGCCATTGCCGCACCGCTGCTGGATAAAAAATACGCTGACCGTGAACGTAATGCCGTCAATGCTGAATTGACCCTGGCCCGCACGCGAGACGGTATGCGCATGGCGCAGGTGAGCGCCGAAACCATCAACCCGGCGCACCCTGGATCCCGTTTTTCCGGGGGGAACCTCGAGACGCTGAGTGACAAACCAAACAGCCCGGTGCTTGATGCACTGCACGCGTTTCGCGACAAATACTACTCCGCAAACCTGATGAAAGCGGTTATCTACAGCAACAAACCGTTGCCAGAACTGGCTGCCATGGCGGCGCAGACCTTTGGACGGGTACCAAATAAAAACATCGACCTGCCGCAGATAAACGTACCGGTTGTCACCGACGCGCAGAAAGGGATCGTGATCCACTACGTGCCCGCACTGCCGCGCAAGGTGTTACGCGTTGAGTTCCGCATTGATAACAACACCGCACAGTTCCGCAGTAAAACGGATGAACTGGTCACCTATCTTATTGGTAACCGTAGCCCGGGAACGCTTTCTGACTGGCTGCAAAAGCAGGGGCTGGTGGAAGGGATCCGTGCCGACTCCGATCCAGTGGTTAACGGCAACAGCGGTGTGCTGGCGATTTCCGCCACCCTGACCGACAAAGGGCTGGCGCACCGTGATGAGGTGGTCGCGGCTATCTTCAGCTATCTCTCGTTGCTGCGCGATAAAGGCGTCGATAAACGCTACTTTGACGAACTGGCACACGTGCTGGATCTCGATTTCCGCTATCCGTCCATTACCCGCGACATGGACTATGTTGAGTGGCTGGCGGATACCATGATCCGCGTGCCGGTTGAACATACCCTGGACGCGGTCAACATTGCCGACCAGTACGACGCTGAGGCGATAAAAGCGCGCCTGGCAATGATGACCCCACAGAATGCCCGTATCTGGTACATCAGCCCGAACGAGCCGCATAACAAAACGGCCTATTTCGTGAATGCCCCTTACCAGGTGGATAAAATCAGTGAGCAAACGTTCGCAAACTGGCAGAAAAAGGCCAGCGAGATCGCGTTGAAGCTGCCGGAACTGAATCCCTACATCCCGGATGATTTCTCCCTGATTAAAACCGCGAAAGCGTACCCACACCCGCAGCTTATTGTTGATGAGCCGACGTTGCGCGTGGTGTATACCCCAAGCCACTACTTCGCCAGCGAGCCAAAAGCCGATGTCAGCGTTGTTCTTCGCAACCCGAAAGCGATGGATAGCGCCAAAAATCAGGTGATGTTTGCGCTCAATGACTATCTGGCCGGTATCGCGCTTGACCAGCTCAGCAACCAGGCCGCGGTGGGTGGAATCAGCTTCTCTACCAACGCCAATAACGGACTGATGGTCAATGCAAACGGCTATACCCAGCGTCTGCCTCAGCTGTTCCAGGCGTTGCTGGAGGGCTATTTCAGCTACACGCCAACGGAAGAGCAGTTTGAGCAGGCGAAGTCCTGGTATGCGCAGATGATGGATTCCGCTGAGAAAGGCAAGGCGTACGATCAGGCGATTATGCCGGCGCAGATGCTGTCGCAAATCCCTTATTTCCAGCGTGAAGATCGCCGGGCGCTGCTGCCATCCATCACATTAAAAGAGGTGTTGGCCTACCGCGACGCGCTGAAAACTAACACACGTCCGGAGTTTCTTATCGTCGGCAACATGAGCGAGGACCAGGCCAAAACGCTGGCGGAGAACGTACGTCAGCAGCTCGGTTCAAAAGGCGACGAGTGGTGCCGTAACCAGGACGTGCTGGTTGAGAAAAAACAGAATGTGATTTTTGAAAAAGCAGGTAACAGCACGGATTCCGCGCTGGCCGCCGTGTTTGTTCCTACGGGCTATGATGAATTTGCCAGCTCTGCGCAGAGTGCCGTTCTGGGACAAATTATACAGCCGTGGTTCTACAATCAGCTGCGCACAGAAGAGCAGCTTGGCTACGCGGTCTTTGCCTTCTCCATGAACGTTGGCCGCCAGTGGGGGCTGGGTTTCCTGCTGCAGAGCAGCGATAAACAGCCCGCTTATCTCTGGCAGCGTTACCAGGCTTTCTTCCCGCAAGCGGAAGCTAAACTGCGAGCCATGAAGCCGGATGAGTTTGCCCAAATCCAGCAGGCCGTCATCGCGCAGGTGATGCAGCCGCCTCAGACGCTGGGTGAAGAAGCATCCCAACTGAGCAAAGATTTCGATCGCGGTAATCTGAAATTTGATTCGCGTGATAAAGTAGTGGCCGAGATAAAACAGCTGACGCCTCAGAAGGTTGCCGACTTCTTCCATCAGGCGGTGGTTAAACCGCAGGGAATAGCCATTCTGTCTCAGGTTTCTGGTAGCCAGAACGGAAAAACGGACTACGTTAACCCGAAAGGCTGGAAAATCTGGAAGAGCGTCAGCGCCCTGCAGCAATCTATGCCCTGGAGTAAGAAAGAATGACCGACACCGCTGAGTCCCTTGATCCCTTACGTTTACCTCTGCAGGGTGAACGATTGATTGAAGCCTCAGCGGGAACGGGAAAAACCTTCACCATTGCCGCGCTTTATCTGCGTCTGTTGCTGGGGCTTGGCGGCCAGGCCGCTTTTCCGCGTCCGTTAAGCGTGGAGGAGCTGCTGGTGGTGACCTTCACCGAGGCCGCCACCGCTGAGCTGCGCGGCCGTATCCGTGCCAATATTCATGAACTGCGTATCGCCTGTCTGCGCGAAAGCACGGATAACCCTCTCTACGCGAGCCTGCTGGCAGAGATTGCCGATAAACAGCAGGCCGCACAGTGGCTGCTTCTGGCTGAACGGCAAATGGACGAGGCCTCTGTCTTCACCATCCACGGTTTTTGCCAGCGCATGCTGAGCCTGAATGCGTTTGAATCCGGCATGCTGTTTGAACTGCAGCTTATTGAAGATGAGTCTGAGCTTCGCTACCAGGCCTGTGCTGATTTCTGGCGTCGCCACTGCTACCCGTTACAGCGGGAGATCGCCGAAGCGGTACATGCGTTGTGGAAAGGCCCTGAGGAGCTTCTGCGCGCCATTGAGCGCTATCTGCAGGGGGAGGCCCCGGTCATTAAATCTCCACCGCCTGCGGATGAAACGCTGGCCTCGCGCCATGAAAAAATCGTCGCGAAGATTGCAGCCGTTAAGCAAAAATGGATTGAGTCTGTCGGCGAGATCGACGCCATTATCGAAAACTCCGGGATCGACAGGCGCAAGTTTAACCGTGGTAATCAGGGGAAATGGATCGACAAGATCACTGCCTGGGCGCAGGAAGAGACGCGCGGTTACCAGCTCCCGGATGCGCTGGAAAAATTTTCCCGGCGTTTTCTGATTGAGCGAACCAAAGCCGATGGCATTGTTCCGGAGCACCCGCTGTTTGTTGAGATCGAAACCCTGCTGGCAGAGCCATTAACCCTTAACGACCTGATGATCACCCGCGCCATGGCGGAGATCCGTGAAGCGGTGTCGCGTGAGAAACGCCGCCGGGGTGAGCTGGGCTTTGACGATATGCTAAGTCGCCTGGACGCGGCGTTGTGCAGTGAAAATGGCGAGGCGCTTGCCGCCGCCATCCGCACGCGCTTTCCGGTGGCGATGATTGACGAATTTCAGGATACCGATCCCCAGCAGTACCGCATTTTCCGCCGCATCTGGCGACAGCAGCCTAACACGGCACTGTTGCTCATTGGCGATCCCAAACAGGCCATTTATGCCTTCCGTGGCGCGGATATTTTCACTTACATGAAAGCCCGCAGCGAGGTTGAAGCGCACTACACCCTGGACACCAACTGGCGCTCCTCGCCGGGGATGGTGGAGAGCGTCAATGCGCTCTTCAGCCGCATGGATTCGGCGTTTATGTTCAGGGAGATTCCCTTCCAGCCGGTAAAGTTCGCCGCCAGAAATGCTTCGTTGCGCTTTGAATTCAACGGCGTGAACCAGCCCGCCATGAATTTCTGGCTGCTGGACGGCGAGGGGTGCGGTGTTACGGACTATCAACATGCCATGGCTCAGCACTGCGCCGCGCAGATCCGGGACTGGCTCAGCGCAGGTACGCGCGGTGAGGCGTTGCTGTGGAAGGGGGACACATCAGCCCCGGTAAAAGCATCCGATATTACGGTGCTGGTGCGCAGCCGTCAGGAGGCGGCGCTTATCCGTGATGCCCTGACGTCACTGAACATCCCGTCCGTGTATCTCTCTAACCGCGATAGCGTCTTTGAAACGCTGGAAGCGCAGGAGATGCTGTGGCTGCTGCAGGCCGTGATGGCGCCGGAGCGGGAAAGCACCCTTCGCAGCGCGCTGGCAAGCAGCATGCTGGGACTGAACGCGCGCGATATTGATGCGCTAAATTGCGACGAAGCCGCCTGGGATGCGGTGGTCGAAGAGTTTGTGCAGTACCGCGAGCGCTGGCAAAAACGCGGCGTGATGGCGATGCTGCGTGAACTGATGAGGCAGCGTCACATTGCCGAGAATATGCTCGCCACAGTGGGCGGCGAGCGCCGTCTGACCGATATTTTGCATATCAGCGAACTGTTGCAGGAGGCGGGCACGCAGCTGGAGAGCGAGCATGCCCTGGTGCGCTGGCTGGCGCAGCAAATTGCCGATCCGAACAGTAACTCGTCGAGCCAGCAGATGCGTCTTGAGAGTGATAAGCACCTGGTGCAAATCGTCACCATTCACAAGTCGAAAGGCCTGGAGTATCCGCTGGTCTGGCTGCCTTTTATCGCCAATTATCGGGTGCAGGATCAGGCTTTTTATCACGATCGCGAGTCGTTCGAAGCGGTGCTCGATCTCAGCAAAGCAGAGTCCAGCGTAGAACTGGCCGAGGCCGAGCGCCTGGCGGAAGATTTACGCTTGCTCTATGTGGCCCTGACCCGCTCGGTCTGGCACTGCAGTCTGGGTATCGCTCCGCTATTCCGCCGCCGTGGCGAAAAGGCAGGCGAGACCGATTTTCATCTGAGCGCGCTGGGAAGGCTGATTCAGCTTGGTGAGCCAAAAGATGCTGCCGGGCTGCGTCAGTGTATTGAAACACTGTGCGGGGAACATATTGCCCTGCATATCCCGTCGCAACCCGATAACAGTCGCTGGCAGCTGCCAGAACAGCAGACAACCGACCTGCAGGCCCGGCAGATTACGCGAACCGTTGCAGACGACTGGCGCGTGACCAGCTATTCCGGTTTACAGCAGCACGGGCAGAGCATTGCGCAGGATCTGATGCCTAAGCTTGACGTGGATGCCGCAGGTACCGGCAGTGTGCCGGATGAACCGGTGCTGACCCCTCATCAATTTCCGCGCGGCGCGTCACCGGGCACGTTTTTACACAGCCTGTTTGAAGAGCTGGATTTCACGCAACCTGTCTCTGAGGAGTGGGTGCTGAAAATGTTGCAAAGCGGCGGCTACGACGCGCAATGGCAGCCGGTGCTCAGCGAATGGATCACCGCTATCCTTCACGCCCCGCTCACGGCACAGGGTATTTCGCTCAGCCAGCTGACCGCCAGAGATAAGCAGGTGGAGATGGAGTTTTATCTCCCCATCGCCAGCCCGCTAAGAGCCGAGGCACTGGATGCGCTGATCCGCGAGCACGACCCGCTATCCGCCGGTTGCCCGCCACTTAACTTCCGTCAGGTTCAGGGGATGCTGAAGGGCTTTATCGATCTGGTGTTCCGCCATGAAGGGCGTTACTACCTGTTGGATTACAAATCGAACTGGTTGGGTGAAAACAGCGAAGCCTATACCCAACAGGCGATGGCCTCTGCCATGCAGATGCATCGTTACGATCTGCAGTACCAGCTGTATACCCTTGCGCTGCATCGCTATCTGCGTCATCGCATTGCAAATTACCGCTACGAAGACCATTTTGGCGGGGTGATTTACCTCTTCCTGCGCGGGGTGGATGCCGACGATCCGCAGTCTGGTATTTTTAGTACGCGCCCGGACGCGGCACTGATTGAGAAAATGGACAGTTTATTTGCCGCAGGCACGGAGGAGTTGGCATGACGATGCAGGAATTACTGCTGGAAGCCGTAGAACAGCGTTTACTGCGCCATCTTGATGTGCAGTTCGCCATCATGGTGGCTGGCGAGCAGCCGGCCGTAATGCTGGCTGCCGCTATCCTGAGCAACGACGCGGGGGAAGGGCATGTCTGCCTGCCGCTTTCGCGCCTGACCATTGATGAGAAAATGCCTTCGGCTCTTCAGTCCTGTTTTGCCCTGCTGGGCGAGTCGGTAGACTGGCAGAGCGTTTTGCTAAGCTCTCCTGCTGTCAGCAGAGCCGATACCCAGACGCCCATGATCCTCATCGGCGACCGGTTGTACCTTAACCGGCTGTGGCGTAATGAACTGACGGTAGCGCGCTTTTTCAGCGAGACAAATGCGCCGCTTCCCTGTGAAGAAGCGCGGCTCCGGCAAACGCTGGATGCCCTGTTTACCTCAGATGAGGCGACAGACTGGCAGAAAGTGGCGGCGGCCGTCGCCTTAACGCGGCGGATCTCGGTGATCTCGGGCGGACCGGGCACGGGTAAAACCACCACCGTGGCAAAACTGCTTGCCGCGCTGATTCAGCTGTCGGGTGAGCAAAAATGCCGTATTCGCCTGGCGGCGCCCACCGGCAAAGCGGCGGCCAGGCTGACGGAGTCGTTAGGTGGCGCGCTGCAAAAACTGCCGCTCACGCAGGAACAGCTTGCGCTTTTCCCCAATGAAGCCAGCACCCTGCACCGGCTACTGGGCGCCCAGCCGGGCAGCCAGCGCCTGCGTTACCACGCCGGAAACCCGCTGCATCTTGACGTGCTGGTGGTGGATGAAGCGTCGATGATCGACCTGACGATGATGTCGCGGCTGATTGACGCCTTACCTCCCCACGCGCGCGTAATTTTCCTGGGCGATCGTGACCAGCTTGCCTCGGTGGAAGCCGGGGCCGTACTGGGCGATATCTGCACCTATGCGAGTCTTGGGTATACCGCGGAACGTGCTGAGGAGTTAGCCCGCCTCACCGGATGTTCGCTCGCAGCCGAAAGTCAGTCTCTCGCGGCGGCGCTGCGAGACAGCCTCTGTTTGCTGCAAAAAAGCTACCGGTTCGGGAGTGATTCCGGCATTGGCCAACTGGCGGCGGCCGTGAACAGAGGGGATCGGCATGCGACCAGTGCCGTTTTTGACGGCAGCTTCAGTGATATTGAGAAGAAATCGCTGCAAACCGGGGAAGAGTATCAGGCGATGCTGGATGATGCCCTGCTGGGCTATCAGCACTTCCTGACGAGCGTGCAGCAGCAACATACGCCTGCGCAGGTCATTGCCGCGTTTGGCGAATATCAGCTGCTGTGTGCGCTGAGAGAGGGGCCTTTTGGCGTCAGCGGCCTCAACGACAGGCTTGAGCAACTGCTTGCGCAAAAGCGCAAAATCACCCGCACGCCGCATTCACGCTGGTACGAAGGTCGGCCAGTGATGATCTCCCGTAACGATAGCGCGCTGGGGTTGTTTAACGGCGATATTGGCATTGCGCTTGACCGTGGACAGGGTCTACGCGTCTGGTTCCTGATGCCGGACGGAAGCGTGAAGTCTGTGCAGCCCAGTCGCTTGCCTGAACATGAAACAGCATGGGCGATGACGGTACACAAGTCCCAGGGCTCGGAGTTCAACCATGCGGCGTTGATCCTGCCCACCCAGCTTTCACCCGTGATTACCCGCGAGCTCATCTACACCGCCATCACCCGCGCGCGTCAGCGCTTGTCGCTCTATACCGACGAGCGTGTGCTGGTGCAGGCGATTGCCACCCGTACAGAACGGCGAAGCGGCCTGAGCGCGATATTTGAGTCCCTCTGAACGAGGTGAGAAAGAGAGGCCGGGTCGGCGCAACGCCACCCGGCGAAGGATCTGTTATCCCAGGTCGGCCATCAGCACCTTTGAGCGGCGTTGATAGTTGTACATCTCTTTTTTACTTTCAGGCAGCAAATCAATATCCACAGGCGTAAATCCGCGCTCCTGGAACCAGTGAATACTGCGCGTGGTCAAAACGAACAGCTTGCTCAGGCCCATCTGGCGCGCCTGAGCCGCCACGCGCTCAAGCAGCATCTCGCCGCGTGAAGAGCTGCGGTAGTCTGGATGGACGGCAACGCAGGCCATTTCGCCGATCTTCTCCTCCGGGAACGGATAGAGCGCGGCGCAGGCGATGGTCAGATTATCGCGCTGGATAATCGTAAATTTATCGATCTCCATTTCCAGCTGTTCGCGGGAACGGCGTACCAGGATCCCTTGCTGCTCCAGTGGGCGAATTAACTCCAGAATACCGCCGATATCGTTAATGGTGGCGCGGCGGATCTGCTCCGCACTCTCCATTACAATCTGGGTGCCGATACCGTCGCGGGAGAACAGCTCCTGCAGAAGAGCACCGTCTTCCTGATAGCTGATCAGGTGGCTGCGACGCACGCCGCTGCGGCAGGCTTTCACAGCACCGCGCAGGAACCGGACGGTACCAGAGTAGTAATCTCCCTCGGCTTCCAGCGCTTCCACGCGGGCCTGGGCCTCATTCGGGAAGAGCTCTGGCACGATCACCCCTTCTTCGTTCACGACGCCCTGAGAGGAGCAAAACCCAATCATTTTCTCCGCCTTCAGTTTGATCGCCAGCTGGGTGGCAATCTCTTCTGAAGTGAGGTTAAAGCTCTCGCCGGTTACGGAAACGGCCACCGGCCCCATCAGCACAATGGCACCGCTGTCCAGTTGACGATGAATGGCTTCCTCATCAATACGACGAATGCGTCCGCTGTGGCAATAGTCTACCCCGTCGTCCACGCCAAGAGGCTGAGCGATGATGAAGTTACCGCTGACGACGTTGATATGCGCCCCCTGAAGCGGCGTGTTGTTCAGGCTCATGGACAGACGCGCGGTGATATCAAGCTGCAGCAGACCCGCTGCCTGTTTCACCAGCTCAAGGGTTTTGGCATCCGTAACGCGGGTATGCTTGTGATAAATCGGCTCGTGATGGTGTGCGGCCAGGTTCGCATCGATCTGCGGACGCGCACCATACACCACCACCAGGAGGATGCCGAGGCTGTGCAGCAGGCCAATGTCATTGACGATGCTGGAAAAGTTTTCATGCTCAATGGCTTCGCCGCCGAGCATGATGACAAACGTTTTTCCCCGATGGGCGTTGATATAGGGAACAGAATGGCGGAATCCCTGGACCAGTTCGGTTCTACGTTCCTTCACCATGGCACAACCCTTAATGAATGTTTATTCGTAATTTGTGTATTTTTATTCGATTGTGGCCGCATGTGCAAGCCTAAATTTTCTGCGACCCACAGAAAATAATAAGTAATCCGTGCGTTAACGTATGATTGTTTACCCTTTTATAGATGACAGTTTATGCGTCATTCGTTAAAGTTTTCGGTCAATTTTGATGTTTTGTCTGTCAATCAGATTTCTTGCTCGGGAGAAGCATGTCGGGATCCAATTCAGCAATAAGCCGCCGCCGTTTGTTAAAAGGGGCAGGGGCGATGTGGCTGCTCAGCGTCAGCCAGGTGGGTCTTGCCGCCACAAGTCAGGTGGTGGCGGTGCGCGTCTGGCCGTCGTCAACCTATACGCGTGTGACGGTGGAATCCAATCGGGTGCTGAAATATAAGCAATTTGCCCTGAGCAACCCTGAGCGTGTGGTGGTGGATCTCGAAGGCGTTAACCTGAACTCCGTTCTGAAGGGGATGGCGGCGCAGATCCGTGGTGACGATCCGTTTATCAAATCGGCGCGCGTTGGGCAGTTTGATCCGCAAACCGTGCGCATGGTGTTTGAACTCAAGCAGAACGTGAAACCGCAGCTGTTCGCCCTTGCGCCTGTGGCATCGTTCAAAGAGCGTCTGGTGATGGATCTCTATCCGGCGAATGCAACGGACATTCAGGATCCGCTCCTGGCGTTACTGGAAGACTACAACCAGGGCAATCTGGAGAAACAGGTTCCGCCTGCGCAAAGTGGTCCGCAGCCCGGAAAAGCAGGGCGCGATCGCCCGATTGTGATCATGCTCGATCCTGGCCACGGCGGAGAAGACTCGGGTGCGGTAGGCAAATACCGGACGCGGGAAAAAGATGTGGTGTTGCAGATTGCCCGCCGTCTGAAGGCGTTAATCGATAGAGAGGGCAACATGCGCGCCTACATGACGCGTAATGAAGACGTCTTTATTCCGTTGAAAGTCCGCGTGGCAAAAGCCCAGAAGCAGCGGGCGGATCTCTTCGTCTCTATCCATGCTGATGCTTTTACCAGCCGTCAGCCGAGTGGATCGTCAGTATTTGCGCTCTCAACCAAAGGGGCAACCAGTACCGCGGCGCGTTACCTCGCGGACACGCAGAACGCCTCGGATCTCATCGGTGGTGTGAGCAAAAGCGGAGACCGCTACGTCGATCACACCATGTTCGACATGGTGCAATCGCTGACCATTACCGATAGCCTGAAGTTTGGTAAAGCGGTACTGGGCAAGCTGGGGCGGGTCAATAAGCTGCACAAAAACAGCGTCGAGCAGGCCGGGTTTGCGGTGCTGAAGGCACCGGATATTCCGTCTATCCTGGTTGAAACGGCGTTTATCAGTAACGTGGAAGAGGAGCGTAAGCTCAAGACGGCCAAATTCCAGCAGGAAGTGGCTGAGTCGATTCTGGCAGGGATCCGGGCGTATTTCTCTGACGGGGCGACGCTGGCACGACGTGGATAATGCTGAACGCCGGGTTAACCCCCGGCAAATTCACAAACGACAGATACAAAAAAACACCCTTAAGGGTGTTTATTGTTTTTAGAAGTATTGGTTGCGGGGGCCGGATTTGAACCGACGACCTTCGGGTTATGAGCCCGACGAGCTACCAGGCTGCTCCACCCCGCGGCACCGTACTGCTTTTACTTCATCAAATTTGATTGGTTGCGGGGGCCGGATTTGAACCGACGACCTTCGGGTTATGAGCCCGACGAGCTACCAGGCTGCTCCACCCCGCGTCACCGTACTGCTTATACTTCATCAAATTTTAATTGGTTGCGGGGGCCGGATTTGAACCGACGACCTTCGGGTTATGAGCCCGACGAGCTACCAGGCTGCTCCACCCCGCGTCCGTGGAAGCGCACTATACTCGGTTAGGTTTGTGATGCAACCCCTTTTTCACATAATTCATTAATTTTGTATGTAAATTGAACGACATTGAAACCTTTGGACTATTTTTTGCTCAGAATTTGCCAAAGGGCATGTGATTCCGTTTCATTAGAACAGTGGGTTTGTTATCTTCATCACGCGGAAATGGGCAACTTAAAGACGAGATATAATGAAAGGACGTTGGGCAAAGTATCTGATCACGGGCGCAATGGTAGCCATTCTTGCGGCCTGTTCTTCTAAACCGACCGATCGCGGTCAACAGTATAAAGACGGGAAGTTATCCCAGCCTTTCTCTTTAGTTAACCAGCCGGATGCTGTCGGCGCACCGATCAACGCCGGTGATTTCTCCGAGCAGGTTTACCAGATCCGCAATGCGTCGCCGCGCCTGTATGGTGCCCAGAGTAGCGTCTATAACGCGGTGCAGGACTGGCTGCGCGCGGGCGGCGATACGCGCAATATGCGCCAGTTTGGTATCGACGCCTGGCAGATGGAAGGGGCGGACAACTACGGCAACGTGCAGTTTACCGGCTATTATACCCCGGTTATCCAGGCGCGACATACGCGTCAGGGCGAATTCCAGTATCCTATTTATCGTATGCCGCCAAAACGTGGTCGCCTGCCGTCCCGCGCAGAGATCTACGCCGGTGCGCTTAGCGAAAACTACGTCCTGGCTTACAGTAACTCCCTGATGGATAACTTCATCATGGACGTTCAGGGCAGCGGCTACATCGATTTTGGTGACGGTTCTCCGCTGAACTTCTTTAGCTACGCTGGTAAAAACGGCCATGCCTATCGCAGCATTGGTAAAGTGCTGATCGACCGTGGCGAAGTGAAAAAAGAAGATATGTCGATGCAGGCGATCCGCGAGTGGGGCGAAAAACACAGTGAAGCCGAGGTACGCGAGCTGCTGGAGCAGAACCCGTCGTTCGTCTTCTTCAAACCGCAAAACTTTGCGCCGGTGAAAGGGGCGAGCGCCGTGCCGCTGATTGGCCGTGCGTCGGTAGCATCGGATCGTTCCATCATTCCTGCGGGCACCACGCTGCTGGCAGAAGTGCCGCTGCTGGATAATAACGGTAAATTTAACGGCCAGTACGAGCTACGTCTGATGGTGGCACTGGACGTTGGTGGCGCGATTAAAGGCCAGCACTTCGATATTTATCAGGGAATTGGTCCGGATGCCGGTCACCGGGCGGGCTGGTATAACCACTATGGCCGCGTATGGGTACTGAAGACAGCGCCTGGCACCGGAAACGTATTCAGCGGCTGATTGTGGTATTCTGAGCGGAATACGGATTACTGTTCAGGGTGAGGAAAAACCTCACCCTTTTTACATCTGAGGTTTTATGTCTGTGGTAATCAGCGACGCCTGGCGCCAGCGTTTTGGCGGTACGGCACGTCTCTATGGTGAAAAAGCCCTGCAGCTGTTTGCGGATGCGCATGTCTGCGTCGTGGGCATTGGTGGTGTGGGCTCGTGGGCGGCAGAAGCGCTGGCCAGAACCGGTATTGGCGCAATCACGCTGATTGATATGGATGACGTGTGCGTCACCAATACCAACCGTCAAATCCATGCCCTGCGTGACAACGTCGGCCTGGCAAAATCTGAGGTCATGGCAGAGCGTATCCGCCTGATCAACCCGGAATGTCGGGTCACGGTGATCGATGATTTTGTGACGGCGGATAATGTCGCAGACTATATGAGTAAAGGCTACAGCTACGTAATTGACGCGATCGATAGCGTGCGTCCAAAAGCGGCGCTTATTGCGTACTGTCGTCGTTACAAGGTGCCACTGGTGACCACCGGTGGCGCAGGCGGACAAATTGATCCCACACAGATCCAGGTGGCCGATCTGGCCAAAACCATTCAGGATCCGCTGGCGGCCAAGCTGCGTGAACGTCTGAAAAGCGATTTTAACGTGGTGAAAAACAGCAAGGGCAAGCTGGGCGTCGACTGTGTTTTCTCGACCGAAGCGCTGGTGTATCCGCAGGCGGACGGCTCGGTGTGTGCAATGAAAAGCACGGCGGAAGGGCCAAAAAGGATGGATTGCGCCTCAGGATTTGGCGCGGCCACTATGGTGACCGCCTCTTTTGGCTTTGTGGCGGTGTCTCACGCACTGAAAAAGATGATGGCGAAGGCGGAACGTCAGGCCTGAGCCTGACGGGCGGCGTCCTGCACCGCTTCGCTAAGGGCGACCAGGCCCTGACCGCGCGAGGCGCTTAGCTGCGCGCGCAGCCCTAACTCATCGAACAGAGCCAGCGGTGAGTGCGCCAGTAGCGTCGCCGCGCTTTTCCCTTCGATGGCGGTTAACAGCACCGCCAGCAGACCGCGAACGATACGTCCTTCGCTGTCGCCAAAGAAATGCAGTTTCTCACCGGATACGCTGAACCCAAGCCAGACGCGGTTTTCACAGCCCGCGATCTCTTTTGCCTGCGCTTTGAGATCGTCAGAAAGGGCCGGAAGCTGCTTACCCAGCAGGATCAGTTGACGATATTTATCTTCCCATTGTGTGAGCGGCGCGAAGGTCTGTTTTAACGTTTCTTCTGTGATCACTGTGCCAAACGGATGTCCGGCTAAAGCTGAGCTAGTCATTAATCCACCAGGAGTTCAAGGGCGCGGTCAACCGCGGAAATCAGCGCGTCGACATCGCTTTGGGTATTGTAAGGTGCAAACGAGGCGCGCAGTGTACCACTCACGCCAAGCGCTGCCAGCAGCGGCTGGGCACAGTGCTGCCCGGCACGCAGCGCAATGCCATATCCTGCCAGCAGGGTCACCATGTCGCTATGGTGTACGCCCGCAAAATCAAAGGCTAACAGGCTTGAATCCTGCACGCGGAACGAACGGAAGCCAGGGCGTTTTTTAAGCTCCTCTTCAGCCAGCGTCGCCAGACCCCGGCTCCAGCTTTCCGCCTGGACAATGTCCGTTTCGGCGAGCCATTCGAGCGCGGCGCTCAGGCCAATGACGCCCGCCACGTTTGGCGTACCCGCTTCCAGACGGTAAGGGACGTCCTGGGTTTTAAAGCCCTCGAAAGAGACTTCCGCGATCATCTTGCCGCCACCGAGCCACGGCGTCATTTGTGCCAGCAGCTCAGGCTTACCGTACAGCGCCCCGATACCGGTTGGTCCGTAGAGCTTATGCCCTGAGAAGGCATAAAAATCGATATCCAGTTTTTGCACATCGGCCGGGAAATGGACCACGCCCTGCGCGCCGTCAACCATCACTATAATGCCGTTGGCATGCGCGATGCGGATAGCCTGCGCCAAATCCGGGCAGCCACCGGTGACGTTGGACATCTGTCCAAGCGCCAGAATGCGGCTGCGCGGTGTAATCAGCTCCGGTAACTGTGCTACATCCGGCAGGTAATCTGTCCCCAGCGGGAGCTTTACCACCCGTGCCCCTGTTTGCTCTGCCACCATCAGCCATGGGACCAGGTTGGCGTGATGTTCCGCTTCACTGACAATGATCTCGTCTCCGGGCTGAAGCAGTGGGCGGGCATAACACTGGGCCACCATGTTTATGGCTTCGGTGGTACCCCGCGTCCAGACGATATTTTTCCCGCTTTCGGCATTGAGCAGACGAGCAACCTGATCGCGTGCCGCTTCGTAGCGTGCGGTTAAGCGCTGGGCCTCGGCAAACTGGCTACGATGCACATTGCCTGCGCTCAGACTATAAAACTGCTGCGTTGCCTCAATAACCGCCTGCGGCTTTAAGGCTGTGGCAGCGCTATCGAGATAAATACCGGCATCGGCCAGCGCCGGAAACTGTGCGCGAAACTGCGCGGGGCTGAAAGCGTTCATGGAATTCCTCATTGCATTACTGAGATCGTCGCGCAATTTCAGCGGCAGGGCAAGGAGGTTGATATCTATCAGAATTGTCTGCTTATCCCAACGCCCCTGAAAAAGCAGGTTATGCTAAATAGTGTTAGGCGGATGTTTTAGCCTGTTATAAATCGAGGTTTGAATAGCATTAATTGCTAAAGGAGAAGAATCATGAATAAGACAGCTGCAATCATTTCTGCCTGTGCGTTTACTTTTGCCCTGAGCGCCTGTTCTGGTAACAACTACGTCATGCACACTAACGATGGTCGTTCCATTGTTTCGGAAGGGAAACCGACAACCGATAACGATACCGGGATGATTTCATACAAAGATGCTAACGGGAACAAGCAGCAGATCAACCGCACGGACGTGAAAGAAATGAAAGAGATCGAGCATTAACAGATCGCTAAGCAAAAAAAAGCACCGCAAATTGGCGGTGCTACATTAATCACTATGGACAGACAGGGTAAATGTACAGGAAGTGAAAAATTGGTAGCGTTGCTACCGTGGTCTGAATCGCAGACCAATTGCAAACACAACAACACAACATCACAACCGTAAGCCAAAAGCTCTTCAGAACACGCATTCCAAAAAAAGCTTCTCGTTCCGGCTCAGGAAGTGCCGCCACTATAGGTATTTGCTGGTAGTTCCTCAACGGACAAATTATAATGGCTCAGATAAAAAAAACTAATAGGTTAAACGTTGTTTCCTGTTTGTTAAATCTCGTTAACATCTAAGCCAGATAACCATGTCCAAGCGATTGCCACCCCTAAATGCATTACGTGTTTTTGATGCAGCAGCACGTCATCTAAGCTTCACCCGCGCAGCAGATGAGCTTTTTGTGACACAGGCCGCAGTAAGTCACCAAATCAAGTCCCTGGAGGATTTTCTGGGCCTCAAGCTGTTTCGCCGACGCAACCGTTCGCTGTTGCTGACGGAAGAGGGGCAGAGCTATTTTCAGGATATTAAAGAGATTTTTTCCCAGCTCACGGAAGCCACGCGCAAGCTGCAGGCCAGGAGTGCAAAAGGCGCACTGACAGTCAGTTTATTGCCCAGTTTTGCCATTCAGTGGCTGGTGCCCAGACTCTCAAGCTTTAACTCAGCTTATCCGGGAATTGATGTCAGGATTCAGGCGGTGGATCGTCAGGAAGACAAACTGGCGGACGATGTGGACGTTGCCATTTTTTATGGGCGTGGTAACTGGCCGGGCTTGCGTGTCGAGAAATTATACGCAGAATATCTGCTGCCAGTCTGTTCACCGCTGCTTTTGACGGGCGATAAAGCGTTAAAAACGCCCACCGATCTGGCACAACATACGCTGTTACACGATGCTTCTCGCCGCGACTGGCAAACTTATACCCGTCAATTAGGTCTTAATCATATAAACGTGCAGCAGGGCCCCATCTTTAGCCACAGTGCGATGGTGCTACAGGCTGCCATTCACGGACAGGGCATTGCGTTGGCGAACAACGTCATGGCGCAGTCCGAAATTGAGGCCGGCCGTCTGGTTTGCCCTTTTAATGATGTACTGGTCAGCAAGAATGCGTTTTATCTGGTTTGTCATGACAGTCAGGCAGAACTGGGTAAAATAGCCGCTTTCCGGCAGTGGATACTGGCGAAAGCGGCGAGCGAGCAAGAAAAATTCCGCTTCAGGTATGAACAATAACTTTTGTGTGCCGGGCACGCATTACTTTAGGACTGAAACATGACCAGCCGATTCATGCTGATTTTTGCCGCGGTGAGTGGCTTTATTTTTGTTGCACTGGGCGCGTTTGGCGCACATGTCTTAAGCAAGTCTTTGGGCGTGGTGGAGATGGGCTGGATCCAGACCGGCCTTGAATACCAGGCGTTCCATACGCTGGCTATTTTTGGGCTGGCGGTAGCGATGCAGCGCCGCATCAGCATCTGGTTTTACTGGAGCAGCGTTTTCCTGGCGCTGGGTACGGTGCTGTTCAGCGGCAGCCTTTACTGCCTTGCGCTCTCGCATTTGCGCCTGTGGGCGTTTGTTACACCTGTCGGCGGCGTCAGCTTCCTGGCAGGGTGGGTATTAATGTTTATCGGAGCTATCCGTCTGAAACGCAAGGGCGTTGTTCATGAATAAGGTTGTTTTATATTGTCGCCCGGGGTTTGAGAAAGAGTGCGCCGCGGAAATTACGGATAAAGCGGCGAAGCGAGAAGTCTTCGGTTTTGCGCGCGTTAAGGATAATGCGGGCTATGTGGTGTTCGAATGCTACCAGCCTGATGATGCGGATAAGCTGGCACGCGAGCTGCCGTTCAGTTCACTGATCTTTGCGCGCCAGATGTTCGTCGCGGGTGAGCTGCTGAAAGATCTCCCGCCAGAAGATCGCATCACCCCGATTGTGGGCATGCTGCAGGGCGTGGTCGAGAAGGGGGGCGATTTGCGCGTTGAAGTGGCCGACACCAACGAAAGCAAAGAGCTGATGAAGTTCTGCCGTAAGTTCACCGTACCGCTGCGCGCGGCGCTGCGTGATGCCGGCGTGCTGACAAACTACGAAACGCCAAAACGTCCGGTCGTGCATATCTTCTTTATTGCCCCGGGCTGCTGCTACGCCGGTTACTCTTATACCAACAACAACTCTCCGTTCTTTATGGGGATCCCACGCCTGAAGTTCCCGGCTGATGCGCCGAGCCGTTCAACCCTGAAGCTGGAGGAGGCGTTTCACGTCTTTATTCCGGCGGATGAGTGGGATGAGCGTCTGGCCAACGGCATGTACGCGGTCGATCTCGGTGCGTGTCCCGGTGGCTGGACCTATCAGCTGGTGAAACGCAACATGTGGGTGTCGTCTGTTGATAACGGCCCGATGGCGCAAAGCCTGATGGACACCGGGCAGGTCACCTGGCTGCGGGAAGACGGTTTCCGCTATCGTCCAACCCGCAATAACATCTCCTGGATGGTATGCGATATGGTGGAAAAACCAGCGAAAGTGGCGGCACTGATGGCCTCCTGGCTGGTGAACGGCTGGTGCCGTGAGACGATTTTTAACCTCAAGCTGCCAATGAAAAAGCGCTATGAGGAGGTCTCTCAGAACCTTGCCTATATTCAGCAGCAACTGGATGAACACGGCATTAACGTGGAGATCCAGGCGCGTCAGCTGTATCACGATCGCGAAGAGGTGACGGTGCATATTCGTCGCTGGTGGGCGGCCGTGGGCGGGCGTCGCGACGAGCGATAGGCCCCTCACCCTAACCCTCTCCTCAACGGGGAGAGGGGACGCTTAACGCTCTAACCTCAACTGCTGCAAATTCCCGTCCAGCTGTAAATCCGTCTGTAACGTCGCCACATCCCGGCAGATAAAGGCCATTTCTTTATGGGCCTCCAGCTTCTTACGCCATTTTTCCGGAACTTCATTGAGCCGGGCGTAGATCCCTTCCAGGTTCTGAAAATCCGTCAGCAGCTGTGCGGCGCTTTTAGGCCCAATACCGGTAACGCCCGGCACTTTAGAGCTGCTGATCCCCGCCAGCCCCCAGTAGTCAGGAAGTTGCTCAGGCGAGACGCCAAATTCACTGGCAATAAACGGGGCGTCGAGCCAGCGTTTCTGGAAGTAGTCACGAATGCGGATAGTGGGTGAGAGCAGCTGGCAGTAGCCTTTATCCGTCGACACAATGGTTGCCTGATGCCCGGCGCTGGCCACTTTGACCGCAAGCGTCGCCGCGAGATCGTCCGCTTCATTGCCCTGGGCGCCCCAGCAGGGCACGCCGCGCTTTTCGAATGCCGAGCGAATCATCGGCATTTCTGCATGCAAATCGTCCGGCATGGGGGCGCGTCCGGCTTTATAGTCCGGCAAACGCTGATGTCGCCAGCCGGAATTACGCGCCTCGTCATCAAATACGGCCACGACATGCGTCGGTTCGCTGTGGCGAATAAGTTGCTCCAGCGCGTGCAGACAGGTGTCCTTACAGGGCGTGCCTTGCACTGCATGGATCCGGCGAATCAGGTTGAGCGCGTCGACGATAAGCAAATGAACAGCCACAGATAATCTCCCTTCTATCTCATGAAGGAAGGGTAACACTGTCAGCGGTATGAAACTATGCGCGGCGGGGAAAACAGGAAGAAGCCTCGCAAAACGAGGCTTCCTGAGAGGCTTAATCGCAGGTCACGATCTTCATTGCCAGACCACCGCGAGAGGTTTCACGGTATTTGGCGTTCATATCTTTACCGGTTTCGTACATGGTTTCGATAACCTTATCGAGGCAGACGCGTGGCTCGCTGGTGCGGCGCAGCGCCATTCGTGCGGCGTTCACTGCCTTCACGGAGGCGATCGCGTTACGTTCGATACACGGCACCTGAACCTGTCCGGCAACCGGGTCACAGGTCAGCCCCAGGTTATGCTCCATGCCGATTTCGGCGGCGATGCAAACCTGCGCCGGGCTTGCGCCTAACAGCTCTGCCAGACCCGCAGCGGCCATGGAACAGGCCACGCCCACTTCACCCTGACAGCCCACTTCCGCGCCGGAAATGGAGGCGTTCATCTTATACAGAGAACCAATCGCACTGGCGACCAGCAGGTAGCGCGCCAGCGAGTTGGCGTTCACTTCACGGATAAACTTGTCGTAGTACGCCAGTACGGCCGGAACGATACCGCAGGCGCCGTTGGTTGGCGCCGTGACCACGCGGCCCCCTGCGGCGTTCTCTTCGTTCACCGCCAGGGCGAACATGTTGATCCAGTCTACGACGGCCATTGGGTCGGTGGTCGTTTTGTCGGTGCTCACCAGCATACGGCGCAGCGCGGCCGCACGACGCGGTACGCGAAGCTTACCGGGCAGAACGCCTTCGGTGGTGATCCCGCGTTCAATCCCGCCGCGCATCACCTCCCAGACGTTAGCAAAGTGCTGTTCCAGCTCCGCTTTGCTGTGCAGGGCCAGCTCGTTTTTCATCATCAGACCGGAGAGGGAAAGCCCCGTCTCCTGACAGTGACGCTGGAGATCGGCCGCAGTTTTGTACGGATACGGCACGTCGACAGATGAGGTGCTGGTTTGACCAAAGTGGTCTTCGTCGACGATAAACCCGCCGCCGATAGAGTAATAGGTCTGGCTGTAAACCGCAGTGTCGCCGGCCAGCGCGGTAATGCGCATGCCGTTTTCGTGCAGCGACAGGTTGTCCGCATGGAAATTCATGCAATGGTCAACCGGGAATTCCACTTCGTGTTCGCCGTTTGCCAGCAGCAGGCGACCGTGGGTGTTTACGTCCTGGATGAAGCCAGGGATCGCATCAATATCAACGGTATCCGGCAGGTTTCCCGCCAGGCCCATGATAATGGCGATATCGGTATGGTGGCCTTTTCCGGTCAGGGAAAGCGAGCCGTACACATCGACAACCACGCGGGTGATGTCGTGCAAGATGCCGCGTGCAATCAAGTCATCCGTGAACTGCTTACCGGCTTTCATTGGTCCGACAGTGTGAGAGCTGGAAGGACCAATACCGATTTTGAAGATATCGAATACGCTAATCATGATGCGTCCATTGCTTTCAGTCAGAGAGGAAGGAGTGCGCCGTCCGGGGACGGCGCGGGTGATAATCAGAACATGGTGTACAGGGAGTAGAAGATCGCAGAGATAGCGATAAGCCCCATGATAACCACAAAGATGTTGCTCACATGACCGCTGTACTTACGCATAGCAGGGACTTTCTGAATTGCGTACATCGGCATCAGGAACAGAATCATCGCGATAACCGGACCGCCCAGGGTTTCAATCATGCCCAGAATGCTTGGGTTCAGCGTAGCAACGGCCCAGGTGGTAAGCAGCATGAACAGTGCAGTGATTTTGTTCAGCTTGCTGATTTCAATGCTCTTGCCTTTACCGCGCAGAGATTTGATCACCATACCGTTAAAACCTTCACGTGCGCCCAGGTAGTGGCCGAGGAAGGATTTGGTGATGGCGATAATGGCGATGATCGGTGCCATCCACGCAATAATCGGTGCGTTAAAGTGGTTCGCCAGGTAAGACAGAATGGAGATGTTCTGCTCTTTCGCTGCTGCCAGGTCCGCCGGGGAGAGGCTCAGTACGCAGCTGAAGACGAAGAACATTACGGTCAGCACCATCATGATGTGTGCACGTGCCAGGATGCTGGAGCACTTCTTCTCTGCGCCTGCGCCGTACTCTTCACGCTTCGCCACGGCGAAGGAAGAGATGATCGGGGAGTGGTTGAAGGAGAAGACCATTACCGGAATCGCCAGCCACAGGGTCATCATCAGGCCGTTACCGGTTGCAGATGCGCTGCTCAGGGAGAGGGTTTCCAGCGCCGCACCGTTCCACTGTGGGATCAGGTAGCAGGCCAGCACCATCAGTGCGGCAACAAACGGGAACACCAGGACGCTCATCGCTTTAACGATCATCTGCTCGCCGAAGCGCACGATGGTCATCATACCGACGATCAGGATCAGGGACAGAATGGCACGCGGTGGCGGCGTCATCTGCAGCTGGTGCGTCATGAAGCTTTCAACGGTGTTGGTGATCGCCACGCTGTAAACCAGCAGAATCGGGTAAATGGCGAAGAAGTAGAGCAGGGTAATCAGTTTCCCTGCGCCAACGCCGAAATGCTCTTCAACCACTTCAGTGATGTCTTCGCCCGGGTTTTTACCGGACAGAACGAAGCGGGTCAGACCGCGGTGTGCGAAGAAGGTCATCGGGAACGCGATGATGGCCATAATGATCAGCGGGATCAGACCGCCGACGCCTGCGTTGATAGGAAGGAACAGTACACCAGCGCCGATTGCTGTGCCGTAAAGGCCAAGCATCCACATGGTATCCGTTTTGCGCCAACCACTTCGGGATTCAATCGAAGCAACGGTGCTGGTTTGAGTGGTTTCCATCTGTATCTCCTGGAGGAAGCAAATTGTCAGGTTTGTAGTCAAATCCGATGAAAAAATGCCTGACGGTAATATGAAATTCGTTCAGTGACGGTTTTTTAATAATTTTCACCCGTAACTATTGGCGGGCGGAAAGATACATTCTACTTATGAATGTATCAGTGATCGCGATCCCAAATGCAATAATCCACTCATGATGTGGGTATATTTAGACCATTTCTCTGTTAAAAAAACATCAAAGAGAATTTACGGGCGCGAAGGCTATCATTAACAACATATGTCCGGAAAGAGCGCCCCCGAAGATAGGTGTCTTGCGCTGTAAAGATGGTGGGTTTTAGGATTTTCTGATGAGTAATTTGCTTTAAAGCTGATAATTTATGGTTTTAAAATTCAGGTAATCGTTTGCGTAGGCGTGCAGTTTATAAATTCTATAAGCAATGACTATGAATTGATGCGAAAAAAAGGCCGGGTAACGACAGAACGCGCCCCAGCCCTCAGAAGAACGATTAACGTGTTATGTGCAGATTTCGTAGCAAGGAATATAAGCCGAGCCCGGCAGCTTCATACGGTGTTGGGCGACAAAGCCTTGCAGCATGTCGTCCATGCGGCGCATCATCTCCGGGTCACCGTGGATCTTATACGGGCCAAACTGCTCAATGGCGCGGATCCCCACCTCTTTCACGTTACCCGCCACAATGCCCGAGAAGGCGCGTCGCAGGTCGGCGGCCAGCACTTCTACCGGCTGGTCAGGATAGAGTTTCAGGTTCGCCATATTCTCATGCGAAGGCTCGAACGGGATCTGCAGATCCGGCGCAATACGGATTGACCAGTTAAAGCTGTAGGCATCACCGGTATCACGACGGTTCTCTTTCACCAGCGGCATCGCTTTTTTCATCTGACGCGCCACTTCTGCCGCATCGTCAATGATAATGCGATAGTGACGACGCGCGGCTTCACCCAGCGTATGCACGATAAACTCGTCCAGCACGCGGAAGTAGTCGGCACTCTCTTTCGGCCCGGTCAGGATCAGCGGCAGAACCTGATCTTTGTTGGCCGGGTTCATCAGGATCCCCAGCAGATAGAGCAGCTCCTCTGCCGTACCCACGCCGCCCGGGAAGATGATGATGCCGTGAGCGATACGGACAAACGCTTCCAGACGCTTTTCGATATCCGGCATGATAATCAGCTCGTTGACCAGCGGGTTAGGTGGCTCAGCGGCGATGATCGACGGCTCGGTCATGCCGATAAAGCGCCCCTCTTTATAACGCTGCTGGGCATGACCCACGGCGGCACCTTTCATTGGCGCTTCCATCGCGCCTGGGCCACAGCCGGTGCAGATATTCAGCTCACGCAGACCGAGCTGGGTACCCACCCGACGGGCGTACAGGTATTCGGTTTCGTTAATGGAGTGACCGCCCCAGCAGACGACCATATTCGGTGCTTCGCCAACGTGCAGGGCACGGGCGTTACGCAGAATAGAAAACACCAGGTTGGTGATATGAACCGAGCTTTCCAGGTCAAGATGCTGGAAGCGGCCCGCGTTGTGGATCTGCCCGTTAACAAACAGGATGTCACGCAGCACGGCAAACAGGTTGGCCTGCAGGGAACGAATAATCCGCCCGTCGACGAAGGCCTCTTCCGGCGGGTTGATCACTTCAAGTTTCACGCCGCGCTCGCGGCGCAGCACGTTGATATCAAAGCTTTCGAAGCGGGATAACAGTTCTTTACTGTTGTCTGTCAGGCTTCCGGAGTTCAGTACGGCAAGTGAACAGTTACGAAACAGTTGATAAAGATCGCTGCTGGCCGTGCGTTTAAGCATGTCCACTTCCAGCTGCGACAACATATCCATTGAGCCAAGCGGGCTAATATGTGTAATCAAGTGAGCTCCTTATGGGACGATTATCGTCATTCCCTGCTGATTACAATAGCCCTGCCGCGTGACGTTTCACAACCTAAAGCGCTGCATTACCCGCGCATATTGTGAAAATATTTATATTACTGACGCACCAGTCGGCCCGTTGCAGGTACAAAATCGGTATTGGTGCGCCACGGGTTAATGTCCAGCCCGCCACGACGGGTGTAGCGCGCGTACACGCTCAGCGTTTCTGGCTGACAGAAGCGCTGAATATCGCTGAAGATGCGCTCCACGCACTGCTCGTGGAATTCGTTGTGATGGCGGAACGACACCAGATAGCGCAGCAGCTTTTCCCGGTCAATTTTGGGGCCGCGATACTGGATTTGCACAGAACCCCAGTCCGGCTGGTGGGTGATCAGGCAGTTGGACTTCAGCAGATGGCTGACCAGCGTCTCTTCCACAATCTTCCCGCTTGCCGCATTTTCCAGGTACCCGGCGCTGAACTCGTAGTTATCCACCTCGATATCCTGATCGTCGATGCAGGTGCCGTTAAAATGGGCGATAGGTTGCCCTTCCAGTTCATTCAGGCGATACAGCGCAACGGTCACGTTGCCCTGGGCACAGGCGCGTAAATCACGCTCCAGCGTGTGCTGAACCTCTTCCAGGCTGGTGAATTTGGTCTGATTAAAACTGTTGAGATACAGCTTGAAGCTTTTGGATTCCACCAGGTTGAGGCTGGCATGATCCAGCTCAACCTGGCCTACCGCCACCTGCGGCAGACCGCGAGCATTCAGCCAGGAGAGCTCATACAGCGTCCAGATATCACCGCCGACAAACGGCAGCGCGTCTGCACGCAGCCCTAAAGGATCGCGGTTAAGGCTGCGCGGAACGCCCTGCAGCAGGCTGGCATCGTAGGTGTCGCGGTAATCGGTCGATTTACCCAGCGTTAAGCCACTTAACGCCTGATGATTTTCGTAAGACATGTTTCATAGTCACTTTACAGGTACACTTAGGGCTGAGTTTATCCTGTCTTACCAGAAGAGAGAAATCGGTGGATATCGAAACTGCAAATGCCCTTAAGACCTTCACGACCCGTTACTGCGACGCATGGCATGACATCCGGGGCACCTGGCCGCAAAGTGCTGATCTCTATGGTGTGCCTTCGCCCTGCATTATCTCTTCGGTGGACGACTACGTTATCTGGCAGCCGCAGCCCTGGTCTGTCGAGGAGAATGTAAATGCGGTTGAACGGGCAATGGACATTGTGGTACAACCAGCGGTTCACGCGTTCTACACCACGCAGTTTGCAGGGGATATGCCTGCCCGCTTTGGTGAGGTAACGCTGACGCTGTTGCAGACCTGGAGCGAAGACGATCTGCAGCGTGTTCAGGAAAACCTGATTGGTCATCTGGTCACGCAAAAACGCCTTAAGCTTTCTCCGACACTTTTTATTGCCACGCTGGACAGTGAACTGGATGTTATTTCCGTCTGCAACCTGTCTGGTGAAGTAATCAAAGAGACAATCGGCACCCGCAATCGCGAGACGCTCGCCCCCTCACTTGCGGATTTCCTTACCCGACTTGAGCCGCTTCTGTAATCCATCATGCTACAGCGCGTGTGAGAGATCTCTTACACGGTTTGTGAGAGATCGCCGCAACGATCAGTATTACCTTACGTAATTAAGAAAAATATTATGATAATTATCAAAGGATTAATAAAATTCTGATGCAGCAAACCCGCTTTTCGGAGGCTGACAACGCTTACAGGGTGGGTTGTAAGACGAAGCGGAATAGCGGATTCTATCTCTGTCGACAGGACGCCGACACGAGAAACGAACATCAGGATGATGGCGCTTCTCACACAGGACACGTCAGGATGGCGCTGCAGGAAGGCTTCAGGATGAAGCAAAGGATCACGCAGGACGCGTAAGGGACACCTCCAGGAAGGAGAACGAGAGCCGCTCAGGATGATCGGTGGGTCAGGATGGCCAGGACGTTTCAGGATGAAACAGACACATCAGGACGATGTGTGCAGGATGCAAACAGTTTACGGATGAACAGGCCTTCGGGCTTCAGGAAAAGTTGTCACGGAAGAGCAGGGAGCATAAATTGTAGCTGGAATGCTGCGAAACGAACCGGGAGCACTGTTTTTACAGTGCTCCCTTTTTTTATTTCTGCTGCCTGCAATGCTATGCTGCGCGCCGTTCATTTTTTCAGTTGAGGTTACTATGACGCAACACGATAGCGTTCGTGCCCGGTTGCACGCCATCGAAGCTCTTTTGCGCCAACATCAGCTGTGGCAGGAGACCGCGCCGCAGCCAGAGGCGTTCGCAAGTACCCAGCCGTTCTGCCTGGATACGCTGGCACCGTTTGAGTGGCTCCAGTGGGTGTTAATTCCCCGTATGCATGCGCTGCTGGAGGGTGGTCATCCGCTGCCGCAGGCGTTTGCGGTCTCGCCTTACTATGAAATGGCGCTGGAGGCCACCCACCCGGCGCGTGCTGTCATGCTGGCTGAGCTGGAAAAGCTGGATGCGCTGTTTGCTGGTGATGACGCATGACGCTTGAGATCCTCTATCAGGATGAGTGGCTGGTGGCAGTGAACAAACCGTCGGGATGGCTGGTGCACCGCAGTTGGCTGGATCGTGACGAGAAGGTGGTTGTGATGCAGACCGTGCGCGACCAGATTGGTCAGCATGTGTTTACCGCCCATCGCCTGGACAGACCCACCTCCGGTGTATTGCTAATGGGACTGTCCAGCGAAGCGGGTCGTCTGCTGGCGCAGCAGTTTGAGCAGCATCAGATCCAGAAACGCTACCACGCGATCGTGCGTGGCTGGCTGACAGAAGCCGCGACGCTTGACTATCCTCTGGTGGAAGAGCTGGACAAAATCGCCGATAAATTTGCCCGTGATGACAAAGGTCCGCAACCTGCGGTAACCGAGTATCGCGGTATGGCGACGACTGAAATGCCGGTGGCAACCAGCAAATTTCCCACCACTCGCTACAGCCTGGTTGAGCTTTTGCCCAAAACCGGGCGTAAACACCAGCTCCGCCGACACCTGAAGCATTTGCGACATCCGATTATCGGTGACAGCAAGCATGGCGATCTGCGCCAGAACCGCAGTGCGGCTGAACATTTTGGTTGCGATCGTCTGATGCTGCACGCAAGCGAACTGAGCCTGACGCATCCGTTTACCGGCAAACCTCTGACGATCCATGCGGGTCTCGATGATGTCTGGATGCAGGCGCTGTCACAGTTTGGCTGGCTGGGGCAACTCCCCAAAAATGAAAGGGTTGAGTTTGTACCGGGCAACGTTCAGGATGAACGGCAAGCGCAATAATTTAGGAAACATATCATGGCTGAAGTAGGCATTTTTGTCGGCACAATGTACGGCAACTCGCTGCTGGTTGCGGAAGAGGCGGAAGCGATACTCACAAGCCAGGGTCATAAAGCCAAGGTTTATGAAGATCCGGAGCTGGCAGACTGGGAAAAGTATAAAGATAAATACATTCTGGTGGTCACCTCCACCACCGGGCAGGGCGATCTGCCGGACAGCATCGTGCCGCTTTTCCAGGGCATTAAAGATATTGGCTACCAGCCGGACGTTCACTACGGCATCATCGCCCTGGGCGACAGCTCTTACGCCAATTTCTGCGGCGGCGGCAAGCAGTTCGACGCACTCCTGCAGGAACAGAGCGCCCAGCGAGTGGGCGACATGCTGCTGATTGACGCCGGAGAACACCCGGAACCCGAAAGCGAATCAAACCCGTGGGTTGAGAACTGGGCCACACTGCTTAAATAATATCCTGCCCGGCGGCGCTTCGCTTGCGCGGGCATGTGGGTTTTCCTGGCCGGGTCAGGCGTTGCCGTCACCCGGCGATAACTTCCGCACCAAACGCCAATTCCGTGAACCATCTTCCATTCTTTTAGGCTTTTGCCACAAACAACCTTTCTCATGCCCCTTAATGTTGTGTTTTTGCACGGTGAGAGAACGTGTCACTCCTTCATATACTTTCCCGGTCACAATAAAACGGCTTCAGGCCGTACCAAAACGACAAACACAAATCTCATTCTGATTACCCTACCGGTGCTGTACAGAGTGAACCAGGCGAAAGCTATGTTTCAGGAGTGCAACAATGAGTACATTAAGCCACGCGGCGAGCAGTGCGGAGAAGCGCACTAACGCTCGCTACTGGATAGTGGTGATGCTGTTTATCGTCACGTCCTTTAACTATGGTGACCGCGCCACGCTGTCGATTGCCGGCTCTGAAATGGCAAAAGACATTGGGCTTGATCCGGTTGGCATGGGGTATGTTTTCTCCGCATTTTCATGGGCCTATGTTATTGGACAGATCCCGGGTGGCTGGCTGCTCGATCGTTTTGGATCCAAGCGCGTCTACTTCTGGTCCATCTTTATCTGGTCGATGTTTACCCTGTTGCAGGGCTTCGTCGATATCTTCAGCGGCTTCGGTATTATCGTCGCGCTCTTTACTCTCCGCTTCCTGGTGGGATTAGCAGAAGCGCCATCCTTCCCGGGTAATAGCCGCATCGTGGCCGCCTGGTTCCCGGCGCAGGAGAGGGGAACGGCGGTGGCGATTTTTAACTCTGCCCAGTATTTCGCGACGGTGATCTTTGCGCCAATCATGGGCTGGCTGACGCATGAAGTGGGCTGGTCACATGTCTTCTTCTTCATGGGCGGATTGGGGATCGTCATCAGCTTTATCTGGCTGAAAGTGATCCACGAGCCGAACCAACATCCGGGCGTGAACAAGAAAGAGCTGGAGTACATTGCGGAAGGCGGGGCGCTGATCAACATGGATCAGAAAAGCCAAAAAGCAAAAGTTCCGTTGAGCCAGAAATGGGCGCAGATCAAGCAGCTTGTCGGTTCGCGTATGATGATTGGCATCTACCTGGGGCAGTACTGCATTAACGCCTTAACCTACTTCTTTATCACCTGGTTCCCGGTCTATCTGGTGCAGGCACGCGGTATGTCGATTCTGAAAGCAGGCTTTGTCGCCTCCGTACCGGCTATCTGCGGCTTTGTGGGGGGCGTACTGGGTGGGGTGATTTCCGACTGGCTGATGCGTCGTACCGGTTCGCTGAACATCGCCCGTAAAACGCCAATTGTGCTCGGCATGTTGCTTTCAATGACCATGGTGTTCTGTAACTACGTCAGCGCAGAGTGGATGATCATCGGCTTTATGGCGATGGCTTTCTTCGGGAAAGGGATTGGTGCGCTGGGCTGGGCAGTGATGGCGGATACCGCGCCAAAAGAGATCAGCGGCCTGAGCGGCGGTCTGTTTAACATGTTCGGCAACATCTCCGGGATTGTCACCCCGATTGCCATTGGCTACATCGTCGGGACCACGGGCTCATTCAACGGTGCGCTGATTTATGTGGGTGTGCACGCCCTGGTGGCGGTCCTGAGCTATCTGGTGCTGGTGGGTGATATCAAACGCATTGAACTCAAACCTGTAGCGGAGCGTGGCTGATGACAACACAATCGAGCCCGGTTATTACCGACATGAAGGTCATCCCGGTGGCCGGCCAGGACAGCATGCTGCTTAATATTGGCGGCGCGCATAACGCCTGGTTTACCCGCAATATCGTGGTGCTGACCGACAGCTCAGGGAACACCGGCGTTGGGGAAGCGCCGGGCGGTGAGGTAATTTTCCAGACGCTGTCAGACGCCATTCCGCAGGTGGTCGGCCAGGAGGTCGCCCGTCTGAATAAAGTGGTCCAGCGTGTTCACAAAGGCAACCAGTCGGCGGACTTTGACACCTTCGGCAAAGGCGCCTGGACGTTTGAGCTGCGCGTCAATGCTGTCGCCGCGCTGGAGGCCGCCCTGCTCGATTTGCTCGGTAAGGCGCTGAACGTTCCGGTCTGTGAACTGCTGGGGCCGGGCAAACAGCGTGACGCGGTGACGGTACTCGGCTATCTGTTTTATGTTGGCGATCGGCAAAAAACCGATCTGCCTTATCTGGCGCACTCGCCGGGCCACCATGAGTGGTATCACCTGCGTCACCAGGAGGCGCTCTCCAGTGACGCGGTGGTTCGGCTGGCCGAGGCGGCACAGGACCGCTACGGTTTTAAAGACTTCAAACTCAAAGGCGGGGTATTACCCGGCGAGCAGGAGAT
This sequence comes from Enterobacter sp. Lyrl_3, assembly GCF_051948675.1. Lineage (NCBI taxonomy): Bacteria > Pseudomonadati > Pseudomonadota > Gammaproteobacteria > Enterobacterales > Enterobacteriaceae > Enterobacter > Enterobacter sp. Lyrl_3. The sequence continues at coordinate 86,035 of NZ_JAYJLI010000008.1, forward strand.
TGAAACCGCGCGTGCGCTCAAGAAACGTTTTCCGGATGCCCGCATTACCGTTGACCCTAACGGTGCCTGGCTGCTGGATGAGGCTATCGCCCTGTGCAAAGGGCTGGGGGATGTCCTGACCTACGCGGAAGATCCGGTTGGGGCTGAACAAGGCTTCTCGGGTCGCGAGGTGATGGCGGAATTCCGACGTGCCACCGGGCTACCGGTCGCTACGAACATGATCGCCACCAACTGGCGTGAAATGGGCCATGCGGTCATGCTGAATGCGATCGATATTCCGCTGGCGGACCCGCACTTCTGGACGCTTTCAGGCGCCGTGCGTGTGGCGCAGCTGTGTGATGACTGGGGGCTCACCTGGGGTTGTCACTCCAATAACCATTTCGATATTTCGCTGGCGATGTTTACCCACGTTGGCGCGGCGGCACCGGGTCACCCAACCGCTATCGACACACACTGGATATGGCAGGAGGGTGAGGCCCGTCTGACGAAAAATCCGCTGGAAATTAAAAACGGCACCATCGCGGTACCGGATGCGCCGGGATTGGGCGTGGAGATTGACTGGGATCAGGTCCACAAGGCGCATGAAGCGTATAAAAAACTGCCGGGCGGCGCGCGTAATGACGCCGGGCCGATGCAGTACCTGATCCCTGGCTGGACATTTGACCGTAAGCGCCCAGTTTTTGGACGTCACTGATAAAAGGATTGCACCATGAGCACTTTTACCACCCCTGTTGTTACTTCCATGCAGATCATTCCGGTTGCCGGCCATGACAGCATGCTGATGAACCTGAGCGGCGCACATGCGCCGTTTTTCACCCGCAATATTGTCATTATTAAAGATAACGCCGGGCATACCGGCGTGGGGGAAATCCCGGGCGGTGAGAAGATCCGCAAAACGCTTGAAGACGCCATCCCGCTGGTGGTGGGAAAAACGCTGGGCGAATATAAAAACGTCTTAAATACCGTGCGGAATACCTTTGCCGATCGCGATGCGGGTGGCCGTGGGCTGCAAACGTTTGATCTGCGCACCACCATCCACGTGGTGACCGGTATCGAAGCCGCCATGCTGGATCTGTTAGGTCAACACCTGGGGGTTAACGTTGCTTCCCTGCTGGGTGAGGGGCAGCAACGCAGCGAAGTGGAGATGTTGGGCTATCTGTTCTTTGTTGGCGACCGCAACCTGACGCCGTTGCCATACCAGAGCCAGCCGGACGAGCAATGTGACTGGTACCGACTCCGCCACGATGAAGCGATGACGCCGGATGCGGTGGTGCGCCTGGCGGAGGCCGCGTACGAAAAATATGGTTTTAATGATTTCAAACTGAAGGGCGGCGTGCTGGCCGGAGAAGAAGAGGCCGAAGCTATCTCAGCCCTGGCTAAACGATTCCCGCAGGCGCGCGTCACGCTGGATCCGAACGGGGCCTGGTCGCTTGATGAAGCGATCGCCATCGGCAAGCAGCTGAAAGGCGTGCTGGCCTACGCGGAGGATCCGTGCGGGGCAGAACAAGGTTTCTCTGGCCGTGAAGTGATGGCGGAGTTCCGCCGCGCCACGGGTTTACCTACCGCGACCAACATGATCGCCACCGACTGGCGTCAGATGGGGCACACCTTGTCCCTGCAGTCTGTCGATATTCCGCTGGCGGACCCGCATTTCTGGACGATGCAGGGCTCGGTACGCGTGGCGCAGATGTGCCATGAGTTCGGTCTGACCTGGGGCTCGCACTCCAATAACCACTTCGATATCTCGCTGGCGATGTTCACCCACGTGGCCGCTGCCGCGCCGGGCACGATTACCGCGATCGACACCCACTGGATCTGGCAGGAAGGCAATCAGCGCCTGACGAAAGCGCCGTTTGAAATCAAAGGGGGGATGGTGCAGGTCCCGTCCACACCGGGTCTGGGCGTGGAACTGGATATGGATCAGGTGATGAAAGCCCATGAGCTGTACCAGAAACATGGGCTGGGTGCGCGCGATGACGCGATGGCGATGCAGTATCTGATCCCAGAGTGGACATTCGACAATAAACGTCCGTGCATGGTACGATAAACGCATTGGGACCGCTCCCATGGGCGGTTCTTTACGTGGTGTATGCTTAACGTAACGACTATGCGTAAGGATGGCTTATGAAAATTGTTATCGCACCGGACTCGTATAAGGAAAGTTTGAGTGCGCTTGAGGTTGCGACAGCGATAGAGCAGGGTTTTCGCGAGATCTTTCCTGAGGCGGTTTACGTCAAACTGCCGGTCGCGGACGGCGGTGAAGGCACCGTCGAAGCGATGATCGCGGCAACGCAGGGACGCATTGTGCATGTTCCGGTGACCGGCCCTCTGGGCCATCGCGTGGAAGGGTTTTACGGGATATCCGGCGACGAGAAGAGCGCCTTTATCGAAATGGCGGCGGCCAGTGGTCTTGAGCTGGTTGCACCTTCGCAGCGCGATCCTCTGAAAACGACCTCCTGGGGCACGGGTGAACTTATCCGTCACGCGCTGGATGCGGGCGTTAAGCATATCATCATCGGCATCGGGGGCAGCGCCACCAATGATGGCGGTGCAGGAATGGTGCAGGCGCTGGGGGCCAGGCTGCTGGACGACCGTGAACAGCCGCTGGGGCAGGGCGGAGGCGAGTTGGGCAAACTTGCCCGTATCGACCTGAGCGGGCTGGACAAACGTCTGGCCGAGTGCCGCATAGAAGTGGCCTGCGATGTGACGAATCCGCTTACCGGTAAGCTGGGCGCATCAGCGGTTTTTGGCCCGCAAAAGGGGGCCACACCTGAGATGATCATTACTCTGGACAATGCGCTTGCGCACTATGCGCGGATCATTGCCCGGGATCTTGATATGGATGTGCTCAACCTGGCGGGCGGCGGTGCGGCAGGTGGAATGGGGGCGGCGCTGTACGCCTTCTGCGGTGCGCAACTGCGCCAGGGCATTGAGATCGTCACCGATGCGCTACATCTGGCTGACCAGATTGCCGATGCGGATTTGGTGATAACGGGTGAAGGTCGCATCGACAGCCAGACGATCCACGGCAAAGTGCCGGTTGGGGTGGCGAAGGTAGCCAAACGCTTCAACAAGCCGGTTATCGGGATTGCAGGCAGTCTGACGGCGGACGTTGGCGTCGTGCACGATCACGGCATCGATGCGGTGTTTAGCGTGATTTACACCATCTGCTCGCTGGAAGATGCGCTGGAAAATGCCAGCGAGAACGTCAGGATGGCCGCAAGAAATATCGCGGCGGTACTGAAACTCGGGCAGGGGATGTAGTTCTCCCTTACCCAGTGGGAGAGGGGTGAGGGTGTAGGCCCGGTAAGCGTCGCGCCACCGGGCATTTACCTCAATTTCCTAACACCTTCATCGCTTCCCGCGTCACGTTATCCATCTCATCCAGCAGCTCAAGGAACTCCGGTTCCAGTTCAGATTCTGGTGTCCCTGCGCGTAGCTGCTGCTCCAGCAGCTGGCAGAGGTTTTTCAGGCGGGGCACGCCGCTGTAACCACAGCTACCGTGCAGCTTGTGGATAGCCTGCAGCAGCTCCTCCGGGTTTTCGCCCACCAGCTGTTCTTCTACCTTATTGCGAATTTCCGGCAGAAACGCGACCAGCATCTGTAGCATCTCGCGGGCTAAATCAGGTTTCCCCGCCGCCTGGCGTAACGCAAGCTGCCAGTCAAAAGTGGCGTTCTGATTCACGCTAATCTCAACTGGTTCTGCTGATAAGGTATACGTACCGCCGATATGCCCCGGCTTATAGCGCAGCAGCAGGTTATGCAGTTTCTCTTCGTCGATAGGTTTCGCCAGATAATCGTTCATTCCGGCGCCGAGCAGCTTCTCTTTCTGTCCGGCCATCGCATGTGCGGTCACGGCAATGACCGGCGTTTGCTGTTGATGAGGTAGCTGGCGGATGAGCTCGCAGGCGCGAATGCCATCCATACCCGGCATTTGAATATCCATCAGAATCAAATCGAACTGCATCTGTTTGGCCAGTTCAACCGCCTCAGCACCGCTGGTGCAGAGCTCAACATGCTGAACCTGATCCTCAAGCAGCACGCCAATCAGCTTCAGGTTTGCCGGGTTATCATCCACCGCCATCACGCTCATCGGCAGCCTCTGCTCGTCATTAATCAGTGCCACGGCATGCTCATTCAGGCGGCAGTAGGCCGTCAGAGCAGGCAACAAGCGTGTGGCGGTGAGCGGTTTAAGCAGACAGGCGGCCGCCCCGTCGTTTTTCAACTCTTCGGCATTGATTTGCGCATGGCACGGCAGCGCCAGCAGCAGGTAGTCGGTCATCGACGCGGCTTTCGCCAGCCGTTCCTGCTGCATGGTGAGCTCCCCGGTGAAGGTGACCGGGATCCCCATCAGCAGGATGTCGTAATGCTCAACGGTAAGCGCAGAGAAGGTCGGGCTGTAGACCACCTCCAGCGGCGTGGTGCTTAAGATGTCCAGCGTGCACTGGGCAGCGGCGGCGTTCGGCTCCACGTAAGCGAGGCGCTTGCCTTTCAGGCAATCCGTCACCGGGCCGTCAGTCAGCACGTTCGGGTTAAGATCCAGGTTAATATGGAACCAGAACGTCGACCCCCGGTTTGGCTGGCTGTGGAAAGAGATATCGCCGCCCATCTCTTTAACCAGTTTTTGCGTGATAACCAGCCCCAGGCCCGTACCACCGTGACGCCGTGAAATACTCGCATCCGCCTGACGAAACGCCTGGAACAGACGGGATTGATCCCGTTCGGGAATGCCAATGCCGGTATCGCGGATCTGAACTTCAATCTGTACTTTGTTATTACTGATGGCACGTTTTTCCACCAGAATGTCGATGTTGCCGCTTTCGGTAAATTTGATGGCATTACCGACAAGATTGGTAATGACCTGCTGCAGGCGCAGCGGATCGCCGATGACGTTATCCGGCACGTCGTTTTTAATGTTCAGCGTCAGCTCAAGCCCTTTGTCGTGCGACGAATGCGCCAGCAGCGTAACCACCTCATCAAGCGTACTGCGCAGCGGGAACGGAATGCTCTCCAGAATCAGCTTGCCCGCCTCCAGTTTGGAGAAGTCCAGCACGTCATTAATGATCGCCAGCAGATTGTTGGCCGAACGTTCAATGGTGTGCAGGTGATCGCGCTGGGTGGGGTTAAGCTCGCTCTTCAGGGTCAGGCGGGTAAAGCCAATCACGCCATTGAGCGGCGTACGCAGCTCGTGTGACATATTGGCAAGGAACTCCGATTTAATGCGGGCAGCCTCCTGGGCACGCTTTTTCGCCAGATCCAGCTCGACGTTCTGGATCTCCATCTGTTCCAGCGTTTCGCGCAGATCCGAAGTAGCCTGATCCACGTTATGCTGCATCTCTTCGTGATAGGCCGCCAGCGACATCGCCATCGAGTTGATGCCGTTTTTCAGCATGTCCAGTTCGCCCAGCATAAACCCTTCCACGCGGCTATCGAGCTGGCCACGGCGAATGCGGTCAACGGTGTTGACCATATTGCGGATGGGCCCGGTCACATCGCGCATCAGTCGCCAGCCAAAGATAAGTGCAATGCCGATACAGAACAGCATCATCACGCCGGAGATAAAAATCTCTTTGTACTGCTGCAGTCGCACCGACTTGAGGTCCAGCTCCAGCGCCACATATCCGAGCATATTGCTGCTGGACTTGGCGTCGGATTGCGCGGACTCATCGGGGGAATAACTTTCCGAAATAATCGGTGTGCGCAGGATCATAATATCGCCCCGTCGCATCACCGTGAGATGGCGCGGGAAGGGCGAACCGTCGGGAATTTTTAACGCTGCCGGATCAAGATGAAAATTAGAGGTGACGAACAGCCGGTTATGCTCGTCATAGACGGAGATCGCACGCACAATATCCGAGTGGCGGCGATGCAGCACACTGATTAACTGACCAATCGATTCGCGGTTTTGCAGGTTCATCCCGTATTCGCTGGACACGGCCAGGGGTTCGATGATGCTGGCTCCGGCATCTTCCAGCTGTCGCTGCAGGTCGTTATAGCGGTGCACAACGAAGAAGATGCTCAGCAGCAAACCGATGAGAACGGTGGGGGCGAGGATCAAAATCATCATGCGCGCGCGCAGGCTGTAGTTGGTCATGGCGTTCCGTTATGGGACAATTAAGATAATTATGTATATTTGAGAAAATTCCCGGCGATGGCGCAATTCTACTCTGCAAAGCGACGCGTGACGACGCGTCAGATCATCACTGTCGAAGCCACGGACCTTGACCCTTTTGGTCAGGGCGTCGCGCATCACAATGGTAAGACACTGTTTATAACAGGTTTACTGCCCACAGAACGAGCAGAAATTACGCTGACGGAAGATAAACGCCAGTACGCACGCGGGAAGGTGAAGCGCCGTCTGACCACCAGCCCGGAGCGCACAGAGCCACGCTGCCCGCATTTTGGCGTCTGCGGAGGCTGCCAGCAACAACATGCCAGCGTAGTTTTACAGCAAAAAAGTAAGAGTAATGCCCTGGCACGCCTGCTCAGGCATGACGTTGACGACATCATTGCCGACCAACCCTGGGGCTATCGTCGTCGCGCGCGGCTGAGCCTAAGCTATCAGCCCAAAAACGAGCGGCTGGAGATGGGGTTTCGCAAAGCGGGCTCCAGCGATATCGTCGATATCAGGCAGTGCCCCATTTTGGTGCCCCGTCTTGAGGCATTGCTCCCGGACGTGCACGCATGCCTGTCCGGGCTGGACAGTGTTCGCCACCTCGGGCATGTGGAACTGGTCCTGGCAAACAATGGTCCGCTGATGGTGCTGCGCCATACCGCGCCGCTGTCCAAAAAAGACCGCGAAAAACTGGAACGCTTTTCGCATTCCCACGAGCTGGCGCTTTTTCTCGCCCCACAAAGCGAGATACTGGAGCAGGTTACAGGTGACGCGCCCTGGTATGCGTCAAACGGACTACGCTTAACGTTCAGTCCGCGGGATTTCATCCAGGTTAATGACGGTGTTAATCAGCAGATGATCGAAACCGCGCTGACGTGGCTGGATGTCCAGCCGACCGACCGCGTGCTTGATCTCTTCTGCGGCATGGGCAATTTCACGCTGCCGCTGGCCCGTAAAGCGGCGAGTGTTGTGGGGGTAGAAGGCGTCGACGCGCTGGTGGCGAAAGGCCAGGAGAATGCGCAACAGAACGGCTTGCAAAATGTGACATTCTTTCATCAAAATCTGGAGGAAGATGTCACGCAGCAGCCCTGGGCAAAACAGGGCTTTGACAAAATCCTGCTCGACCCGGCACGGGCAGGCGCACCGGGCGTGATGCAGCATATAATTAAACTCGCCCCGAAACGCGTGGTCTACGTTTCCTGTAACCCGGCAACGCTTGCCCGGGATAGCGAGGCATTACTCAGCGCGGGTTACCAGATTCAGCGTCTGGCAATGCTGGACATGTTCCCGCACACTGGGCATCTGGAATCAATGGTGTTGTTCGAGCACATCTAATTAGTTTGGCTTGTCGACTTCGACAGGCCCTGGTCCCTAAAGGAGAGGACGATGGTTGCGGTAAGAAGTGCACATCTTAATAAAGCTGGTGAGTTTGACCCTCAAAAATGGATCGCAAGTCTGGGAATTTCCAGCCAGCAGTCGTGTGAACGCTTAACCGAAACCTGGGCCTATTGTCAGCGCACCACGCTGGGGCATCCGGACGCCGAGCTGCTGCTGTGGCGCGGCGTGGAGATGGTCGAAATCTTATCCATGCTCAATATGGATATCGAAACGCTGCAGGCCGCGCTTCTGTTCCCGCTTGCCGATGCGGATGTCGTCACGGAAGACGTGCTGCGTGAAAGCGTCGGAAAATCGGTCGTGGCGCTGATCCACGGTGTCCGCGATATGGCGGCCATTCGTCAGCTCAAAGCCGCGCACACCGATTCCGTCTCCTCTGAACAGGTCGATAACGTTCGCCGGATGCTGCTGGCCATGGTGGATGATTTCCGCTGCGTGGTCATCAAGCTTGCTGAGCGTATCGCCCACCTGCGTGAAGTGAAGGACGCGCCGGAAGATGAGCGCGTACTCGCCGCCAAAGAGTGTACAAACATTTATGCGCCGCTGGCGAACCGCTTAGGCATTGGTCAGCTCAAATGGGAGCTGGAAGACTACTGCTTCCGTTATCTGCACCCGGCGGAATATAAGCGCATTGCGAAACTGCTGCATGAACGCCGTATCGACCGCGAACACTATATTGAAGAATTTGTCAGCGGGTTGCGCCAGTCGATGAAGGAAGAGAACGTCCGTGCCGAAGTGTACGGTCGGCCAAAGCATATCTACAGCATCTGGCGCAAAATGCAGAAGAAACACCTCGCCTTTGACGAGCTGTTCGACGTGCGTGCCGTGCGTATTGTGGCGGAGCGTCTGCAGGACTGCTACGCCGCACTGGGGATCGTGCACACGCACTTCCGCCATCTGCCGGATGAGTTCGATGACTATGTCGCCAACCCGAAACCTAACGGCTACCAGTCTATTCATACCGTGGTGCTGGGCCCCGGCGGTAAAACGGTTGAAATTCAGATCCGTACCAAACAGATGCACGAAGACGCCGAGCTGGGTGTCGCCGCGCACTGGAAATACAAAGAGGGCACCTCGGGCGGAGCGCGCACCGGTCACGAAGACCGCATTGCCTGGCTGCGTAAGTTGATTGCGTGGCAGGAAGAGATGGCCGACTCCGGCGAGATGCTCGACGAAGTGCGCAGCCAGGTCTTCGACGACCGGGTGTACGTCTTTACGCCGAAAGGGGACGTTGTCGACCTGCCTGCCGGGTCAACGCCGCTCGACTTTGCCTATCACATCCACAGCGATGTCGGGCACCGCTGCATTGGTGCGAAAATCGGCGGGCGCATTGTGCCGTTTACCTACCAGCTGCAGATGGGCGATCAGATTGAAATCATCACCCAGAAGCAGCCAAACCCGAGCCGTGACTGGCTGAACCCGAACCTGGGGTATGTCACCACCAGCCGCGGACGCTCCAAAATTCACGCCTGGTTCCGTAAACAGGATCGTGACAAGAACATCCTTGCCGGTCGCCAGATCCTGGATGACGAGCTGGAGCATATAGGCATCAGCCTGAAAGAGGCGGAGAAGTTCCTGCTGCCGCGTTACAACTTTAATGAGCTCGATGAGCTGTTAGCGGCCATTGGCGGCGGCGATATTCGTCTCAACCAGATGGTGAATTTCCTGCAGGCGCAGTTCAACAAGCCAAGTGCGGCAGAGCAGGATGCGGCGGCGCTGAAACAGCTGCAGCAGAAAACCTACGCACCGCAGCAGCGCAGCAAAGACAATGGCCGCGTGGTGGTGGAAGGCGTCGGCAATCTGATGCACCACATCGCCCGCTGCTGCCAGCCTATCCCGGGGGACGACATCGTCGGCTTTATCACCCAGGGGCGTGGGATTTCGATTCACCGCTCAGACTGTGACCAGCTTGCTGAGCTGCAGTCGCATGCGCCGGAACGCATCGTTGAAGCCGTCTGGGGTGAAAGCTACTCTGCCGGCTACTCGCTGGTGGTGCGCGTCACCGCCAACGACCGCAGCGGTCTGCTGCGCGACATTACGACCATTCTTGCCAATGAGAAGGTCAACGTGCTGGGCGTTGCCAGCCGCAGCGATACCCGCGAGCAGCTTGCCACCATCGATATGACCATCGAAATCTACAACCTGCAGGTGCTGGGCCGCGTGCTTGGCAAACTGAACCAGGTCCCGGATGTGATTGACGCGCGTCGTCTCCACGGCGGTTAAACATCCTCTTCTGTAAGCCGGGTAAGGCAACGCCGCCACCCGGCATTTTTTCATCAGGACAGTACTATGACTCAAATCGACCGCCTGCTCGGCATCATGAAACGCCTGCGCGACCCGGAAAACGGCTGCCCGTGGGATAAAGAGCAGACTTTCGCGACTATCGCCCCGTACACCCTCGAAGAGACCTATGAAGTACTGGACGCCATTTCACGTGAGGACTTTGACGACCTGCGCGGCGAACTCGGTGACCTGCTGTTCCAGGTGGTGTTCTATGCGCAGATGGCGCAGGAAGAGGGACGTTTTAATTTTAACGATATCTGCGCCGCCATTAGCGACAAGCTTGAGCGCCGCCATCCGCATATCTTTGGCGATGCCACGGCGGGCAACAGCGCGGAAGTGCTGGCGCGCTGGGAGCAGATTAAAAGCGCCGAAAGGGCTGAAAAATCCCAACACTCCGCGCTGGATGACATCCCGCTGAGTCTGCCCGCCCTGATGCGTGCCCATAAGATCCAAAAACGCTGCTCGGCAGTAGGGTTTGACTGGCACTCGCTTGGCCCGGTACTGGACAAAGTCCATGAAGAAATCGACGAAGTGATGCACGAAGCGCAGCAGGCCGTGGTGGATGAAGCAAAGCTTGAAGAAGAGATGGGCGATCTGCTGTTTGCCACCGTCAACCTTTCGCGCCACCTGGGTGTAAAAGCGGAAACGGCCCTGCAAAAAGCCAACCTTAAGTTCGAACGACGCTTTCGCGAAGTCGAGCGCATTGTGGCCTCGCGCGGCCTGGAAATGACCGGAATTGACCTCGATGTGATGGAAGAAGTCTGGCAGGAAGTAAAACGCCAGGAATCTGATCTCTAACGGAATTTTGCGATCAAGCGCAATTTGTGTGATTTTTTAAATGACAAGCGCTTGATTTGCGTCAAAAACATTTACCCAAAAGGGGCTATTTTCTCACTCCTTATGTTTGTCATGGCCTGGAATGGAGACGGAGAATGAAAGTTTGTGGCGCTCGCCGTGTTCGGGTATACTACTTTCCCGTCCTGGTTATTCCATCGTTTCACCCTAACTTCTCAGGTTCAGCATGACAACGAACTATATTTTTGTGACCGGCGGGGTCGTATCCTCTCTGGGTAAAGGCATTGCCGCAGCCTCCCTCGCAGCCATTCTTGAAGCCCGTGGCCTCAATGTGACCATGATGAAACTGGATCCGTACATCAACGTCGATCCTGGCACCATGAGCCCAATCCAACACGGGGAAGTGTTCGTTACTGAAGACGGCGCTGAAACCGATCTGGATCTTGGCCACTACGAGCGTTTCATTCGCACCAAAATGACCCGTCGTAATAACTTCACGACTGGTCGTATCTACTCCGACGTTCTGCGTAAAGAGCGCCGTGGTGATTATCTGGGTGCAACCGTTCAGGTTATCCCGCACATCACTAACGCTATCAAAGAACGCATCATTGCGGGTGGCGAAGGCCACGACGTGGTGCTGGTTGAAATCGGCGGTACCGTGGGGGATATCGAATCCCTGCCGTTCCTGGAAGCGATTCGCCAGCTGGCGGTTGATATCGGTCGTGAACACGCGCTGTTCATGCACCTGACGCTGGTGCCTTACATGGCAGCCGCAGGTGAAGTGAAAACCAAACCGACTCAGCACTCCGTGAAAGAGCTGCTCTCCATTGGTATTCAGCCTGACATTCTGGTTTGCCGCTCCGATCGCGCGGTTCCGGCGAACGAACGTGCGAAAATTGCATTGTTCTGTAACGTGCCTGAAAAAGCCGTTATTTCAATGAAAGATGTCGATTCCATTTATAAAATCCCGGGCCTGTTGAAATCACAGGGCCTGGACGATTATATTTGTAAACGATTCAGCTTGAACTGTCCGGAAGCTAACCTGTCTGAATGGGAACAGGTTATTTATGAAGAAGCCAATCCGGCTGGTGAAGTGACTATCGGTATGGTCGGCAAGTACATCGAACTGCCGGATGCCTATAAGTCCGTTATCGAAGCGCTGAAACACGGTGGTCTGAAGAACCGCGTCTCCGTGAACATCAAGCTGATTGATTCGCAGGATGTTGAAACACGTGGCGTCGAAATTCTGAAAGATCTGGATGCGATTCTCATCCCTGGCGGCTTCGGCTACCGTGGTGTAGAAGGCAAGATCGCCACTGCACGCTATGCGCGTGAAAACAATATTCCATACCTCGGCATCTGCCTGGGTATGCAGGTTGCGCTGATCGAATTTGCGCGCAACGTAGCGGGAATGGAAAACGCGAACTCTACGGAATTTGTGCCAGACTGTAAGTACCCTGTAGTGGCGCTTATCACTGAATGGCGCGACGAAGACGGTAACGTCGAAGTCCGTACCGAGAAGAGCGATCTGGGTGGCACTATGCGTCTTGGCGCACAGGCCTGCCAGTTGTCTGACGATAGCGTGGTTCGTAAGCTGTATGGCGAACCGGTCATCACCGAGCGTCATCGTCACCGCTATGAAGTCAACAACATGTTGTTGAAACAAATTGAAGCTGCGGGTCTGCGTGTTGCGGGCCGCTCCGGGGATGATCAATTAGTCGAGATCATCGAAGTGCCAAACCACCCGTGGTTTGTCGCCTGCCAATTCCACCCGGAATTTACTTCAACGCCACGTGACGGGCATCCGCTGTTTGCAGGTTTCGTGAAAGCCGCCAGCGAGTATCAGAAGCGTCAGGCGAAGTAAAAAAGTTAGAACGGCAACGCGTACCCCCGGTACGCGTTGTTTGTCTGGAGTTTTAGTTTAACTTGTACTGAGGAAAATCTAATGTCCAAAATCGTTAAAGTCATCGGTCGTGAAATCATCGACTCCCGTGGTAACCCGACCGTTGAAGCCGAAGTTCATCTGGAAGGTGGTTTCGTCGGTATGGCAGCTGCTCCATCAGGTGCTTCTACTGGTTCCCGCGAAGCGCTGGAACTGCGCGATGGCGACAAATCCCGTTTCATGGGCAAAGGCGTACTGAAAGCTGTTGGCGCTGTAAACGGTCCTATTGCTCAGGCAATCATTGGCAAAGACGCTAAAGACCAGGCTGGCATCGACAAGATCATGATCGATCTGGACGGTACTGAAAACAAATCTAACTTCGGTGCGAACGCAATCCTGGCGGTTTCCCTGGCGAACGCCAAAGCCGCTGCGGCAGCGAAAGGTATGCCACTGTTCGAGCATATCGCTGAACTGAACGGCACCCCAGGCAAATACTCCATGCCTGTACCAATGATGAATATCATCAACGGTGGTGAGCACGCAGACAACAACGTTGATATTCAGGAATTCATGATTCAGCCAGTTGGCGCGAAAACCCTGAAAGAAGCAGTACGTATGGGTTCTGAAGTGTTCCACAACCTGGCTAAAGTTCTGAAAGCAAAAGGTATGAACACGGCTGTGGGTGACGAAGGTGGCTACGCGCCAAACCTGGGTTCTAACGCAGAAGCACTGGCTGTTATCGCTGAAGCAGTAAAAGCCGCTGGCTATGAGCTGGGCAAAGACATCACTCTGGCGATGGACTGCGCAGCATCTGAATTCTACAAAGACGGTAAATACGTTCTGGCTGGCGAAGGCAACAAAGCGTTCACCTCTGAAGAGTTCACTCACTTCCTGGAAGACCTGACCAAACAGTACCCAATCGTTTCTATCGAAGACGGTCTGGACGAGTCTGACTGGGATGGTTTCGCATACCAGACTAAAGTACTGGGCGACAAAATCCAGCTGGTTGGTGACGATCTGTTCGTAACCAACACCAAGATCCTGAAAGAAGGCATCGAGAAAGGCATCGTTAACTCCATCCTGATCAAATTCAACCAGATCGGTTCTCTGACCGAAACTCTGGCTGCGATCAAAATGGCGAAAGACGCTGGCTACACCGCTGTTATCTCTCACCGTTCTGGCGAAACTGAAGACGCTACCATCGCTGACCTGGCTGTTGGTACCGCTGCAGGCCAGATCAAAACCGGTTCTATGAGCCGTTCTGACCGTGTTGCTAAATACAACCAGCTGATTCGTATCGAAGAAGCTCTGGGCGAAAAAGCACCATACAACGGTCGTAAAGAGATCAAAGGCCAGGCATAATTGCTTAAGCCTTAAAATGAAAATGCCAGTCGAAAGACTGGCATTTTTTTGGTTATTTGAAATCAACCGCCATTTGCTCCGGGATGCTCAACCCCCGGGTAGTTTGTACGCAGCGGGCAATATAGTCCGTAAAACGCGGCGGTTTAGGCATGCCCATACTGAGCAGCTTGTCGTTGCTGAAACGTACGTTCAGCGTGGCAAAGGCCCCGTATAAGCGCATTGCTCTCAGCATCAGCCGTTCGTTGCAGGGGCCAAAAATATCCTTCAGCTCACGGCGCATTCTGACCAGCGTTTCGTAACTTACCTGGGCATACTTATCACCGACCGGGGCTTTCTCCAGCGCCTGTGCCATCGCATTATCAATATCCGCAAAGCGCACGCTGTTCTCTTCTCCGGCAGAAATATGTACCACTTCTCCCGGCTGCGCAGTGCTGTTAAGCAGCATCAGCAGCGCATCGGCGCAGTAATCCACCGGGACGACATCTATTTTGTCTTCCATTGAGCACATGAATTTTTGCAGCATTAGCCCCATGCTGAAGACCCAGAAAATACTGCTCGACGGCGTACAGCCATGACGGGTATGGCCGACCACGATGGACGGACGGGCGATGAGCAGCGGCAGGTTGGGACAGTGCTGGCGCATCAGTTGTTCAATGGTGGATTTCGAATACGTATATTCCACCAGATGCTCGGCGTTTTCTCTGAACTCCGCGCTTTCGGCGACCAGCGAATCCTGCTCCGGCGTGCACGACATGGCTGTTCCCACATGCAGAAAGCGCTGTAAACCGACAACCTGATTCATGCGTCTGGCGAGCGCCAGCGTCCCTTCCACATTCACTTTCCAGATCAGCGGATTGTTACCAAATGACGCGACGGCCGCGCAGTTAAGAACATGCGTCACCTGTTCCAGACGCGGGTCGTTCAGGAATCCCTCCGGCTGGCTGAGATCGCCGATAAGGATATTCTCCTCACTCAACGCGGCCAGCGTCTCCTCTGAAACCTTGAATTTACGCATGTTGTCCCGCACGCGTTCCAGCCCTTGTTGCGGGTCACTGGCGCGCGCAAGCAGCAGTAATTTTACTGAACTATTGCTGGTCAGTATTTTTTCAAGTACTGCACCGCCCAGAAAACCAGTCACGCCTGTAATAAATAACATATTAATCTATACCGTCTCATAATGATTGATGAGGCGGATTGTAGGCAGGGAAAAGTAAACGGCATTTAAATAGAAAAATGGCAAAGCTGACGGCGTCTTAAGCTTATTTTAAGGTAAGGAATTCAGGTGGAAATATTGGACACTAGCGGAGTGAGAAAAATTCAATTTATAAATCAAATAATTTTAAAATGCTGATTTTGTTCTATTATTTGTGCGCTTTTATTGCTTTTAACACTCATTGAATATGTAATAAATAAAATAATTTGTTACACCATTATGCCGCGCAGGAAATAACCGTATCAGCACTTAAATGGCATCGACATCACGCCATGCAGGCTATTTTATTTAGCCTGCAAAGGGTTTTAGAGTAATAAAGGCAGCGTTGCGCTCGCGGTTTGCTGGCTAACCTCACCGTAATGGCCATCAATCGCAATCAGGGAAGTTGTAAGCAATTCAACCAGTAACATTACGCCAACTTTAGCATTGAGCGCGCCTGCGCTGAGTGGTCCTTCCGGTTTTGCGGCGACCAGCTGCATATCGCTAAGCGAAGCCAGCGGGCTGCGGGGCGTATTGCTAAGGGATAACACCTTAACGCCGCGTTTGCGTGCAAGTTTTACGACGTGGAGCAAATCCCGCGTTGAACCGGAACTGGAAATGGCCACCACCAGCGTCCCTTCTGAAAGCGTTGCTGCATTCATGGCCGCACGATGCATATCGCTAAAAAGTTGTGCAGGTTTGCCGAGTCGCAACAGTTTGTAATGTAAATACTCACCGAGGATCGCGCTGGCAGCCACCCCATATATTTGTACGGCTTGCGCCTGATGCAGTGCCTGAGCGGCCTTTTCCAGCAGTGCTCTGTCGAGCAGTCTGGCGGTATCCTGCAGCGCCTGAACAGACTCATCGACGACGTTATCAATTTCGTCCCCGGCTACGCGTGCGGGCTGACCCTGCTGAATATCCAGCGCCAGTGCCATCTTGAATTCGTTATAGCCTTTGCAGCCGAGCGTCCGGCAAAGACGCGTCACGCTGGCTTCACTGGTGTGGCTCTCCCGTGCCAGTTCGGTGATCGTCAGGTAGAGCACCCGGGCCGGATCGTTGAGAACAAACTCTCCCAGTTTTTTTTGCGTGGGGCTGTACCCGGAAGCCTCCTGGCGCAGCTTCAGCAGCAGGTTTTCATGGTCTGACATGCTAGATCCTTAATGCGTTTCTCTGCGTCCTAGTGTGGCGGAAAGCGGGGCAGGGATGCCAGTCATTTCGAAAAAGTATGATCGTCCTCCTGGTTTTTGATGGTAATTTTCACTATTAAATATAATTATGGTAAAAATTTTCATCGTTAACTAAGGGGATGAAAAAATGATGCAAATGTTCAGTGGTGCTTCGTCCGGCGGATGGTTTGAAAAAGCGCAGCGCTTTGGCAAATCCTTTATGTTGCCCATCGCCGTACTGCCTGCGGCGGGTCTGCTGCTGGGGATAGGCGGCGCGTTATCGAATCCCAATACGCTTACGGCATATCCGTTTTTAGATGTGGACTGGTTACAGGCTATTTTCACCATCATGAGCAGCGCCGGTTCGATTGTGTTCGCGAATCTGTCGGTGCTGTTTGCCGTTGGGGTCGCCGTCGGGCTGGCAAAAAATGATAAAGGTACGGCAGGGCTGGCGGCGTTACTCGCGTTTCTGGTCATGAATGCCACCATTAACGCACTGCTGATCCTCACCGGAAAACTGGCGCACGAGAATCCCGGGGCGGTCGGGCAAGGCATGACGCTGGGGATCCAGACGCTGGAGACCGGCGTATTTGGTGGGGTGGTCATTGGTCTTGTGACCTGCGCGCTGCATCATCGGTTTAATAAGATCGCGCTGCCACAATTTCTGGGATTCTTTGGCGGGTCACGCTTTGTGCCGATTATCAGCTCACTGGCTGCGATCCTGGTCGGAGCCTTAATGACCGTAGTCTGGCCACATTTCCAGAAGCTGATCTTTGGTCTGGGCGGGCTGGTGGATGCGACCGGTTATCTGGGAACACTGCTGTATGGCTTCATTTTGCGCATGCTGGGCCCGTTCGGTTTACACCACATCTTCTACCTCCCATTCTGGACCACCGCGCTTGGCGGCAGCGAGATTGTCAACGGGCAACTGGTTGAAGGTACGCAGCGGATCTTCTTCGCTCAGCTGGCCGATCCCACGACGCGCCAGTTTTATGAAGGGACGTCGCGCTTTATGTCCGGGCGCTTTATCACGATGATGTTTGGTTTGCTCGGGGCCTGCCTTGCGATGTATCACACGGCTAAACCGGAGAACAAAAAACGCGTCGCGGGGTTGTTGCTTTCAGCGGCACTAACCTCCTTCCTGACGGGGATCACCGAGCCCATCGAGTTCTCCTTCCTGTTTATCGCGCCGGTGCTGTACGTCATTCACGCATTTTTTGACGGGCTGGCGTTTATGCTCGCGCATATTTTACACATCACCATTGGGCAGACCTTCTCCGGCGGTTTTATCGACTTTGTGCTGTTCGGCATTTTGCAGGGGGAGGCCAAAACCCACTGGATGTTAGTGCCGCTGGTGGGCGTACCGTGGTTCTTCCTCTATTACTTCACGTTCCGCTATCTGATTAATCGCTTTGATTTTGCCACGCCGGGTCGGGAAAAGGAGGCGGTGGCCAATGACGTGACTTTAGTCCAGAGCGAACGCGCAAGTGCGGTGATCGCCGGACTGGGCGGAAAAGACAATCTGGAAGAGGTGGACTGCTGCGCCACGCGTCTTCGCGTCACGGTTAAAGACGGCAGCAAAGTGAATGACGCGGCGCTGAAAGCCACCGGTGCGCGCGGCGTGATTGTGCGCGGAAATGGCGTTCAGGTCATTTATGGTCCGCATGTCACGATTATCAAAAACGAAGTGGAAGAGATCTTATCGTAATGAAAACTGTACTGGATACCCTGAAGGGAAAACTGGTCGTCTCCTGTCAGGCGCTTGAGAACGAACCGTTGCATAGCCCGTTTATTATGTCGCGGATGGCGCTGGCGGCGCGTCAGGGAGGGGCCGCGGCCATCCGTGCCAACAGCGTGGTGGATATTGAGGCGATCAAAGAGCAGGTTACGCTGCCGGTTATTGGCATCATCAAGCGGGAGTATCCCGACAGCGAGGTGTTTATCACCGCGACGATGAAAGAGGTGGATGAACTGATGACCGTCTCCCCGGCGATCATTGCGCTTGATGCGACCGACAGGGCGCGGCCTGGTGGGGAATCTCTGGCAACGCTGGTTACGCGCATTCGTACCCGTTACCCCTCGGTGCTGCTTATGGCTGATATAGCCACTGTTGATGAGGCCGTGATGGCGCAGGCGCTGGGGTTTGATTGTGTCGGGACCACGCTTTACGGCTATACCGCGCAGACCGTCGGCCACGCCTTACCCGATGATGACTGTCAGTTTCTGAAAGCGGTACTGGCAGCCGTCACGGTACCGGTGGTGGCCGAAGGTAACGTGGACACCCCGGAACGCGCCGCCAGATGTCTTGCGCTGGGGGCGCATATGGTGGTGGTGGGCGGGGCAATCACCCGCCCGCAGCAGATTACGGAACGCTTTATGGCGGCAATTGACGCGCAAAGCACCGATCGAACATGACCATCTCACGGGGATCTGCGATACTTATCGTTTATCCCCTTAACTGAGATGACTATGCAGTACCCGATTAACGAGATGTTCCAGACCCTGCAAGGCGAGGGTTACTTTACCGGCGTTCCCGCAATTTTTATTCGTTTACAGGGATGCCCGGTTGGCTGTGCCTGGTGTGATACCAAACATACGTGGGATAAACTCGCAGATCGGGAAGTGTCGCTGTTTAGCGTTCTGGCGAAAACCAAAGAGAGCGATAAGTGGGGTGCTGGCAGCGCAGAAGATCTGCTGGCCATTATAGGCCGCCAGGGCTGGACGGCGCGCCATGTGGTCATTACCGGGGGCGAACCCTGCATTCACGATCTGACGCCGCTGACCGAACTGCTCGAAAAGAACGGTTACAGTTGCCAGATTGAAACCAGCGGCACGCATGAAGTGCGCTGCTTCCACACCACCTGGGTAACGGTATCGCCTAAAGTAAACATGCGCGGCGGGTACGACGTACTGTCTCAGGCGCTGGAACGTGCTGATGAGATTAAACACCCGGTAGGGCGAGTACGTGATATCGAAGCGCTGGATGAACTGCTGGCGACGCTGACGGACGAAAAACAGCGCGTGATTGCGCTGCAGCCTATCAGTCAGAAAGAAGACGCCACGCGCCTGTGCATTGAAACCTGTATCGCGCGTAACTGGCGCCTGTCGATGCAGACGCACAAATACCTGAATATTGCCTAAAAAAAAGCCCGGTGGCGCTAGCGCTTACCGGGCCTACGGTTCCAGGCTTTTGTTGGCCGGGTAAGGCGAAGCCGACCCCCGGCAAGCATCACTCGCCGCGATACACGCAGCCTGCCGTACAGGTCTCTTTGATCATCACTGCGCTCAGCAGCGGCACCAGCGGTTTCATCTGATCCCAAATCCATTTTGCCAGCACTTCGCTGGTCGGGTTTTCAAGGCCCGGGATATCGTTCAGGTAATAGTGATCCAGACGATCGTAAGTCGGCTTAAATGCCGCCTTCAGCTCAGCAAAGTCCATGATCCAACCGGTATGCGGATCAACTTCACCGGTGATCTCAAGACGCACCATAAACGAATGCCCGTGCAGACGGCCGCATTTATGTCCTTCAGGAACATGCGGAAGGTGGTGGGCGGCTTCGAAGGTGAAATCTTTAAACAGTGTGGTGGACATGATCGCTCTCAGTAATGCGGAAAAAACCGCCGCATAGTACCGGAAAGCACAATTTTTAGCATTAACTAAAACGGCCTTTACCTTCATTACAGCAAAAAAGCCGTCGCTTTGTGATTTATATCCTTATTTTACAGTCGGTTAGTTTATCGCTTTTACCGTTAAGAACGATAACTAAAACAGGTTAGTCCATTTGGTTATTTATTATTTCCATCCCTTCTTTAATTGTTATTATCCTCGCCGTTAACCTTATCTTCAGTTTGGATTTATTCGCTTAAAGTCCGCTTGGCTACTGGAACATAACGACGCATGACAACACAGGCCCCACCTTCAAATTTGCTTCCCCTGAACCCGGAGCAACTGGCGCGCCTTCAGGCTGCCACCTCTGATTTTTCTCCCACCCAGCTTGCCTGGGTCTCTGGCTATTTCTGGGGAATGCTCAACCAGCAGCCTGGCGCTGTGGCTGCGGCTCCGGCAACGGCGGTAGAAATTCCTGCCATTACGCTTATCTCCGCTTCGCAGACGGGCAATGCCCGCCGCGTGGCAGAAGCGCTGCGTGACGACCTGCTGGCCGCCAAACTGAACGTGAACCTGGTGAACGCCGGGGATTATAAATTCAAACAGATCGCGTCAGAAAAACTGCTGGTGGTTGTGGCCTCAACGCAGGGCGAGGGTGAACCCGCTGAAGAGGCGGTCGCGCTGCATAAATTCCTGTTCTCGAAAAAAGCGCCCAGACTCGATGGCACTGCGTTTGCCGTGTTCGGCCTGGGCGATACCTCTTATGAATTCTTCTGCCAGTCCGGCAAAGATTTTGACAGCAAGCTGGCGGAGCTGGGCGCAGAGCGCCTGCTGGACCGCGTTGATGCAGATGTGGAATACCAGGCTGCCGCTGCAGAGTGGCGTGCGCGCATTGTTGACGTGCTGAAAGCACGCGTACCGAAAGAGACACCAGCCCAGGCTGCGATCACCGCGACCGGCGTGGTCAACGACATTCACACCAGCCCGTACACCAAAGAGGCGCCGCTGTCGGCAAGCCTGTCGGTTAATCAAAAAATTACCGGTCGCGACTCTGAAAAAGATGTGCGCCATATCGAAATCGATCTGGGCGACTCGGGTCTGCGCTATCAGCCTGGCGATGCGCTGGGGGTCTGGTATCAAAACGATCCAGCGCTGGTCAAGGAGCTGGTCGAACTGCTGTGGCTGAAAGGCGACGAGCCTGTCACCGTCGAAGGCAAAACGCAGCCCCTCTCTGAAGCGCTGCAGTGGCACTTCGAGCTGACGGTAAATACCGCCAATATCGTTGAGAACTATGCCACCTTAACGCGCAGCGAATCGCTGCTGCCGTTAGTGGGCGATAAGGCAAAGCTGCAGCATTACGCGGCGACCACACCGATTGTCGATATGGTGCGTTTCTCTCCGGCACAGCTGGATGCCGAGGCGCTGATCGGCCTGCTGCGTCCGCTTACGCCGCGTCTGTACTCCATTGCCTCATCGCAGGCTGAAGTCGAGAGCGAAGTGCACATCACCGTGGGCGTGGTGCGGTACGACATCGAAGGCCGTGCCCGCGCGGGCGGTGCCTCCAGCTTCCTGGCCGATCGCGTGGAGGAAGAGGGCGAAGTGCGCGTCTTTATCGAGCACAACGACAACTTCCGTCTGCCGGCGAACCCGGAAACGCCGGTAATCATGATTGGCCCTGGTACCGGCATTGCGCCGTTCCGTGCCTTTATGCAGCAGCGTGCGGCGGACGAGGCACCGGGTAAAAACTGGCTGTTCTTCGGCAACCCGCACTTTACCGAAGATTTCCTCTATCAGGTTGAGTGGCAGCGCTACGTGAAAGAAGGGGTGCTGACCCGTATCGATCTGGCCTGGTCGCGCGATCAGAAAGAAAAAGTATACGTACAAGACAAACTGCGCGAACAGGGCGCAGAGCTGTGGCGCTGGATCAATGACGGTGCCCACATTTATGTCTGCGGTGACGCCAATCGCATGGCGAAAGACGTTGAGCAGGCACTGCTGGAAGTGATTGCCGAATTCGGCGGTATGGATGCCGAAGCGGCGGATGAATTTTTAAGTGAGCTGCGCGTTGAGCGCCGTTATCAGCGAGATGTCTACTAATGAGCGAAAAACATCCAGGACCCCTCGTGGTCGAAGGTAAACTGTCAGACGCCGAGCGCATGAAGCTGGAAAGCAACTATCTGCGTGGCACCATTGCTGAAGATCTGAATGACGGTCTCACCGGCGGTTTCAAAGGCGACAACTTCCTGCTGATCCGTTTCCACGGCATGTATCAACAGGACGACCGCGACATTCGCGCCGAGCGTGCTGAACAGAAGCTGGAGCCGCGTCACGCGATGCTGTTGCGCTGCCGTCTGCCGGGCGGAGTGATCACCACGACACAGTGGCAGGCGATTGATAAATTTGCCGGTGAAAACACCATTTACGGCAGCATTCGTCTGACCAACCGTCAGACCTTCCAGTTCCACGGCATTCTGAAGAAGAACGTGAAGCCGGTACACCAGATGCTGCACTCCGTCGGACTGGACGCGCTGGCGACGGCCAACGACATGAACCGTAACGTGCTCTGCACCTCGAACCCGTATGAGTCCGAGCTGCACGCTGAAGCCTATGAGTGGGCGAAGAAGATCTCCGAGCACCTGCTGCCGCGTACCCGCGCCTATGCGGAGATTTGGCTCGATCAGGAAAAAGTTGCGACCACCGATGAAGAACCGATCCTCGGTCAGACCTATCTGCCGCGTAAGTTCAAAACCACGGTGGTGATCCCGCCGCAGAACGACATCGATCTGCACGCCAACGACATGAACTTTGTGGCAATTGCCGAAAACGGCAAGCTGGTGGGCTTTAACCTGCTGGTGGGCGGCGGTCTGTCCATTGAACACGGTAACAAGAAAACCTATGCCCGCACTGCGAGCGAGTTCGGCTTCCTGCCGCTGGAGCATACGCTGGCCGTGGCGGAAGCGGTGGTCACCACCCAGCGCGACTGGGGTAACCGTACCGACCGTAAAAATGCGAAAACCAAATACACCCTGGAGCGCGTGGGCGTTGAGACGTTCAAAGAGGAAGTGGAGCGTCGTGCGGGGATCAAATTTGAGCCGATCCGCCCTTACGAATTCACCGGTCGCGGCGATCGCATCGGCTGGGTAAAAGGCATCGACAATAAATGGCACCTGACGCTGTTTATCGAAAACGGCCGTATTCTGGATTACCCGGGCCGTCCGCTGAAAACCGGCCTGCTGGAAATCGCGAAGATCCACAAAGGTGAGTTCCGCATTACCGCCAACCAGAATCTGATTATTGCGGGTGTGCCGGAAAGTGAAAAGGCGAAAATTGAGGCGCTGGCGCGTGACCATGGGTTGATGAATGCGGTCAAACCGCAGCGCGAAAACTCGATGGCCTGCGTGTCGTTCCCGACCTGTCCGCTGGCGATGGCGGAAGCGGAACGTTTCCTGCCGTCATTTACGGACAAAGTGGAAGCGATTCTGGAAAAACACGGTATTCCGGACGAGCATATTGTTATGCGCGTTACCGGCTGTCCGAACGGCTGTGGCCGCGCGATGCTGGCCGAGCTTGGGCTGGTGGGGAAAGCGCCGGGTCGCTATAACCTGCACCTGGGCGGTAACCGTATCGGCACGCGTATTCCGCGTATGTTCCGCGAGAATATCACTGAGCCAGAAATTCTCGATTCCATCAATGAGCTTGTCGGGCGCTGGGCGAAAGAGCGCGAAGCGGGTGAAGGCTTCGGCGACTTTACGGTGCGTGCGGGCATTATTCGCCCGGTGCTCGATCCCGCAAGGGATTTCTGGGAGTAACCACGAGAGGTAATTATGTCCGTACTCGATCTAAACGCGCTTAACGCATTGCCAAAAGTCGAACGCATTCTGGCACTCGCAGAAACCAACGCCCAACTGGAAAAGCTGGACGCCGAAGGGCGCGTGGTGTGGGCGCTGGAAAACCTGCCGGGTAACTACGTGCTGTCGTCAAGCTTTGGCATTCAGGCGGCGGTCAGTTTGCATCTGGTGAATCAGATCCGCCCGGATATTCCGGTGATCCTCACCGATACCGGCTATCTGTTCCCGGAAACCTACCAGTTTATCGATGAGCTGACGGACAAGCTTAAGCTGAACCTGAAAGTGTACCGCGCGGAGCAGAGCGCGGCCTGGCAGGAGGCGCGCTACGGCAAACTCTGGGAGCAGGGCGTTGAGGGCATTGAGAAATACAATGAGATCAACAAGGTCGAGCCGATGAACCGTGCGCTGAAAGAGCTGAACGCGCAGACCTGGTTTGCCGGTCTTCGCCGCGAGCAGTCCGGCAGCCGAGCCACGCTGCCGGTGCTGGCGGTGCAGCGCGGCGTGTTTAAAGTGCTGCCGATCATCGACTGGGATAACCGTACGGTGTACCAGTACCTGCAAAAACACGGGCTGAAATACCATCCGCTGTGGGATCAGGGCTACCTGTCCGTGGGGGATACCCACACCACGCGCAAATGGGAGCCGGGAATGGCGGAAGAAGAGACGCGATTCTTTGGGCTGAAGCGCGAGTGCGGGTTACACGAAGGGTAATGATCTTTCCTCCCTCTCCCGGTGGGAGAGGGTTGGGGTGAGGGCATCAGGCCGCACAGCGTTCAAAAACCTCAGGCTTTCCCCGCTTTCGCCAGCTCCTTCACCAGCGGCAGCATTACTTTCACCACATCGCGGCTACGGTGCTCAATGCGCTGCGGCAGTGCGCTATCAATATGCTGCTGATTATCCAGCATCACGTTATGCCAGCTCGTCCCGTCCGGGAAGGCTTTCGTTTTAGCCCGCTGCTGATAGCCATCTTTCTTGCCTAACGCCCAGTTGGTGGCTTCGACGTACAGCACCGGGATGCCCGCTTTATCGAACACTTCACCGTCGTTACAGCAGCCCGTTCCGCGCGGATAAGCCGGATTGCCGCCAGGATTGGTCGTGGCATACACGCCATGGCTGCGCGCAATCGCCAGTGCCCGGTCACGGGTCAGTTTACGCACGGTACCCGGCGTACTCTGTCCGCTATTAAAATAGAGCTTATCGCCAACGATTAAATTATCGAGGTTAATCACCAGCAGCGTATTTTTCTTCTCCTCAGCGCTCATGCGCTTAAGGAAATTCTCCGCGCCGAGTTTGCCTTCCTCTTCGCCGCTGGTTGCCACAAAGCGAATACCGTATTTTGTCGGAATGTTTTTCATTCGCTCGGCCAGTTCAAGCATCACGCCCAGACCCGCCGCGTTATCGTCCAGCCCTTGCAGCGTCAGCCCGCCCAGATTGTTATCGGTATCGGCGTCGCTCATGGGCGCGTAAGTGTCCAGGTGCGCCATAATAATGATCTGCTCAGCCGCGCTACCTTCATGTGCCGCAATAACGGTACTGCCGGTCACGTTATGCCAGTTTTTTGTTTTATTTCGTGAGGTGTAGATATAGCGGCTGTGAAACGACCGGATATCGCTCTGGTAGCCCATATCGGCAAACTGCTGGCGAAGATAGTCAGCGGAAAGCATTTCCGCAGGGGAGCCGGTCATGCGTCCGGGAAAAACGGTGGCAATATGCCGCGCCTGCATATTGGCGATTTCACCATACGGTTGATTTTTTGCCTGAGCCGGAAGGATAAAGCAAACGCCGAGCGCCAGGGCAACGTATCGGTGGCGCATTGCGGAAAACATAGTGAGTCCTTAAAAACAGAGCAAAATTATAACCCGCTTAGTATGAAACTGTGATCGGCCATACACAATTTGAATTGCTCTTAAATGCCCGAAATTTCGCGTGTTAAGCACTTTTTGATATTTGCTTTTTCATCGCGTTATTCCATTGAGTAACTACTCATTCCAATTCGTAATTTCATTCGGTCTAAGCCGCCCCCTATAGTCCCTCTATTCCTCGTTGTTAGTGAGTTGTTGCTTGTGGACTATCTGCCCCTTTTTGCTGCGATTAAAGAAAAACCGGTACTGGTTGTGGGTACGGGTGAAATTGCCGATCGCAAAATCGCGTTTCTGCAGCGCGCAGGCGCGCAGGTGCGGGTTGTCGCAGAAGCGGAGTTCGACGAGTCACAAATCGACAGCGTGGTGCTGGTGATTGCAGCGACGGAGGATCGCGAACTCAACCGACGCGTTTCCGACGCCGCTCAGGCGCGTTACCGCCTGGTGAACGTGGTCGACGACCAGCCTTTGTGCTCGTTTATCTTCCCGTCGATTGTCGACCGCTCGCCGCTGCTGGTGGCGATCTCCTCCGGCGGTACCGCACCGGTGCTGGCGCGCGTGCTGCGGGAAAAGATTGAAGCGCTGTTACCAACCAGTCTCGGACGTATGGCAGAGAAAGCGAGCTACTGGCGCAACCATCTGAAAACCCGCCTGACCAGCGTAACGGAACGCCGTCGCTTCTGGGAGCGGGTATTCCGTGGCCGCTTTGCCAGCCTGATGCACGCCGGTAATGAAACGGCTGCGCAAAAAATCCTCGAAGACGAGCTGGATAACCCGGGCTGCACGGGCGGGGAGATCATTCTGGTGGGGGCAGGTCCGGGTGATGCCGGGTTACTGACCTTACGCGGACTGCAGGTGCTGCAGGACGCGGACGTGGTGTTCTATGACCATCTGGTCACCGACGGTGTGCGCGAGCTAATTCGTCGCGATGCCGAGCAAATCTGCGTGGGTAAACGCGCAGGCGAGCACTCGGTACCGCAGCACGACACCAATCAGATGCTGGTTGCCGCAGCGAAAGCAGGCAAAACCGTGGTGCGCCTTAAAGGGGGCGATCCGTTCATCTTTGGTCGCGGTGGCGAAGAACTGCAGGCGGCAGCCGAAGCGGGCGTGCCGTTCCAGGTGGTGCCGGGGATTACGGCGGCCTCCGCGGTAACGGCCTACGCAGGTATTCCGCTTACGCACCGCGATTACGCCCAGAGCGTGACCTTTGTGACTGGTCATTATAAGGCCGACAGTACGCCGTTTGACTGGTCGCATCTCGCCCAGAGCCGACAGACGCTGGCCATCTATATGGGCACCATGAAGGCGGCGGACATCAGTGAACAACTTATTCAGCACGGTCGCGAGGCGACAACGCCGGTGGCCGTGATTTCTCGCGGTACCCGCGTCGATCAGCGTGTGGTGACCGGTACGCTACAAGACCTTGCAGTCCTGGCGAAAGACGCCCCGATGCCCGCGCTTATTGTGGTGGGCGAAGTGGTACAGCTGCACAGCACGCTCGCCTGGTTTCAACATACAACAGACTCAGAGGGGTTTGGCTCCTCTGTGGTGAATCTGGCTTAAGGAACGGTTATGGACCAAAAACGACTTACTCACCTGCGACAGCTTGAAGCGGAAAGTATCCATATTATCCGCGAAGTGGCCGCCGAGTTCTCTAACCCGGTGATGATGTACTCCATCGGCAAAGATTCCAGCGTGATGCTGCATCTGGCGCGTAAAGCGTTTTATCCGGGTACGCTGCCGTTCCCGCTGCTGCACGTGGATACCGGCTGGAAATTCCGTGAGATGTATGAGTTCCGCGACCGTACCGCCAAAGCCTATGGCTGTGAGCTGCTGGTGCATAAAAACCCGGAAGGGGTGGCGATGGGCATTAACCCGTTTGTTCACGGCAGCGCCAAACACACCGACATCATGAAAACCGAAGGGCTGAAGCAGGCGCTGAACAAGTACGGTTTTGACGCCGCTTTCGGTGGTGCGCGCCGTGACGAGGAGAAATCCCGCGCCAAAGAGCGTATTTACTCCTTCCGTGACCGCTTCCACCGCTGGGATCCGAAAAACCAGCGTCCTGAGCTGTGGCACAACTACAACGGCCAGATCAACAAAGGCGAAAGCATTCGCGTCTTCCCGCTCTCCAACTGGACCGAGCTGGATATCTGGCAGTACATCTATCTGGAAAATATCGAGATCGTTCCGCTTTACCTGGCGGCTGAGCGCCCGGTGCTGGAGCGCGACGGCATGCTGATGATGATCGACGACGATCGCATTGATTTACAGCCGGGCGAAGTGATCAAAAAACAGATGGTGCGTTTCCGTACTCTTGGTTGCTGGCCGCTGACCGGCGCGGTGGAGTCCAACGCGCAAACGCTGCCAGAAATCATCGAAGAGATGCTGGTATCGACCACCAGCGAGCGACAGGGGCGCGTCATTGACCGCGACCAGGCAGGCTCGATGGAGCTGAAGAAACGTCAGGGTTATTTCTAAGGAGCCGCCATGAACACCACGATTGCCCAACAAATTGCCAACGAAGGCGGCGTAGAAGCATACCTGCACGCGCAACAACACAAGAGCCTGCTGCGCTTTCTGACCTGCGGTAGCGTTGATGACGGTAAAAGCACGCTGATTGGTCGCCTGCTGCACGACACGCGTCAGATCTATGAAGACCAGCTCTCTTCCCTGCATAACGACAGCAAACGTCATGGTACTCAGGGCGAAAAGCTCGACCTGGCGCTTTTGGTGGACGGCCTGCAGGCGGAGCGCGAGCAGGGCATCACTATTGATGTTGCGTACCGCTATTTCTCCACCGAGAAACGCAAATTTATTATTGCCGACACGCCGGGGCATGAGCAGTACACCCGCAACATGGCCACCGGTGCATCAACCTGTGAGCTGGCGATCCTGCTGATCGACGCCCGTAAAGGCGTGCTGGATCAAACCCGTCGTCACAGCTTCATCTCCACGCTGCTGGGGATCAAACACCTGGTGGTGGCGGTGAATAAAATGGATCTGGTGAACTTCAGCGAAGAGACCTTCGAGGAGATCCGCCAGAGCTACCTGACCTTTGCTGAACAGTTGCCGGGTAACCTTGATATTCGCTTTGTGCCGCTCTCGGCGCTGGAAGGGGATAACGTTGCCTCCCAGAGCGCCAACATGCCGTGGTACAGCGGCCCGACGCTGCTGGAAGTGCTGGAGACGGTTGAAATTCAGCGCGTGGTGGATACCCAGCCAATGCGCTTCCCGGTGCAGTATGTGAACCGCCCGAACCTCGATTTTCGCGGCTTCTCCGGCACCCTCGCCTCGGGCACCGTCACGGTGGGGCAGCGCGTCAAAGTGCTGCCGTCGGGTGTGGAGTCGTCCATTGCCCGTATCGTCACCTTTGATGGCGATCTGCAGGAAGCGGCTGCCGGTGAAGCAGTGACGCTGGTGCTGAAAGATGAGATTGATATCAGCCGCGGCGATCTGCTGGTGGATGCGCAGGAAACGCTGGCGGCGGTGCAGGGTGCTGCCGTGGATGTGGTGTGGATGGCTGAACAGCCGCTGACCGCAGGCCAAAGCTACGACATCAAAATTGCCGGTAAGAAAACCCGCGCCCGCGTGGACGGTATCCAGTTCCAGGTGGACATCAACAATCTGACCCAGCGTGAAGTGAGCGAACTGCCGCTGAACGGTATTGGCCTGGTGGATCTCACCTTTGACGAGCCGCTGGTGCTGGACAAATACCAGCAAAATCCGGTAACGGGTGGACTTATCTTTATCGATCGCCTGACCAACGTTACCGTTGGTGCAGGCATGGTCCGCGAGCCTAATCAACAGGCGGCAGCGGTGTCTGAATTCAGCGCCTTTGAGCTTGAGCTGAATGCGCTGGTGCGTAAGCACTTCCCGCATTGGGGCGCACGCGATCTGCAGGGAGGCAAGTAATGGCCGCCCATGATGAGAACGTCGTCTGGCATCCTCATCCGGTTACCGTCGCTCAGCGGGAGCAACTCCACGGCCACCGTGGGGTTGTGCTGTGGTTTACCGGGCTGTCCGGCTCCGGTAAATCGACGGTCGCGGGCGCGCTGGAAGAGGCGCTGCATCAGCAGGGGGTGAGCACCTACCTGCTGGATGGTGACAACGTGCGTCACGGCCTGTGCAGTGATTTAGGGTTTAGCGATGAAGACCGCAAGGAGAATATCCGTCGGGTTGGGGAAGTGGCCAGCCTGATGGCGGATGCCGGGCTGGTGGTGCTGACCGCGTTTATCTCGCCTCACCGCGCCGAGCGGCAGATGGTACGCGAGCGCGTCGGTCAGGATCGATTTATCGAGGTGTTTGTCGATACGCCGCTGGAAATCTGCGAAGCGCGCGATCCGAAAGGGCTGTACAAAAAAGCCCGCGCGGGTGAGTTGCGAAACTTCACCGGCATCGACTCGGTCTACGAAGCGCCTGAATCCCCTGAGATTCACCTGGAAGGTCAACAATTGGTAACAAATTTAGTAAGCCAATTATTAGACCTGCTCAGACGGGACGATATTATCAGATCCTGAGACGGTATCGTTCGGGAGCTGTCTTCCCGAACGATGAGTCACGGTCACAGGATTAGCTATGCGCAACAGTGAAAACTACATGATTACCACCGGGTCGGATCCGATAGCGACCGACGACGAGACGACCTGGTCCTTTCCCGGGGCCTTCGTCGGCTTCGTCTCGTGGTTGCTGGCGCTGGGCATCCCGTTTCTCATCTACGGCGGTAACACGCTGTTCTTCTTTCTCTACACCTGGCCCTTCTTCCTGGCGCTGATGCCCGTGGCGGTTGTCGTCGGCATCGCCCTGCATTCACTGCTTAACGGCAAACTGCTGTACAGCACCGTTGTCACGATTGTGACGGTGGTCCTGATGTTTGGTCTGTTATTTTTGTGGCTCATGGGCTAACTTCAGCCATAATTCAAACCGTAACCAACTGTGTGACGATATTGAGCAGGGCGATTCTGCGGAAAAAATGTGGTACATTTGCCCGCGATGTTGCGGCATCTCTGTTACTCCGGCATAGAGCGCCGGGGGCGTTGTGGGATGAAGATGCCGTTTTTCAGGGGGCAGGATGGGTAAACTAACGCTGCTGTTGCTGGCTCTGCTGGTCTGGCTGCAATATTCGCTGTGGTTCGGTAAAAACGGACTGCACGACTATAGCCGGGTAAGTGATGACGTCGCGGCTCAGCAGGCAACTAACGCCAAACTTAAGGCGCGAAACGATCAACTCTTTGCTGAAATTGATGACCTCAATGGCGGGCAGGAGGCGATTGAGGAACGCGCACGCAATGAACTCAGTATGACTAAACCGGGCGAAACCTTTTATCGTCTGGTTCCGGATGCGTCTAAACGCAATCAGGGCTCAGCACAAAACAATCGATAATCAGGCCCAGGATTACGACATGGCAGTGACTTTTTCGGACGTATGCGCCGTGGTGCCGGCCGCGGGTTTTGGCCGGCGCATGCAGACAGAATGTCCTAAGCAATACCTCTCTATTGGCGATAAAACGATCCTCGAACATGCCGTGGCGGCGCTGCTGGCGCACCCCCGAGTGACGCGTGTCATCATCGCCATCAGTCCGGGCGATGCCCGGTTCGCACAGTTACCGCTGGCCGCTCATCCGCAGATCACCGTCGTTGATGGCGGTGCCGAGCGCGCCGATTCCGTGCTGGCGGGCATCCAGGCCGCTGGCGATGCCCAGTGGGTACTGGTCCACGACGCTGCGCGCCCGTGCCTGCATCAGGACGATCTTGCGCGCCTGCTGGCGCTGAGTGAAACCAGTAAAGTCGGTGGCATTCTGGCCGCGCCGGTACGCGACACCATGAAGCGTGCCGAGCCTGGCAAACAGGCTATCGCGCATACCGTTGAGCGCGTCGATCTCTGGCACGCGCTGACGCCACAATTTTTCCCCCGCGAATTACTCCACGACTGCTTAACGCGCGCGCTTAAAGAAGGTGCGACCATCACCGACGAAGCCTCTGCGCTGGAGTATTGCGGTTTCCACCCAACGCTTGTTGAAGGGCGCGCTGATAATATAAAAGTGACGCGCCCGGAAGATTTACAGCTCGCGGAATTTTATCTTACCCGTTTGACCCATCAGGAGAAGGCATAATGCGAATTGGACACGGTTTTGATGTACACGCCTTTGGAGGCGTTGGCCCAATTATCATTGGCGGCGTGCGCATTCCTTATGAAAAAGGGCTGCTGGCGCATTCTGATGGCGACGTGGCACTACACGCCTTAACCGACGCCTTGCTGGGCGCGGCGGCGCTGGGCGATATCGGCAAGCTGTTCCCGGACACCGATCCGGCGTTTAAAGGCGCAGACAGCCGTGCGCTGTTGCGTGAAGCCTGGCGCCGTATTCAGGCGAAGGGCTACACCCTGGGTAACGTCGATGTGACGATCATCGCTCAGGCCCCTAAAATGCTGCCGCACATTCCTCAGATGCGCGTATTTATCGCTGAAGATCTGGGCTGCCATATGGATGACGTTAACGTCAAAGCGACCACCACGGAGAAACTGGGCTTTACCGGTCGCGGCGAAGGCATCGCCTGCGAAGCCGTGGCGCTGCTGGTGAAGGCGAGCAAATGACCGATTTTGACAACCTGACCTACCTGCACGGTAAACCGCTGGGGAGTGGTCTGCTGAAAGCCAGCCCCGAAGATTTCGTGGTCGTGGAAGATTTGGGCTTTGAGCCGGACGGCGAAGGCGAGCATATCCTGGTGCGCATCCTCAAAAATGGCTGCAATACCCGCTTTGTGGCCGATGCGCTGGCTAAATTCCTGAAAATCCATGCCCGCGAAGTGAGCTTCGCCGGGCAGAAAGACAAACACGCGGTCACCGAACAGTGGCTTTGCGCGCGCGTTCCAGGCAATGCGATGCCTGATTTAAGCAAATTTGAGCTTGAGGGTTGTAAGGTGCTGGAGTACGCCCGTCACAAGCGCAAACTGCGTCTGGGGGCGTTGAAAGGTAACAACTTTACCCTCGTACTGCGTGAAGTGACCGACCGTGACGACGTGGAAAAACGCTTGCAGGCCATCAATGAACGCGGTGTGCCTAACTACTTTGGCGCACAGCGTTTTGGCATCGGCGGCAGTAACCTGCAGGGCGCACTGCGCTGGGCGCAGAGCGATGCGCCGGTGCGCGACAGGAATAAACGCAGTTTTTGGTTGTCGGCGGCCCGCAGTGCGTTGTTTAATCAGATCGTAAGCGAACGGCTGAAAAAACCGGACGCGAATCAAGTTGTTGTCGGCGATGCGCTACAATTAGCGGGACGCGGTAGCTGGTTTGTGGCAACGGCCGAAGAAATGGCCGATGTACAGTCGCGCGTGGACGCTAAAACGCTGATGATCACCGCAGCCTTGCCCGGCACGGGCGACTGGGGAACGCAGGGTGACGCGCTGGCCGCGGAGCAGGCAGCCGTGGCCGAAGCGCAAGAATTACAATCATTGCTGGTGCGGGAAAAAGTCGAAGCAGCACGCCGGGCGATGTTGCTCTACCCGCAGCAGTTAAGCTGGAACTGGTGGGATGACGTAACCGTTGAGTTACGCTTCTGGCTGCCGGCAGGTAGCTTTGCCACCAGTGTTGTCAGGGAACTTATCAACACGTCGGGTGATTATGCGAATATTGCTGAGTAACGATGACGGGATCCATGCCCCAGGCATTCAGACGCTGGCGAAACACCTTCGCGAATTTGCGGATGTGCAGGTCGTGGCTCCCGATCGTAACCGCAGTGGAGCGTCTAACTCATTGACGCTGGAGTCGTCGCTTCGCACCTTTGCTTTTGAAAATGGCGATATTGCCGTGCAGATGGGCACGCCAACGGACTGCGTTTTTCTGGGGGTGAATGCGCTGATGCGCCCACGCCCGGATATCGTCGTTTCCGGGATTAACGCCGGGCCGAATCTGGGTGATGACGTTATCTACTCTGGTACCGTGGCGGCCGCAATGGAAGGCCGTCATCTTGGCTTTCCGGCGCTGGCGGTATCGTTAAATGGTCACACTCATTACGACACGGCGGCAGCGGTAACCTGTTCTATCCTGCGGGCACTTAGCCGTGAACCGCTGCGTACCGGACGCATCCTCAACATCAACGTGCCGGATCTCCCGCTGAATGAAATCAAGGGCATTCGCGTCACGCGTTGCGGAAGCCGTCATCCGGCCGATCAGGTCATCCCGCAGCAGGATCCGCGCGGCAACACGCTCTACTGGATTGGCCCTCCCGGCGATAAGTGCGATGCGGGGCCGGATACCGACTTTGCCGCTGTGGATGAAGGCTATGTCTCGGTAACGCCGCTGCACGTAGATTTAACCGCGTATAGCGCGCATGATGTGGTGTCGGGCTGGCTTGATCGCGCAGGAGTGAACGCGCAATGGTAAGCAAACGTGTACAAACTCTTCTGGAACAACTTCGCGCACAGGGGATCCGCGACGAGCATGTGCTTGACGCGCTCGCCCAGGTTCCGCGTGAGAAATTTGTAGACGAGGCGTTTGAACACAAAGCGTGGGAAAACGTGGCGTTGCCCATCGGGCAGGGCCAGACGATTTCGCAGCCCTATATGGTGGCGCGCATGACGGAGCTGCTGGAGCTCACCCCCGACTCCCGCGTGCTGGAGATTGGCACCGGGTCCGGGTATCAGACTGCGATTCTGGCGCATCTGGTGCATCATGTGTGCTCGGTTGAGCGGATCAAAGGTTTACAGTGGCAGGCGCGTCGTCGCCTGAAACAACTTGATTTACACAATGTTTCGACACGACACGGTGATGGATGGCAGGGTTGGCAGGCTCGCGCCCCGTTTGACGCAATCATCGTGACGGCGGCTCCACCGGAGATCCCTGCGGCCCTGTTGTCGCAGCTGGATGAGGGGGGCATTCTTGTATTGCCTGTTGGCGATGAGCAGCAGCTGTTAAAGCGCGTTCGTCGACGTGGCGACGAGTTTATTATCGATACCGTAGAAGCCGTGCGCTTTGTGCCTCTGGTAAAGGGGGAACTGGCCTAAGACTCGGAATTATCCAGGGTTATTAAGGCAAATTCAGCGTATGGTGTGGCGCGAAAGAGTCGTGCCATCACGGTTAATTTTAAGTCACTGGTAGTTAACACATTCCTGGGGGATAAATGAGCGCGGGAAGCCCTAAATTCACCATCAGCCGTGTTGCGGCATTATCACTGGTTTCGCTCTGGCTGGCAGGCTGTTCGAGTTCTAACAATGCACCTGCGCCTGTCAGTTCTGTTGGCGGAAACAGCGGCTCCGGTAACACGTCCAGCGGAATGTTGATCACGCCGCCACCTAAAATGGGCACTGCTGCGCCGCAGCAAACACCACAAATTCAGCCTGTGCAACATCCTGTTACACAGCCAACACAGATTCAGCCAGTCGAACAACCTGTTCAGACCCAAAATGGCCGCATTGTGTATAACCGTCAGTATGGGAACATTCCGAAAGGCAGCTATACCGGCGGCAGCACCTATACCGTGAAACGTGGCGATACGCTGTTCTATATCGCGTGGATCACCGGGAACGATTTCCGTGACCTCGCGCAGCGCAACAACGTCCAGGCACCGTATGCGCTGGAAGTCGGGCAGACGCTCCAGGTGGGCAACGCGACGGGTACGCCGCTTACGCCTGGCAATACCGTTTCTGCAGCCGACGTGACCGCGCAAAATAACAGCGTTAAGCCTGCACAAAAATCCACCACGGTGGTTGCTTCACAACCTGTAATTACGTATTCTGAAGATTCAGGTGATCAGACTGCTAACAAAATGTTGCCGAATAATAAAGGGACTGCGACTGTTGTCACAGCACCGGCTACGGCACCTGTGGTTAGCTCTACTGAACCGACTGCCAGCAGTATGAGTTCCAGTTCGCCAATTTCAACCTGGCGCTGGCCAACTGACGGTAAGGTTATCGAGAACTTCTCTTCCTCCGAAGGAGGGAACAAAGGGATCGATATCGCAGGAAGTAAGGGACAGGCTATCATCGCGACCGCAGACGGACGCGTTGTGTATGCCGGTAACGCTCTGCGCGGTTACGGTAATCTTATTATCATCAAACACAACGATGATTACCTGAGTGCCTACGCCCATAACGACACAATGCTGGTCCGGGAACAACAAGAAGTTAAGGCGGGGCAAAAAATCGCTACCATGGGTAGCACCGGAACCAGTTCTACACGCTTGCATTTTGAAATTCGTTACAAGGGGAAATCCGTAAACCCGCTGCAGTACTTGCCGCAGCGATAAATTGACGGGGCATGCCAGCCAGGGTGTCTCGTTCAGGGATCACGGGTAGGAGCCACCTTATGAGTCAGAATACGCTGAAAGTTCATGATTTAAATGAAGATGCGGAATTTGATGAGAACGGAGCAGAGGCTTTTGACGAAAAAGCCTTAGTAGAAGAGGAACCCAGTGATAACGATTTGGCTGAAGAAGAGCTGTTATCGCAGGGTGCCACACAGCGTGTACTGGACGCGACTCAGCTTTACCTTGGGGAGATTGGTTACTCCCCACTGTTAACGGCCGAAGAAGAAGTCTATTTCGCACGTCGTGCTTTGCGTGGTGATGTTGCCTCGCGCCGTCGCATGATTGAAAGTAACTTGCGTCTGGTCGTGAAAATTGCCCGTCGTTACGGCAATCGTGGTCTGGCTCTGCTGGATCTGATTGAAGAGGGCAACTTAGGTCTCATCCGCGCAGTAGAGAAGTTTGACCCAGAACGTGGGTTCCGCTTCTCCACCTACGCGACCTGGTGGATTCGTCAGACCATCGAACGGGCCATTATGAACCAAACCCGTACGATTCGCCTGCCGATTCACATCGTCAAAGAGTTGAACGTCTATCTGCGTACCGCGCGCGAGTTGTCCCATAAACTGGACCACGAGCCAAGCGCAGAAGAGATTGCTGAGCAACTCGACAAACCGGTTGATGACGTAAGCCGCATGCTGCGTCTCAACGAGCGCATTACCTCGGTTGACACCCCGCTGGGTGGCGACTCCGAAAAAGCGCTGCTGGATATCCTGGCCGATGAAAAAGACAACGGCCCGGAAGACACCACGCAGGACGATGACATGAAACAGAGCATCGTCAAATGGCTGTTCGAACTGAACGCCAAACAGCGTGAAGTGCTGGCACGTCGTTTCGGTTTACTGGGGTATGAAGCTGCGACACTGGAAGACGTCGGCCGTGAAATTGGCCTGACCCGTGAACGTGTTCGTCAGATTCAGGTTGAAGGTCTGCGCCGCCTGCGTGAAATTCTGCAGGGGCAAGGTCTGAATATCGAAGCGCTGTTCCGCGAATAAGCAACCTTTCGTCAAAAAAAGGCCCGTCGTGAGACGGGCCTTTTTTATCTCTTACGGCTGCGCCGTTTCGTGCAGCAGACGCCAGCTGATTTTCTCGCCATCCCGATTGAGCACCGCGGTTGACCAGCGTACGTTGACGGGCTGGTCCGGGCGGGTCTGCGTCTCCCGGTAATGAAGCACCGCACCGTTATCCCATGACTGAATCGTGGCTAACTCATCAATGATGATTTTAAGGCCGGGTCGGCTTCCACGCTGGGCGTGCAGAAAACGGACAAGGGCGTCATGGTTTAAATGCGCCCCACTCGGGGGAACCATCAGAAAGTTTGGCTGGAAACGGGCGAGCAGGGCATCAATATTATCTTCACCGGCACCCAGCCAGTTTTCCAGTGCGATATGAATATCAATGATGTCGTGTTCGAAAGGCGTCATGGTTTCTCCTGTTGCAGTTGTGCAAGCACCTGCGGGTTGTTAAGACGAAATACAGAGATGACGGGCACCAGGGTGATGGCCGAAGCAACCAGAAAGATCCCGTGCCACGCGGCGACGGGGGGCAAATACCTCTGGGCCAGATCCAGCACCTGTGCCAGCAGAAAGGCACCCGCAAAAAAACTCAGCTGACGATTAAGATTCCACAGCGCGCTGGCATCAGCCATCTCTTCCCGACGCGTTGTCAGAAATGCACTGCTCTGCGCCGTACTGCTGCAAAGACTGCCTCCTGTGCCCATTAATGCAAACGCAACGATCGCTGGCAGCGTGCCCGTGGTCGCACTGACGCTGAGCAAAAGCAGAATACCGGACGCCTGAAGCAGGCAACCCGCGATCAACAGAGGTCGGGGGCCGACACGGTTAAAGTAACGGCCCGTTGCGGTGATGGCCATAAATGATGCCAGAGACCACGGCAGCATCAGCATGCCCGTCGCGGCTGGCGTCATGTTGGCCACGCTCTGCAGATAAAACATGCCGGTGACGTTTATTCCGATAAACATGCCGGGGACACATACATAAACCATCATTGAAACGCGCAGAAGCGGATCGGCGATCAAACTCAGGTTCAGCAGTCGGTTTGCTTTCATCGCGGGCATTTCATGCTTAAGCCACAGACAGGCCAACGCAAAGGTCAGGAGAGCAACCGGGAGGGTAGCAAAAAATACCCACCGCCAGCTTAACGCCTGAACCAGTACGCCCCCTAACGCAGGTGAGCATGCGGGGGCAAGCAGTGCAACCAGCATGACGGCGGAAGAGAGCCTGGCGCGTTCATGCGCTTTAAACTGTTGCCAGGTCAGCGCTTGCCCTACGGGGATCAATAAGCCACCGCCCACGCCCTGCAGCACCCGCCAGGCAATCAGACTTTCAAGTGTGGCAGACAAGCCTGCCGCGGTGGAGGCTACGCTAAAGAGAACCAACGAGAGAAGGATGACGTGCTTTGCCCCGATGCGGCGCGTCAGGGCACTGCTGAACGAGATCACCAGCGTCAGGCCGGCAATATACCCGTTACTGACCCAGGCAAGTGCAGAGGGCGTGGCGTGATAGGTCTGCGCCATTGCCGGAAAGGCGACGCTGGCAATAAACATGTTGATCAAATCAAGAAAAAAGCCCAGCAGATAGACTACGGCGACTTTGCTGCGATACGTCATGGTGGATCCTCCGGTGAGGGGGCGTATCGTATCGGCTTGTCCGGTGCCGATAAACGCAACAATTCGCGATATACTGTCAAAACTATTTTGACAATTATGAAGGTTAAGGATGCTGAATCTCCAGCGAACGGCGATGTTTGTGGCGGTAGCGGATGCGGGCAGTTTTACTGCCGCCGCAGAGTCGATGGGGCTGACAAAGGCCGTGGTCAGCTTCAATATTCGCCAGCTGGAAGATGAGCTGGGAGTCACGCTGCTGTTGCGATCCACCCGTCGCCTGACGTTAACCGAGGCGGGCGTGCTTTTTCATCAGCGAAGCGTCAGGCTTTTACAGGAGGCTGAACGCCTGCAGGACGACGTTCGCGCTAACCATGCCGGCCTGACCGGCGAATTGCGGATCACCACCACGCCCGAATACGGTTCGCAGGTGGTTGTGCCTTTGCTGGCCGAATTTAGCCAGCAGCATCCGGAGCTTCGCGTTCGTCATGTTTCGTCGTCTCAGCACGCCGATCTCATCTCGGAGCGCTTTGATGTCGCCATCCGGCTGGGAACACTCGCTGATTCGCGCTACCACGCCGCCTTGATTTCAAACTTTACTATCCTGCCGGTTGCCGCCCCCGGGTGGCTGGCTAACCATCCCGTTGAATCTCTCGAACACCTGGCACAGGCAGAGTGGATCGTTCACGAGCGTTTACCTTCGCCGCTGCACTGGCAGGTAAAAGATGCAGCTGGCAATCTGGTTGCCTTTGAGATTAAAAAAGCCCCGCGCCTGTACGCAGATAGCGCCCAGGCGCTGATGGCTTTCGCGCATGCGGGATGTGGTGTGGCGCTGCTGCCGGAGTGGCTGGTGCGAAACGCACTGAATTCGGGGGGGCTGGTATCGCTTTTACCGGGATACACGTTTGCTCAGCAGGGCATCTATGCCGTTTATCCAGATGCCCAGCATGTGCCCGCTAAGGTTCGGACATTTATTGATTTTATGCGTGCCCGGGTGAACTAGTCATGCATCATCTTTTTGATCAGTGCCGTAAATTGTTCCCGCTCGTCCTGGCTGAGACGCCCTAAAAACGCCTCATCCACCTCATTGCCGACCGGTTTACAGCTTGCAAGCAGGGCTTCCCCTTCAGGCGTGAGGAAGACAAACCGGCGGCGCTTATCCGCAGGATCGTGTTCGCGCTTCACCAGCCCACGCGATTCCATGCGGCTCAGCATTTCGGCCAGCGTCGCTTTTGTGCTCACGGCAACTTCCGTCAGGGCGACCTGCTCGATCCCCGGATTTTCAGAAACAGATCGCATCACCGCATATTGCGGCTTGGTCAGCGCCGGTAAAGCATGTTGCCAGTGGGCAGTATGCTGTTGAAAAAGCTGCCGTAGCAGGTGGAACGCTTCTTGTCTCAGTTCCATGAACACTCCGACGAAAAAAATCTCCCCCTATGATAGCCGCTATTGCCTGCGATTTTAACGCAGCAGTTTTTAGCATTACGTGTGATCGTGTACGAACAATATTGTCAGGTCAGCTCACCGGGAGTAACGTAGCCATTATGTTCGTATGCGAACAAATTAATTGAGGTGCTGAATGAGATTGATCGTGGGAATGACGGGAGCAACAGGTGCTCCGCTGGGTGTGGCTTTACTGCAGGCGTTACGGGACATGCCAGAGGTTGAAACCCATCTGGTGATGTCGAAATGGGCGAAAACCACCATTGAGCTGGAAACGCCCTATACCGCGCAGGATGTCGCCGCCCTGGCCGATGTCATTCACAGTCCTGCCGATCAGGCTGCCACCATCTCCTCCGGCTCGTTTCGTACCGACGGCATGATCGTCATTCCCTGCAGCATGAAAACGCTGGCGGGTATCCGCGCGGGCTATGCCGAAGGGCTGGTGGGCCGTGCGGCAGACGTGGTGCTGAAAGAGGGGCGCAAGCTGGTGCTGGTCCCGCGTGAAACGCCGCTCAGCACCATTCATCTGGAGAACATGCTCGCGCTTTCCCGCATGGGGGTGGCGATGGTGCCGCCCATGCCTGCGTATTACAACCACCCGCAAACCGCCGATGATATCACCCAGCATATCGTGACCCGCGTACTCGACCAGTTTGGTCTGGAGCACAAAAAGGCGCGTCGCTGGAACGGCCTGCAGGCGGCGAAACATTTTTCACAGGAGAATAACGATGGCATTTGATGATTTGAGAAGCTTCCTGCAGGCGCTCGATGAGCAAGGGCAACTGCTGAAAATTGAAGAAGAGGTCAATGCGGAGCCGGATCTGGCGGCGGCCGCTAACGCGACGGGACGTATCGGTGATGGTGCGCCTGCGCTGTGGTTCGATAACATTCGCGGGTTTACCGATGCCAGGGTGGTGATGAACACCATCGGCTCCTGGCAGAACCACGCCATTTCGATGGGGCTGCCGGCGAATACCCCGGTCAAAAAGCAGATCGATGAGTTTATTCGCCGCTGGGATAAATTCCCGGTCGCACCGGAGCGCCGGGCCAACCCCGCATGGGCGCAGAATACGGTGGACGGTGAAGAGATTAACCTGTTCGACATCCTGCCGCTGTTTCGCCTGAACGACGGGGACGGCGGTTTTTATCTCGACAAAGCGTGCGTTGTCTCGCGCGATCCGCTCGACCCGGACCATTTCGGCAAGCAGAACGTCGGTATTTATCGCATGGAAGTGAAGGGCAAACGTAAGCTCGGCCTGCAGCCGGTGCCGATGCATGATATCGCCCTGCATCTGCATAAAGCCGAAGAGCGTGGTGAAGACCTGCCGATTGCGATTACGTTGGGCAACGATCCGATCATCACCCTGATGGGCGCAACGCCGCTGAAATACGATCAGTCCGAGTATGAAATGGCCGGGGCGCTGCGTGAAAGCCCGTACCCGATTGCGACCGCGCCGTTGACCGGCTTCGATGTGCCGTGGGGGTCTGAAGTGATCCTGGAAGGGGTGATTGAAGGCCGTAAACGTGAAATTGAAGGGCCGTTCGGTGAGTTTACCGGGCACTATTCGGGCGGACGCAATATGACAGTGGTCCGTATTGATAAAGTCTCGTACCGCACTAAACCGATTTTCGAATCCCTCTATCTCGGGATGCCCTGGACCGAGATCGACTACCTGATGGGGCCAGCCACCTGTGTGCCGCTTTACCAGCAACTGAAAGCGGAGTTCCCTGAAGTGCAGGCGGTGAACGCGATGTACACCCACGGTCTGCTGGCGATCATCTCCACCAAAAAACGCTACGGTGGTTTTGCCCGCGCGGTCGGTTTACGCGCCATGACCACGCCGCATGGCCTGGGCTATGTGAAGATGGTGATTATGGTGGATGAAGATGTCGATCCGTTCAACCTGCCGCAGGTGATGTGGGCGCTGTCATCGAAAGTGAACCCGGCAGGGGATCTGGTGCAGCTGCCGAACATGTCGGTTCTTGAGCTTGATCCTGGGTCCAGCCCGGCAGGCATCACCGACAAGCTGATTATTGATGCCACCACGCCTGTTGCGCCGGATAACCGCGGTCACTACAGCCAGCCGGTGCAGGATTTACCTGAAACCAAAGCCTGGGCTGAAAAGCTGACTGCGATGCTGGCAGCACGCCAATAAGGAGGAAAAGATGATTTGTCCACGTTGTGCCGATGAGCAAATTGAGGTGATGGCCATATCACCGGTGAAAGGGATCTGGACGGTTTATCAGTGCCAGCATTGCCTGTATACCTGGCGCGATACCGAGCCGCTGCGTCGTACCAGTCGCGAACATTACCCTGAAGCGTTCCGTATGACGCAGAAGGATATTGATGAGGCGCCGCAGGTGCCGACCATTCCGCCATTGCTGTAAAAAAAAGCCCGGTGGCGCTGCGCTTACCGGGCGGTAACATCGTGCGGTCCTTTGCCCGGTGGCGCTACGCTTACCGGGCCTACGGGTTTTGTAGGTCGGGTAAGGCGAAGCCGCCACCCGACAAAACAGACCGCAGAAAACTAAACCAGACTTTTCAGCCGATAAATCCACTCCAGCGCCTGACGCGGCGTCAGTGAATCCGGGTCGAGATTCTCCAGCGCTTCAACGGCGGGTGACGTCTCTTCCGCAGGGGCCAGCAGCGACATCTGTGTACCGTCAATCTGGGTGGCCGCCGCATTCGGTGACAGGCTTTCCAGCTCGCGCAGTTTCTGACGCGCGCGTTTAATTACCTCTTTAGGCACACCCGCCAGTGCCGCGACGGCCAGGCCATAGCTCTTGCTCGCGGCCCCCTCCTGCACCGTGTGCATAAAGGCGATGGTATCGCCATGCTCAAGCGCATCCAGGTGGACGTTTGCCACGCCCTCCATTTTCTCCGGCAACTGCGTCAGTTCAAAGTAGTGCGTCGCGAACAGCGTCATGGCCTTGATTTTATTCGCCAGGTTTTCCGCACACGCCCATGCCAGCGACAGTCCGTCGTAGGTTGAGGTGCCGCGTCCGACTTCGTCCATCAGCACCAGGCTGTGTTCTGTCGCGTTGTGCAGGATATTGGCGGTTTCCGTCATTTCGACCATAAAGGTGGAACGGCCGCTGGCCAGATCGTCCGCCGCACCCACGCGGGTGAAGATACGATCGATGGGGCCAATCTCAACTTTCTGCGCCGGAACGTAGCTGCCGATGTAGGCGAGCAGGGCGATAAGCGCCGTCTGGCGCATATAGGTACTTTTACCGCCCATGTTCGGACCGGTAATGATCAGCATTCTTCGCTGCGGCGACAGGCTCAGCGGGTTAGCGATGAACGGCTCGTTCAGTACCTGCTCCACCACCGGGTGGCGGCCTTCGGTAATGCGAATGCCGGGCTTGTCGGTAAAGGTCGGGCAGGTATAGTTCAGCGTTTCAGCGCGCTCAGCCAGATTCACCAGCACATCCAGCTCCGCCAGCGCGCCAGCGCTTAACTGCAGGTCCGCCAGGTGTGGCATCAGCATGTCGAACAGCTCGTCGTAAAGCTGCTTTTCCAGGGCCAGCGCTTTGCCTTTCGAGGTGAGAACTTTGTCCTCATACTCTTTCAGCTCAGGAATGATGTAGCGCTCAGCGTTTTTCAACGTCTGGCGACGCACATAGTGAATCGGCGCCAGATGGCTCTGCCCGCGGCTGATCTGAATATAGTAACCGTGGACTGCGTTATAGCCGACTTTCAGGGTATCGAGCCCGAGACGTTCGCGCTCGCGGATCTCCAGCTTGTCGAGGTAATCCGTTGCGCCGTCAGCCAGCGCGCGCCATTCATCCAGCTCTTCGTTGTAGCCAGGGGCAATTACGCCACCGTCGCGCACCAGAACCGGCGGCGCATCAATGATAGCGCGCTCCAGCAGATCGCGGAGTTCAGCAAACTCGCCCATGGTTTCGCGCAGTTTCTGAACCGGTGCGCTGTCAACGTCGCTCAGTTGAGCACGCAGTTCCGGCAACTGCAGGAAGGCATGACGCATTCGTGCAAGGTCGCGAGGCCGCGCCGTGCGCAGTGCCAGGCGAGCCAGAATACGCTCCAGATCGCCCACCTGACGCAGCACAGGCTGCAGTTCGGTGTAGCGATCCTGCAGCGCGGCAATGGTCTGCTGACGACAAACGAGCGTATCCGTATCGCGGACGGGCATATGCAGCCAGCGCTTCAGCATGCGGCTGCCCATCGGCGTCACGGTGTTATCGAGGACGGATGCCAGCGTGTTCTCAACGCCACCCGCCAGGTTCTGGGTGATCTCCAGATTCCGACGCGTGGCCGCATCCATAATGATGCTGTCCTGCTGGCGCTCCATGGTGATAGAGCGGATATGCGGCAGGGCGGTGCGCTGGGTATCTTTCACATACTGCAAAAGGCAGCCCGCGGCGCACAATCCGCGCGGGGCGTTTTCCACCCCAAAGCCAATCAGATCGCGGGTGCCAAACTGCAGGTTGAGCTGCTGGCGAGCGGTATCAATTTCAAATTCCCACAGCGGACGGCGGCGCAGGCCGCGACGACCTTCGATCAACGCCATTTCGGCAAAATCTTCGGCATACAGCAGTTCCGCCGGGTTGGTGCGCTGCAGCTCGGCTGCCATGGTTTCCCGGTCAGCCGGCTCGCTCAGACGAAAACGCCCGGAGCTGATATCCAGCGTGGCGTAACCAAACCCTTTGCCGTCCTGCCACAGGGCCGCCAGCAGGTTATCCTGACGCTCCTGGAGCAGGGCTTCGTCGCTAATGGT
Source organism: Enterobacter sp. Lyrl_3 (assembly GCF_051948675.1). Taxonomy (NCBI): domain Bacteria; kingdom Pseudomonadati; phylum Pseudomonadota; class Gammaproteobacteria; order Enterobacterales; family Enterobacteriaceae; genus Enterobacter; species Enterobacter sp. Lyrl_3. The sequence goes on from NZ_JAYJLI010000008.1 coordinate 130,645, forward strand.
GCCTGGCGTGACGATACGCACGACCTTGCGTTCAACCGGGCCTTTTGAGGTGGCCGGATCGCCGATCTGCTCACAGATGGCAACCGACTCGCCCTGATTCACCAGCTTGGCCAGGTAGTTTTCTACCGCATGATGCGGAATGCCTGCCATCGGGATGGGTTCACCTGCCGATGCGCCACGTTTGGTCAGAGAGATGTCGAGCAGCTGCGATGCCCGTTTAGCATCGTCATAAAACAGCTCGTAAAAATCGCCCATGCGGTAAAACAGCAGAATTTCCGGATGCTGCGCTTTCAGCTTCAGGTACTGCTGCATCATTGGGGTATGGGCGTCAAAATTTTCAAGTGTACTCATTAGGTTACCGTGTCCATTTTTTTTCAATTTCAATGAGTTGTCTTTTTTATTGTCAGGTTTCTTACTCTCTCATTGGAACGCATGACAGCCTGCGTTTCTTATCATGAATCGTTCACGGACCATGATAACGGACTCTGCTGGACAGGAAAACAGACGTGCAGGCTCTTTCGACTAAAATGCGTACCTGATTCCAGCGATACTGAAGACGTGGGCCTGTCTTGCCGCAATTGCGACAGGCACGCTGGTCCGGTAACGCTAAAGGAACACCGCGCGATATTCCTTGCGTATTAAACGTAAACGGGAATAAAGGCGTCAGAATATAACGTCATCCTTTTTTTCTGTTTCAGAAACGTATTTGTCTTCGATGTGGGGATAATATTCTATTATGCTCACATTATTTTATTTCGGTGTTACTGCTGAACAAACACCATAACTTACTGCTTTGACAAGGAATATTCGCAGAGTATACTTGCTAACTCTGGCAACAGTTTTCTGATTCTGTTTATTGCATAGTGAGTCTCATATGTTCTGGATAATTAACGATAATATTAAATTTTGTCCAGAGAAAAACTTACTTGTCTCTATGACCCGACCGGAGTTGAGCGTCATTCTGACCACGCCAGCCAGTCGTTGTCTGGTTCTTCTGCTTGAGTCCGCCCCGGAAGTGGTTAATCAAAGGGATTTCTTTACTAAAGTTTGGGGTGAAGACGGAATGTTAGTTCCGGCCAATACCCTTTATCAGAATATCTCCATTATCCGGCGTGGGTTGCGCACGACGGGAGAGACTGACGACACGCTGGTTGCCACGGTACCCAGAAAAGGGTTCCAGATTAAAAAAGAAGTAAAGGTCAGCCGAATTGAAAACGACGTAACAGAATCAGAAAGCGCGATAGCAGAAGCCCAGCCTGTCACCGGCTCGAAAGAGGTGATTGCGGAAACTGCTGCCGTTCAGGTGAAAGATAAGACCCCGCGTCATTACTATCGTCGCTATCTTCCACTGCTTTTTATGGCCCTCTCTTTTGGGCTGGGCTATTTTATTCTTCATCTGGCGGTCCATGACTATTCCAGAAAAGACTTTTTTAAAGACTACACCATAAGCAGTACGGAAAATGGCTGCCATTTTTTCTCACGAAACGATGATATTAAAAGCAGGGGTAACTTCACGCGTTATAAGCAAATTATCATGCGAACAGGGCTCGATTGTAAAAAATACCCCTGGGCCTACTTCTCTTCATCCAGCACGGCTCCGGCACTTTCTGTACTCATTTGCAGAAAACCGTATGAGCAAGAAGAAGATGCAGGATGCGTTACGCTTTATTTTAGGGGGTACAATCAGTGACTAAAAAGTCTACTGCCATCCTGTGTCTCGTCCTGTTTGCCGTTGGGGCGCTGACGTCCTGGCTTTATCATTATCACTTAGAAAAAAAACAAAATACGGAAGCCTGTTCAGTTTCTGTTGTTGTTTACCATGAAGATGCCCGCGCAAACCTGACGCTGGATTTTATGTACACCATGCAAAAGCAGACCGGGGTCATCGCGCTAAGCGGGACATATTTTAAAAATGAGAAGGCGATAGCCTCTATCCGCCGGGATGTGTCTTATATCTGGACCGAAAACAAAGACTCTTTCCAGTTTACCTCCGTGAAGATCCATGAGGTTAATGAAGACTCCCTGCCGGATAATGTACTCGGCGACGTATTGCCTGATTTCTTTATTTATCCGAACCATAAATTGAACTATACCATTCTGAAACAAGGGCCCAGAGGGTTTCTATTTACCGTCGGTAAGCGTCCTATTTTCTTCTGCTCTCGCTGAGATCTTCTTTCAGTAGTTCGATGACAATTTTCCCCTGTTCAACCCCCACCCTGACCTGAGAGTGGGTAGTAAACCCTGCCTGCTCCAGCCAGTCGCCTTTTAAGCTCAACGCCGCATGTACGCTGTAACGTCGCGGGATTTTGGTCTTCCGGTCTTCGTGACGCTTTCTGAAATAACCGACTTTTAAGTGGCGATAGTGTTTGGTCGTGGCGATCTCTTGCATATAGCCTCCGTAACGATGAGCGACGCGTGTTGTTAATGCCTGTATAAAATACCAGTAAAAAAGGGTGGGGGTGGGCTTAATAGTGGAAGGCGGCTTCAGAAAACGAAATGCAACGACTGAAAAGTGGCAGATAAAGGAGTATTATTAATGCATGTTTTTAGTCGGTGAGCCGCTATGTCTGGTAAACGTATTTCACGGGAAAAAAAGACGATCGCCAGAATGATCGCTCTGTATGAAAAACAGTGCCCGCAGGCTTCTCAGGAAGAGGGGCATTATCAGGCGCTGAATGCCTATGCAGATAAGCGTCTGGATAAGTGCGTCTTTGGTGAGGAAAAACCGGCCTGTAAACAGTGTCCGGTACACTGCTACCAGCCCGCCCGGCGTGAAGAGATGAAGCAGATTATGCGCTGGGCGGGGCCCCGCATGCTGTGGCGTCACCCCATTCTGACGGTACGCCATCTGCTTGACGATCGTCGCCCGGTACCGGAATTACCGGAAAAGTATCGCCCGAAAAAGTAACCGTCTCAGCGTGTGAAAGGGCGACAAATGATCTTCATGGCGATCGCGCTGCATAGCGGGAACAGGGCCAGCAGCAGCCAGGGGAACATCGCCTGCGGCGAAGGCACAAGCGCACGATCCAGCAGACTGCCAAACAGCAAATTCCCCAGCAGCACCGCAACACCGCCTGCGGTGGCGAGTGCCCCGTAGTGCGCGCCAAGCGTCGATTCCTCCGCAAAGCGTGGAACCAGATCTTTCGCCGAGGGCACCAGCAGCATTTGCCCAAGCGTTAATAGCGCCACAAAACATACCGACGGCAGCAAGCGCAGCCAGCCTTCCGGCGGCACCGTCGGGGCGAACACCGCCACGCTCGCAAAAGATGCCGAGAGCAGTAAAAAGCCCACCGGCAAAATTCTCACCGCGCCCACGCGTCGTGCAAAGCGGGCCAGCGGAAGCTGCAAGGTGATGATCAGCACAGAGGCCAGCATAAACAGGGGGCCGAGATCTTTCTCGTTACCACCGGCACGCTGGATCTCTACGGGCAGCGCCAGATAGAGCTGGTTGTAGCTCAACAGCCACGAGCTGTAGGCGATGATAAAGGCGACAAAGCGCGGCTGACGGAAGGTTGTCCACCAGGGAACAATATTGAGAGCCTGCTTGCTGTGTTGCGCAGCCGGAAGGCAGAAGTAGAGCACCATCAGCGCGACGACGAAGACCCCCGCACCCGCCAGCGCCACCTGGCGAAACCCCAGCCCCGTGAGCAACGCCCCGACAACCGGGCCCAGCACCGCGCCGAGTTCACCGCAGACGGCAAACAGCGCAAACCACTCTGCACGGCTGCGTTGACCTTTAGTCTCGCTATGCGTACCCGCCCTGGCCAGCAGCGCTTCGATGGAGGGAGAGAACAACGCGCCGCCAATGCCGGTCAGACAGGCGCCAAGGATGATGGGCCAGAGCGCGTGTCCAAATGCCAGCAGCAGATAACCCGCAACGCGGATGACGCAGCCGCAGAGGATAATGATTTTGGCACCAAAGCGGTCTGAGAGCGCACCGCCGACGATGAACATCCCCTGCTGCGAAAAGGTACGCAGCCCCAGAATCAGCCCGATAAGGCCGCCGGAAAGCAGCATGTCGTCGCGCAAAAAGATCGCCAGGAAGGGGACGACCGCGTAAAAACCGATGTTAAACACAAACTGGCTGCCCAGTAAGACGGGCGGCCAGAGCGTTGTGGCAGGGCGCAGGGGCATCATGTTACGGGCGCTTAAACGATAAAATGAATGTGTTTTTTGCCATGGAACGGCGAGATCTCGATTTTGGTTTTGACCCGAAAAACGTCCCAGAGCAACGTCTCAGAGAGGATCTCCTGCGGCGTTCCGGTGGCCACGATTTGCCCCTGCTGCATCACAATCAGCGAATCGCAGAACATCGATGCATGGTTGAGATCGTGAATAGCCACAATGCTGGTCACCGGCAGGTCGCTTATCAGGTGCATCAGCTGCATCTGATGGTGAATGTCCAGGTGGTTGGTCGGTTCATCCAGCAAAATTTCTGTAGGCGTCTGCGCCAGCGCCCTGGCGATATGCACGCGCTGGCGCTCCCCGCCGGAGAGGCTCAGCCAGCCCTGATCGCTTTTTTCCAGCATATCCACCCGCTGCAGGGCGGCGGTAACGGTCTCGTCATCCTGCTTGCTCCAGTTCGAGAACGGGGAGTGATGCGGGATGCGACCAAGTTTGACGACATCGCGAACGCGCATATTGGCATCGGTCATGCCGTGCTGTTCAACGAAGGCCACCCGGCGCGCAAGCTGCTTTTTGGCGATGCGGGAAATGTCCTGACCGTCCAGCGTCACACAGCCCGCATCCGGGCGGCGCAGGCCAGCCAGAATGCGCAGAAGCGATGATTTACCGCAACCATTAGGGCCAAGCAGTCCTACCGTTTCACCGCGCGCCACCTTGAGCGACACGTTATTGACGATGACCTTTTTGCCTACCTTCCAGGTAATATTTTCAGCGCAGATACTCATTACTTATTCCTTGAGCGGTAGATGATCACGGCAAAGAACGGCACGCCAACCAGGGCGGTTACCACCCCGACGGGCAGACTTTGCGGGGCAATCAGCATGCGCGAGGCGATATCTGCCAGCACCATCAGGATCGCCCCCGCCAGTGCGCTGGCAATCAGCAGGGTTCGATGCAGAGGACCGAACAAGAAACGCATGACGTGCGGAACCACCAGCCCGACAAAGCCGATTGAGCCCGCCATACTGACGATGGTTGCAGTAATCAATGCGGTGGTGGTAAAGAGCGCCAGGCGCACCCAGGGGACGGCAATCCCCAGCGAGGCCGCGGCGTCGTCACCAAAGGTAAAGGCATCCAGCGCCCGGGAATAGTAGAGGCAAATGGCTAACCCAATCAGCACCACAACCAGTGCCAGCTGGAATTCAGGCCAGCGTACACCGCTAAAGCTGCCCAGCAGCCAGAACATCACATCACGCGCCTGCTGCGCGCTGGCAGAGGTGCTGATGGTATAGGCGGTGATGGCGTTGAAGAGCTGAGAGGCGGCTACGCCCGCCAGAATGGTGCGCTCGTTGCCGCCGCGCGCGCCGTTGGTCAGAAAGGCGACAAACGCAAAGGCGGCGAATGCGCCGGCAAACGCGCCCGCAGAGAGCGACACCGCGCCGGTCCCCATCCCCAGCACCACGACGGAAACCGCGCCGGTGGACGCCCCCGCAGAGACGCCGAGCACGTAAGGTTCAGCCAGCGCGTTTTTCAGCAGGCTCTGCAAAACCGCGCCGCAGATAGCCAGCCCCGCACCGCAGCAGGCCGCCACCAGCGCGCGGCTCAGGCGGAAGTCCCAGATCACGCTCTCATAGATGCGGTTGAGCGGAACCGCGGTCAGCCCCAGCTTATTACCGATAGCATAAAAGACATTGGACAGCGGAATCGACAACTCTCCGACGCTTACGCCAAGGGCGATCACCAGAAACAGCAGGACAATAGCCAGCAGAGCGGAAGTGGTCAGGAACAGGCCCTGTCGGGCCTGAAGTACAGCTGCCGTCATCAGTTCAGCCCCAGTTTTCTGAGCTGTTCGCCCACCTGTTCAGCGCCATAAATGGTACGGATCGTCGGGTTCATTGCCTGGCCGTCCATCACCACGATATGGCCTTTTTTGACGGCCTCAAGCTGGCTGACGGCCGGATCGCTTTTCAGGAATTTGATTTTCTCTTTCGCGTTATCCAGCGCCCAGCGGTTACGGTCGAGGCTTGAGACCACAATCACGTCCGGGTTAGCGGCAATGATGCTTTCCCAGCCCACGGTTGGCCATTCGGCCTCGGCGGTGATGGCGTTATGGCCACCCAGTACGTCAGCGATAAAGCCTGAGGCGCTGTTTTTACCGCCCACGTAGGCATCAGCAGAAGGAGAGGCGCTTGAGAACCAGAACACAAAGGAGAGGTCTTTTTTGCTTTTGCCAAATTCTTTGCGCAGGTCTGCCTCACGTTTTTTGAAGCTGGCGATAACGGCCTGGCCACGGTCTTCAACGTTGAAAATTTTGGCGAAATCTTCAATCTCTTTATAAAGGTATGTCATGTCCCACAGCTTCTGGCGGCTGCCGTACATATCGCCCGAGGCTTTTTTAGTGGCGCACATGCCCGGTGATAAATAGCTGTTCACGCCGACGGTAGCCAGATCCTCACGTTTTGCGACCTTACTTTCTGGCCCGAGCAGCAGCGGCAATTGTGCAGGAACAAAATCGGGGTTTTGCGCAAGGATAGATTCCAGCGTAGGAATTTCGACGGTGAGCGTTTTGATTTTGGCATTCTGTTCGGCCAGCTGCGGCAGCACTTTGGTCGGCCAGAAGGCGCTGGCCTTCACCTTATCTTCCAGACCCAGCAGAAGCAAAATCTCAACGGTATTTTGACCAAGGGCCACGACGCGTTCCGGCGCTTTGGTGAAGGTCTCTTTATAACCGCAGTTTTCAATGGTCAGAGGATAAGTGGTTGCCAGAGCAGAACTGACCGACGCAACCGCCAGGCCTAACGCGCAGATGACCTTCTTCATTAAACGCTACCCTTCATTAAAGTTATTTTTGATGCAAATGAAACTCATTATTAAGGCGGAATTTTATACAGAGGAAAATATTGTGTGTCAATGAGGGACAATAACGCAGGGTGACAAAAGGCGGTGCCAGAAAGCACCGCCGGAATGCGCCTTAAATCAGGCTCTCTTTATCTATTCCAAGACGCTTCATGCGCGACAGCAGGGTGGTGCGTTTTAACCCCAGACGCTGGGCTGCCCCTTTCGGCCCGGCCACTACGCCGTTGGTCTCTTTCAGCACGCGGACGATCAATTGATATTCATCTTCCCCGTCCTGGGCCACGTCGGTCGCGGCCGCGGGAGAGTCCGGCAGAGAAACCTCCGGCAGGGAGAGTTGCAGCACATTACCGCGCGTCAGCAGCACCGCACGCTCAATGACGTTTTCCAGCTCGCGCACGTTGCCGGGCCACTCCATCGAGGAAAGGGTGCGTAACGTCTCGGCGGGAATGCTGTCGATGTTGCGTCCCATCCGGCGGGCAATTTTGGCGGTAAACGCTTTGACCAGCAGCGGGATATCTTCCGGACGCTCGCGCAGGGGCGGCAGGCAAATCGGGAACACGTTCAGGCGATAGTAGAGGTCGCTGCGAAACTCGCGGTCGGCGACCATTTTTTTCAGATCGCGGTTGGTGGCGGCAATCAGCCGCACGTCGGTCTGAATCAGCTTATTGCTGCCAAGACGTTCGAACTCCTGTTCCTGCAGCACACGCAGCAGTTTAGGCTGTAGCTCCAGCGGCATATCGCCCACTTCGTCGAGGAACAGCGAGCTTTTATCCGCCAGCTCGAAACGGCCCAGGCGCTGGCTGCTGGCACCGGTAAACGCACCGCGCTCATGGCCAAAGAGATCGCTTTCCAGCAGACCCGCAGGCATGGCGGCACAGTTCATTTTCACCATCCGGCGGCTGTTGCGGTTGCTGAGATTGTGGATCGCGCGGGCAATCAGCTCCTTACCCGTACCGGTTTCGCCCAGGATCAGCACTGTGCTGTCGCTTTGCGCGACCATTTCCACCTGTTTGAGCACGCTGTACATGGCATCGCTGCGTCCGATGATTTCGCCAAACTCGCTGTCGACATTGTTAAGCTGTTCCGTCAGCGCCAGGTTTTCATCCACCAGCCGTTCTTTCAGACGGTGGATCTCCTGATACGCCAGCGCGTTATCCAGCGCGATGGAGATACGCTCGGCAATCTGACGCAGCAGCTTCAGGTTGGCGGTGGTGAACACCCCTTCCTCACACTGCGCCAGCTTCAGAACGCCCAGCATGGTGTTACCGGACATCAACGGCAGCAGGCACAGGGTCTGGATTTTGTTGCCCCAGATGTTAAACAGCATTCGCTCGTAAGGCGCCATCACATCCTGCTCGCTGAGATTGAGCAGCAGGATCTCCTTGCTTTTAAACACCCGTTCAGAAAGGGTTCCCGCTTCATCCACCTCGCTCTGCTCATGGGCCGGGTTCGCTTCGTCGAGATAGTGCGTGGAGTAGATGTTGAGCTTGCCCTTGCGATGGCCGCGCAAGGCAATACTGATGGCGTCAATTTTGAAGTAGTGATGGATCTCCTTCGACACTTCGCTGACCAGCTCATCCATGTCGAGACGGGAGAGCACGGCGTTGGTGATTGCCACCAGAATGCGGAAGTTGTCACGCTCACGGCTCAGCAGGTCGTAATCCACATTATTGCTGACGCGGCTTTGGATCTGCTCGGCGACGACGGCCACTATCTGGGTGAAGGTGTGCAGACGCTCATATTCCGCCTCGCTCCATGGCTGGTCGGTATTACGGATAAACTCGCAGCCACCAAAAATGTGGCCTTCCACCGCCAGCGGCAGCAGGCTGTAATGACCAAACGGCTGATATAAGGCGCTCCGGGCCAGCATCGGCCACGCCTGACGGAACTCCTCAAAATTGCAGTGCAGCGCTTCCGGCCGGGAAAGAATACGGCGTATCGGCCCGTGAGCGAGATACGTTTCGTCTTCGTATTCAAACGCTTTTCCGTTTTCTCGTGTGGAGAAGTAGCTCGCACGATGGCTCCCGCTATGCCAGAGCACAATGGCGGCGCTGTCTGCCAGTGCAGATTGCCTGACCAGGCGCGTCAGGGCATCGCTCAGCGCACCCAGGTCGGGCTGCTGTAAAAGTGTTCGCGTAATGTCGAACAGACCCTGCTGTCCGAGATCGCTCATCGGTGTATACGGCATAGTGCTTTCCAGTAGAAACGGGCAAAAAAAAATTCCGTGCCGACCGCTTTTCACGCGGTTCTAGCAAATGCGGGGTAACGGTTCCGCGTGCGGCAAATCCAGCGTGCGCTTCACGCCATACAGTCCGGCCAGGCGCACCCCTTTGCGCTCAACCACCTCACCAATTATCGCGGCCTCTTTTCCTGACGGATGCGCCCGCAACTGTTCAAGTACGGCTTCGGCCGCGGCGCGCTCAACGCCTATCACCAGCTTGCCTTCATTAGCAAAATTGAGTGGATCCAACCCCAGCAGCTCGCACAGCCCGCGAACCGCAGGCTTCACGGGCAGGCTGCGCTCAATAAGTTCAATACCGCAGCCGCAGCAGGCCGCGAACTCATGCACCACGGCATTGACGCCGCCACGGGTGGCATCCCGCAGGGCTTTCACGCCGGGGATCGCCCGCAGCGTCTGGATAAGCGGGGTGAGCACCGCGCAGTCGCTGCGCAGTTCCCCGTCCAGCCCCAGCCCTTCGCGCAGGTTAAGGATGGTCGCCCCGTGACAGCCCAGCGTGCCGCTGACCAGCAGCACGTCGCCCACGGCCAGTTGCTGCGCGCCCCAGTGAATATCGACGGGGATCGCCCCCATCCCGGCGGTGTTGATAAAGAGCTTATCCGCCGCGCCGCGCTGCACCACCTTGGTATCGCCGGTGACGATAGCAATCCCTGCCTCGCGCGCGGTGTGCGCCATGCTGCTGACCACCGCCGCGAGCGTCTCCATCGGCAAACCTTCTTCAAGGATAAATCCGCAGGAGAGGTAGCGCGGAATGGCACCGCTGACGGCGACATCGTTCGCGGTACCGCAGACGGCCAGCTTGCCGATATCGCCGCCGGGGAAGAATAGCGGGTCAATCACATAGCTGTCGGTGGAGAAGGCCAGCCTGTCGCCCTGGGCGGTGAGGGAAGCGAGGTCAATGCGGGCCTGGTCTTCCTGCTCGGCGAGCCAGGGGTTATCAAAGGCCTCCATAAACAGCCGGTTTATCAGCTGCTGCATCGCCAGACCGCCGCTGCCGTGCGCCATTTCAACCGTGTTCATGCTTCACTCTCCTGGTTGCGGTACTGATACCACGCGGCACATGCCCCTTCGGAAGAGACCATCAGCGCGCCAAATGCCGTTTGCGGGTTACAGGTGTTGCCAAATAACGGGCAGTGGTGGGGTTTACATCTTCCGGTAAGGACCTCGCCGCAGCGAGCCTGGGGATCGTCGCAAACCTGTTGTGGCTGTGGGCGGAAATGCGTTTCTGCATCAAACGACCGGTAGGCTGGGGTCAGGCGCACGCCGGATTCAGCAATCAACCCCAGCCCGCGCCACTCGCTGTCGCCCTCAACGCTAAATACGTCAGCTATCGCCTGCTGCGCCCGTTCATTTCCGGCATCCGGCACCACGCGGCGGTACTGATTTTCCACCGCGCTCAGGGCTGCTATTTTCTGCTCAACCAGCATGGTGACGCCTTGCAGTAGATCAAGAGGTTCGAAACCAGCGACGACTAACGGGCGATGGTAATCGTCAGCGATAAAGCCGTAGGCCCCGGTACCGATCACCATGCTGACATGGCCCGGTGCCAGAAACGCGTCAATGCCGTTGTCCGGGGCGTCCAGCAGGCTACGCAGCGTCGGGATAAGCGTAATGTGCTGACAGAAAAAGAAAAAATTGGTGACGTTGCTGCGTTTTGCCTGCTGCAGCGTGATCGCCGTAGCGGGCATGGTGGTCTCAAAACCCAGCCCGAAAAATACCACCTTTCGGCCAGGGTTATCGGTTGCAAGCTTCAGGGCATCCATCGGCGAGTACACGATGCGCACATCCGCGCCGCACGCTTTGGCCTGCAGCAGCGAGCCCTTTTTCCCCGGCACGCGCATCGCGTCGCCAAAGGTACAGAAAATGACGTCAGGCTGGCTGGCGATCTCGATACAGCTGTCGATGCGCCCCATGGGCAGCACGCAAACCGGGCAGCCCGGGCCGTGGATAAACTCTATGTTGTCCGGCAGCAGCTGATCGAGGCCAAATTTGAAAATGGCATGGGTGTGCCCGCCGCAGACTTCCATGATCCGCAGCGGCTTTTCCGCCGTGTGTTTCAGCAGGGCGGCCCGCGTTTTCAGATGACCGATAAGCTGCATCACCTGCTCAGGTGCGCGGTATTCATCAACGTAACGCATAATTACCGTTCCTCGCCGTACAGCAGCGCGCCGACGTCCGGCTCCACATCAAACATGTTCTGCAGGGCATCCAGCGTGTCGCGCGCTTCCGCTTCATTAATCACGCTCATGGCAAACCCCACGTGTACCAGCACCCACTGACCAAGGCGCGAGACGCCCGTCTCATCGGTGCTGCCCACCAGCGTTAAATCGACGTCACGCAATATGCCGCAGACCTCCACTTTGGCCTGGTTTCCATCAATGGAATGGATTTGTCCAGGGACGCCTATGCACATCGTTCTCTCTCCAGCCAGTTTAGCCAGTGCGCCATGCCGTCGCCGCGTGTGGCGGAGACCAGCAGGATCGCAATGTCCGGGTTCACTTCACGGGCATAAGCCAGACATTTATCCACGTCGAAATTCAGGTACGGCAGCAGGTCCACTTTGTTCAGCAGCATCAGCGACGCGGCGGCAAACATATGCGGATATTTGAGCGGCTTGTCTTCTCCTTCGGTCACCGAGAGGACCGCCACTTTATGCCGCTCCCCGAGATCGAAGCTGGCCGGGCAGACCAGATTGCCGACGTTTTCGATAAACAGAATGCCGTTATCCGCCAGCGGCAGACGCGGTGTGGCATCGGCAATCATCTGCGCATCCAGATGGCAGCCTTTACCGGTATTGACCTGAATCGCCGGGGTGCCGGTTTCACGAATACGGGCGGCATCGTTGACCGTTTGCTGATCGCCTTCGATCACTGCGCAGGAGACGCGTTCGTTCAGGCGTTTGAGCGTTTCCGTCAGCAGCGTGGTTTTGCCGGAGCCGGGGCTGGAGACGAGGTTGAGCACCAGCTGTTGACGTGCGGCAAACCGGGCGCGGTTGCGGGCGGCGATCTGGTTGTTTTTATCGAGTACGTTGATTTCCACGTTCAGCATCTGGCGCTGGCTCATGCCCGGCGCATGGGTACCCGCCTCGCCGTGGCCGTAATGAAGATCGCCCATATCGGAGCGTTGAGGCGCAAAGCGAATCCCGGTGAGTGCCGCTGCCGGACGCGGTGCGGGGGTAAAAGGGGCGGAGCGAAACGCGGAGTGAGGACGGTGTTCATCCCCTTCGATATACAGGTTGCCTTCGGCGCAACCGCAGGTGCTACACATACTTTACTCCTTCTCGATTTCAAGGCGTTGGATCTGCATCCCGTCATCCGCCACGATGCGAAGGCCGGTGTGCTGACACTGTGGGCAGCGCTGGACCTTCGACGACAGCAGGGTGACGTACTGCTGACACTGCTCGCACCAGCACTCCGCCTGTTGCTCTTCAATATGAAGTTCGCAGCCTTCCGCCAGCGTGCCGCGGCACACCAGCTCAAAACAGAAGGTGAGGGCGCTGGTTTCGACGCAGGAAAAGGCCCCGACCTTCAGCCAGACGCCGGTCACGCGCGTCGCGTGGTTTTGCGCTGCCTGCTGTTCGATGAGTTCCAGTGCCCGCTGGCAGAGGGTGATTTCGTGCATAACGCCTCCTTAATGAATTGCCCCGTTAATGCAATAACAATGCCAGCCTGGTTTTGGTTAGGGGGTGACGATGTCAACGCTGTCGAAATGACACGTCGACACCCTCTTGTTGACAGCCTGTTTTGAATTAAATCCATTAAATATCAATGTATTAAAAACTGGCATGGAATCTGCTTAACAGCCGCTATCTCCATAAACCGGATACCTTCTATGACTATTTGGGAAATTAGCGAAAAAGCGGATTACATCGCGCAGCGTCACCAGCAGTTACAGGACCAGTGGCACCTTTACTGCAACTCGCTGGTCCAGGGGATCACCCTCTCCAAAGCCCGTCTTCACCACGCTATGAGCTGTGCGGCGCAGGGGGATATGCGCTTTGTTTTGTTCGGCCATTTCACGATTTACGTCACCCTGGCCGACACCTTCAACAGTCACACCATTGAGTACTACGTCGAGACAAAAGAGGGTGAAAAACAGTGTATTGCGAAGGCGCAACTGATGGCCGACGGCATGGTTGACGGTCACGTCAGCAACCGCGATCGCCAGCAGGTGCTGGAGCACTATCTGGAAAAAATCGCGCCGGTTTATAACGGTCTGTACACCGCCGTTGAACACGATCTCCCGGTCAACCTGAAGCAGCTGATGGATGAACACGCCTCAGCGGACGTGGCCTGATCATCACGTGTCGAGAAGTGTCGACATGACAGTTTTTCGTCAAAAATGACTATCACCAGAGGATGACCCGGTGAACCGTTTTGTAATTGCTGACTCGACGGTCTGTATTGGCTGTCGAACCTGTGAGGCGGCCTGTTCGGAAACGCACCGCCTGCACGGGCTCCAGTCCATGCCGCGCCTGCGCGTCATGCGTAATGAAAAAGAGTCTGCCCCGCAGCTCTGCCACCACTGTGAAGATGCGCCGTGCGCGGGCGTCTGTCCGGTGAATGCCATCACCCGCGTTGACGGCGCGGTACAGCTGAACGAAAGCCTGTGCGTGAGCTGCAAGCTGTGCGGCATAGCCTGCCCGTTCGGTGCGATTGAATTTTCCGGCAGCCGTCCGCTGCATATTCCGGCGAATGCCAATACTCCAAAAGCGCCGCCTGCTCCCCCGGCTCCGGCACGTGTCAGTACGTTGCTTGACTGGGTGCCCGGCGTGCGTGCGGTGGCGGTGAAGTGCGACCTGTGCAGCTTCGATGAGCAGGGCCCGGCCTGCGTGCGCACCTGCCCGACCAAAGCGCTGATTCTGGTCAACATTCGCGATATTGCCCGCACCAGCAAACGCAAGCGCGAGCTGACCATTAATACCGACGTCGGCGATATTTCTCTGCTTCAGGCGCTTAACGAGGGGGCGAAATGAACGCGATATTCATGATTAACAGCGCCGTGGCGTACTTTGCCGCCGCTGCTGTGCTGGCGTGGCTCCTGTCATTCCATAAAACCCTGAGCGGCTGGATCGCCGGTATCGGCGGGGCGGTGGGCAGCCTGATGACGCTGGCAGCAGGTACGGCAGTGTTACTCAGCGGTCAGACCGCCGAAGCAATGATTCCGATCGTCCGTCATACCGTTCAGCTCACGCCGCTGAACGCCATCTGGCTGGTGACTTTTGGTCTGTGCGGGATGTTTATCAGCCTGTTCAATATTGACTGGCACCGCCATCAGCACACCCGCGCGAATGGTCTGCTGGTTAATCTGCTGATGGCGTCGGCGGTCTGCACCGTCATTGCCAGCAACCTCGGCGCGCTGGTGGTGATGGCGGAGATCATGGCGCTCTGCGGCGTATTCCTGACGGGATGTAGCGCCTCCGGCAAGCTGTGGTTTGCGCTCGGTCGCCTCGGCACGCTGCTGCTGGCGCTGGCCTGCTGGCTGGTGTGGCAACGTTTCGGCACGCTCGACTTCGCAGCGCTTAACGGTCAGCCGCTGGGAAATGACGTCTGGCTGCTGGGCGTGGTGGGCTTTGGCCTGCTGGCCGGGATCATCCCTCTGCACGGCTGGGTGCCGCAGGCGCACGCGAATGCCTCTGCACCCGCCGCCGCGTTGTTTTCCACCGTGGTGATGAAAGTCGGTCTGTTCGGCGTTCTGACGATCACCCTGACCGGCGGCCAGCCGCCGCTGTGGTGGGGTGTCGCGCTGCTTATCGCAGGTATGGTTACCGCCTTTGTCGGCGGGCTGTATGCGCTGATGGAGCACAACATTCAGCGTCTGCTGGCGTACCACACCCTGGAAAATATCGGCATTATCCTGCTCGGCATCGGCGCAGGCGTGACCGGCCTGGCACTTAATCAACCGGCGCTGATTGCCGCCGGGTTTATCGGGGGGCTGTATCACCTCGTTAACCACAGCCTGTTTAAAAGCACCCTGTTCCTGGGCGCGGGCAGCGTCTGGTTCCGTACCGGTCATCGGGATATCGAAAAACTCGGCGGCATTGGCAAAAAGATGCCGGTGATTTCTCTCGCCATGCTGGTCGGGCTGATGGCGATGGCCGCGTTGCCGCCGCTGAACGGCTTTGCGGGCGAGTGGGTGATCTACCAGTCCTTCTTCGCGCTCGGTCAGAGCGACGCCTTTATCGCCCGACTGCTCGGCCCGCTGCTGGCGGTTGGGCTGGCGATAACCGGGGCGTTGGCGGTGATGTGTATGGCAAAAGTCTACGGCGTCACCTTCCTCGGCGCACCGCGCACCCGCGAAGCGGAAAACGCCTGCTGCGCCCCGGTACTGATGTGTGCCAGCGTGGTCGCGCTGGCGCTGTGCTGCATCGCGGGCGGGGTCGCCGCCCCATGGCTGCTGCCGCTGCTGGGTAACGCCATTCCACTGCCGCTGACCACCGCCCATACCACCGTCTCCCAGCCAATGATGGCGCTGCTGCTGATTGCCGCACCGCTGCTGCCGTTTGTGCTGATGCTGTTCTTCAGGCGCGACCGACTCCCCTCCCGCTCGCGCGGGGCGGCCTGGGCCTGTGGCTACGAACACGAACAATCGATGGTCATCACCGCCCACGGTTTTGCCATGCCGGTGAAAGAGAACTTCGCTGCCGTGCTGAAGCTGCGCCACTGGCTGAACCCGGTGGGCTGGATGCCGGGCTGGCAGAGCGCCGCCGTACCTGCGCTGTTCCGCCGTCTGGCGCTGATCGAGCTGGCGGTGCTGGTGGTCATTGTGATTTCACGAGGAGCCTGACATGAGTCTGTTACTGGCAATACTTCAGGCGCTGGTGCTGTTCGCCGTTGCGCCACTGCTGTCGGGCATCACGCGCGTGGCGCGCGCCCGGATGCACAACCGTCGCGGGCCTGGCGTGCTCCAGGAGTACCGCGATCTCTTCAAGCTGCTCTCCCGCCAGAGCGTGGCGCCGGATGCCGCAGGCTGGGTCTTCCGCCTGACGCCGTTCGTGATGGTCGGCGTGATGCTGACCATCGCCACCGCGCTGCCGGTGGTGACGGTGGGCTCGCCGCTGCCTGCACTTGGGGATCTGATTACGCTGATTTACCTCTTCGCCATTGCCCGCTTCTTCTTTGCTATTGCGGGCCTGGATACCGGCAGCCCGTTTACCGGTATCGGCGCCAGCCGCGAGGCGATGCTGGGCGTGCTGGTCGAACCGATCCTGCTGCTGGGGCTATGGGTGGCCGCGCAGGTCGCGGGTTCCACCCATATCAGCTTTATCACCCACACCGTTTACCACTGGCCGGTGTCACGTACCCTCCCGCTAGTGCTGGCCCTTTGCGCCTGCGCATTCGCCACCTTTATTGAGATGGGCAAACTGCCGTTTGACCTCGCAGAAGCCGAACAGGAGTTGCAGGAAGGGCCGCTCACCGAATACAGCGGCTACGGCTTTGCGGTGCTTAAGTGGGGCATCAGCCTTAAGCAGCTGGTGGTCCTGCAGATGTTTGTTGGCGTCTTCTTCCCGTGGGGGCAGATGACGCACTTCTCCGCTGGGGGGCTGGTATTGGCCGTGGTGGTTGCCGCGCTCAAATTGCTGGTCGGCGTGCTGGTGATTGCCCTGTTTGAAAACAGCATGGCACGTCTGCGCTTTGTCGCGACCTCGCGCATCACCTGGGCCGGTTTTGGTTTTGCATTTTTAGCGTTCGTCTCCTTGCTGGTGGCGTGATTAAAGAGAGTATTTATGTCTGAAGAAAAGAAAGGTCAGCAGTATCTCGCCGCGTTGCATCAGGCTTTTCCGGGTGTTGTGCTGGATGAAGGATGGCAGACCAAAGACCAGGTAACCGTCACCATTAAGGTGAACTATCTGCCGGAAGTGGTGGAATTTCTTTACTACCAGCAGGGTGGCTGGCTGTCGGTGCTGTTCGGCAATGACGAGCGTCAGCTGTGCGGCAATTACGCGGTGTACTACGTGATGTCTATGGAGAAGGGCGAGAAGTGCTGGCTTACTGTGCGCGTGGAAGTCGACCCGAACAAGCCGGAGTACCCGTCCGTCACACCGCGCGTGCCTGCCGCCGTCTGGGGCGAGCGCGAAGTGCGTGACATGTATGGCCTGGTGCCGGTGGGTCTGCCGGATGAACGCCGCCTGGTGCTGCCGGACGACTGGCCGGACGAACTGTATCCGCTGCGCAAGGACAGCATGGACTACCGCCAGCGTCCGGCCCCGACCACCGACAGCGAAACCTACGAGTTCATTAACGAACTCGGCAACAAAAAGAACAACGTGGTGCCGATTGGCCCGCTGCACGTCACCTCTGATGAACCAGGCCACTTCCGCCTGTTTGTTGACGGCGAAAACATCATTGACGCCGACTACCGTCTGTTCTACGTCCATCGCGGCATGGAAAAGCTGGCGGAAACCCGGATGGGCTATAACGAGGTGACATTCCTCTCGGACCGTGTGTGCGGCATCTGCGGCTTCGCCCACAGCACCGCCTATACCACCTCGGTGGAGAACGGCATGGGGATCGTGGTGCCGGAGCGCGCGCAGATGATCCGCGCCATTTTGCTGGAAGTGGAACGTCTGCACTCGCACCTGCTGAATCTCGGTCTGGCCTGTCACTTTGTCGGTTTCGACTCCGGGTTTATGCAGTTCTTCCGCGTGCGCGAGGCGTCGATGAAGATGGCGGAGATCCTCACCGGGGCGCGTAAAACCTACGGTCTGAACCTGATCGGTGGGATCCGCCGTGACCTGCTTAAAAACGACATGATCCAGACCCGACAGCTGGCACAGCAGATGCGTCGCGACGTGCAGGAGCTGGTGGATATGCTGCTCAGCACGCCCAACATCGAGCAGCGTACCGTGGGGATCGGCCGCCTTGATCCGGAGATCGCCCGCGACTTCAGCAACGTTGGCCCGATGGTGCGCGCCAGCGGCCACGCCCGCGACACCCGCGCCGATCACCCGTTTGTCGGTTACGGCCTGCTGCCAATGACCGTACACAGCGAACAGGGCTGCGACGTCATCTCCCGCCTGAAGGTGCGTATCAACGAGGTCTTCACCGCGCTGAATATGATCGACTTTGGGCTCGATAACCTGCCGGGCGGCCCGCTGATGGTGGAGGGCTTCACCTACATCCCGAACCGCTTTGCCCTCGGCTTTGCCGAAGCGCCGCGCGGGGACGACATCCACTGGAGCATGACCGGCGATAATCAGAAGCTTTACCGCTGGCGCTGCCGTGCGGCCACCTACGCCAACTGGCCAACCCTGCGCTATATGCTGCGCGGCAACACGGTCTCCGACGCGCCGCTGATCATCGGCAGCCTCGACCCGTGCTACTCCTGCACCGACCGCATGACCGTGGTGGACGTGCGCAAGAAGAAAAGCCAGGTGGTGCCGTACAAAGAGCTTGAGCGCTACAGCATCGAGCGTAAGAACTCGCCGCTGAAATAAGGACTCGTCATGTTTACCTTTATCAAAAAAGTGATCAAAACCGGCACGCCCACCAGCCGCTACCCGCTGGAGCCGATGCCGGTGGATAAAAACTTTCGCGGCAAGCCGGAGCACAACCCGCAGCAGTGCATTGGCTGTGCGGCCTGCGTCAACGCCTGTCCGTCGAATGCCCTGACGGTGGAAACGGATCTGAAAACCGGCCAACTGGCCTGGCAGTTTAACCTCGGACGCTGCATCTTCTGCGGCCGCTGCGAAGAGGTTTGCCCGACGGTCGCCATTCGTCTGTCTCAGGAGTACGAGCTGGCGGTGTGGAAGAAAGAGGACTTTTTGCAGCAGTCGCGTTTTGCCCTGTGTAACTGCCGCGTCTGCAAACGTCCGTTCGCCGTGCAAAAAGAGATCGACTATGCCATCGCGCTGCTTAAGCACAACGGCGATGCCCGCGCGGAGCATCATCGCGAAAGCTTTGAAACCTGCCCGGAATGCAAACGGCAGAAATGCCTGCTGCCGTCCGACCGCATCGATATCACCCGTCATATGAGAGAGGCCAGCTGATGGAAAACTTACTCGGTCCGCGCGACGAGCGGGGCATTCCGGTGCCAATGACGGTGGAGGAGTCCATCGCCAGCATGAAAGCGTCGCTGTTGAAAAAAATCAAACGCTCGGCCTACGTTTACCGCGTGGACTGCGGCGGCTGCAACGGCTGCGAGATTGAGATCTTCGCCACGCTGTCACCGCTGTTTGACGCCGAACGCTTCGGCATCAAAGTGGTGCCGTCTCCGCGTCATGCCGACATTCTGCTGTTCACCGGGGCCGTCACCCGCGCCATGCGATCGCCCGCGCTGCGCGCCTGGCAGTCTGCGCCCGATCCGAAAATCTGCATCTCCTATGGGGCGTGCGGTAACAGCGGCGGCATCTTCCACGACCTCTACTGCGTGTGGGGCGGCACCGACAAAATCGTGCCGGTGGACGTCTACATTCCGGGCTGTCCGCCGACGCCTGCCGCCACGCTGTACGGCTTTGCCATGGCGCTCGGCCTGCTGGAGCAGAAAATCCACGCCCGTGAACCGGGTGAACCCGACAATCAGCCTGCGATGATCCTGCACCCGGACATGGTGCAGCCGCTGCGGGTGAAGGTAGACCGCACGGCGCGCAGGCTGGCGGGCTATCGCTATGGCCGCCAGATTGCCGACGATTACCTGCGCCTGCTGAGCCAGGGCGAGCACCAGGTGGCGCGCTGGCTGGAGGCGGAAAACGATCCGCGTCTCAATGAGATTGTGGCGAACCTGAACAGCATTGTGGATGAGGCGCGTATCCGATGAGTGAGACGGTGGTGTTCAGTCAGCTGAGCCGTAAATTTATTGATGAGAACGATGCCACGCCGGACGCGGCGCAGCAGGTGGTCTATTACAGCCTGGCGATTGGGCATCACCTCGGGGTGATCGACTGCCTGGAGGCGGCGCTGAGCTGCCCGTGGTCCGACTATCTGGCGTGGATCGCCACGCTGGAAGAGGGCAGTACGGCGCGGCGCAAAATGGAAGGGGTACCGAAGTACGGTGAGATCGTTATCGACGCCAACCATATTGCGATGC
The DNA here is from genome assembly GCF_051948675.1 of Enterobacter sp. Lyrl_3. Lineage (NCBI taxonomy): Bacteria > Pseudomonadati > Pseudomonadota > Gammaproteobacteria > Enterobacterales > Enterobacteriaceae > Enterobacter > Enterobacter sp. Lyrl_3. The sequence continues at coordinate 150,890 of NZ_JAYJLI010000008.1, forward strand.
TGGCGAACGCGTTTGACGCGGCGCTGAAACGGCAAACCCCCGAACAGCAGGCGTGGAGCAAAACGCTGCTCAGCATGCTGCATGATATTCATCAGGAAAGTGCCATCTACCTGATGGTGAGGAGATTACGTGACTGACGTTTTACTGTGTGTCGGCAACAGCATGATGGGCGACGACGGCGCAGGCCCGCTGCTGGCAGAGATGTGTGCCGCGAATCCGCAGGGCAACTGGGTGGTGATTGACGGCGGCAGCGCGCCGGAAAACGACGTGGTGGCCATCCGCGAACTTCACCCTGATCGGCTGTTGATTGTCGATGCTACGGATATGGGGCTGAACCCGGGGGACATCCGCCTGATCGACCCGGACGACATTGCCGACATGTTCATGATGACCACGCATAATATGCCGCTTAACTATCTGGTGGATCAGATCAAAGAGGACGTGGGCGAGGTGCTGTTTCTGGGCATTCAGCCGGACATCGTCGGATTTTATTACCCGATGACACCCCCGGTGAAAGCCGCGGTGGAAGTGGTCTATTCACGGCTTGCGGGGTGGGTTGGAAAGGGTGGGTTTGAACCCCTCTCCTCATAGGGGTGAGGGTGTTTTTTGTCCCCTCTCCCTGTGGGAGAGGGTTAGGGTGAGGGCAACAGGCTACGCCAGATCCCCCCCGTTACTCGCAATCACCTTCTTATACCACCAGAACGACTTCTTGCGTTTGCGCTCCAGCGTGCCGTTTCCGGCATCGTCGCGGTCAACGTAGACAAACCCGTAGCGCTTGCTCATTTCGCCCGTTGAGGCCGCCACCAGGTCAATGCAGCCCCAGGTGGTATAGCCCATCAGCGGCACACCGTCCTCAATGGCATCGCCCATCGCGCGGATATGCTCGCGCAGATAGCTGATGCGGTAGTCATCGTTAATTTCGCCGTTTTCATCAATGACATCTTTTGCGCCAAGGCCGTTTTCCACCAGGAACAGCGGTTTCTGATAACGGTCGTACATCATGTTCATGGTGATGCGCAGGCCGAGCGGATCGATGCCCCAGCCCCATTCGCTCACCTGAATATGCGGGTTGCGCAGGGATTTGACGATGTTCGCCGCATTGGTATTGTTCGCATTCATATCGGCCGACGCGCAGCGCGAGGCGTAATAGCTGAACGATACAAAATCGACGGTGTTTTTCAGCATTTCGTCGTCGCCCGGATCTTTCACAATCACCACCCCTTTTTCGCGGAACACGCGGGCGGAGTAGGCCGGATAGCTGCCGCGCGCCTGCACGTCGATGAAGAACAGGTTCTCGCGGTCCTTCTCCAGCGCCATCCATACGTCTTCCGGCTTGCAGGAGTAAGGGTAGAAATTCCCGCCCGCCAGCATGCAGCCGACCTGGTTTTCCGGGTTTACCTCGTGGGCGATTTTGGTCGCCAGCGCGCTTGCGACCAGCTCGTGGTGCGCGGCCTGGTATTTCACCTGATCTTCGTTTTCACCTTCTTCGAACACCAGCCCCGCGCCGGAGAACGGGCTGTGCAGCATGATGTTGATCTCGTTGAAGGTGAGCCAGTATTTCACCAGGCCGTTAAATTCTTCGAAACAGGTGCGGGCGTAGCGGGCAAAGAAATCCACCATCTTGCGGTTGCGCCAGGAGCCGTACTCCGTCACCAGATGCATCGGCACGTCGAAGTGGCACAGGGTGACCAGCGGCTCAATGTTGTACTTTTTGCACTCTTCAAACACCGCGCGATAGAAGGCAATGCCCTCTTTGTTCGGCAGCGGTTCGTCGCCGTTCGGGTAGAGGCGGCTCCAGGCAATCGAGGTGCGGAACACCGTAAAGCCCATCTCCGCCATCAGGGCGATGTCCTCTTTGTAGCGATGGTAAAAATCGATCGCCTCGTGGCTTGGGTAAAACTCGTCGTCACGCAGCGAAAAACGCTTTTCCTTACCAAGCTTCACCGCCAGGCGGTTTGCGCCGTGAGGGATCATGTCGACCGTGGTCAGCCCTTTGCCGCCTTCACGGTAAGCGCCTTCGCTCTGGTTGGCGGCAAGCGCGCCGCCCCATAAAAATCCTTGTGGAAAAACAGACATTTCTACCTCGTTATACGGTTAAACTTGTGCGGTTTTGGCCTGCACCGGCGCGCTCTGCAGGGCGCGGGCTTTTTCAGCCTCGTCTTCGACCGGGATATCTTCAAAGCCTAATATCAGGGTCAGCACGAAGGAGAGCACGACCGCCAGCGCCATGACGCCGAATACCCAGACAATGGTCATCGGGTTGGCCGGATCGAAGAACTGCACGCTGGTAAACAGCCCCGGCGCCGCCATTGAGTGGCTGGCAAGCCCCGCAATACCGGCCACCGCGCCACAGATAAAGCCGCTAATCAGGCTGGCAATCAGCGGGCGTTTCAGGCGAACCGCCACGCCGTACAGCGCCGGTTCAGAGATGCCCGCCATGATGGCGGAAGCCGCCGCGGCCAGCGCCGTCTGGCGCAGCTCCGGGTTTTTCGTTTTCCATGCCACCGCCAGGGATGAACCGCCGAGCGACAGGTTGGCACCGATTTCCGACGGCATCACCATCCCCTCTTTACCCGTTTCGGCAATGGTCTGAATGATAGTCGGGGTAAAGACGCGGTGCATCCCGGTCATGACCAGCAGCGGCCAGAGTGCGCCCATGATCGCCACGGAGAGCCAGCCCAGATAGCCGTGGATGGTGTAGACCAGCGCGGAGATGGCGCTGCCGATCCAGATCCCCAGCGGCCCAATCAGCACGATGGCGAGCGGGGCGGCAATCAGCACGATCAGCATCGGCTTGAGGAAGTTTTTCGTCACCGCAGGCGTAATGCGATCCACCCAGCGTTCGATATACGACAGGCACCAGGTCATCACCAGCGCCGGGATCACGGTGTAGGTGTATTTCACCGCCGTCACCGGGATAAACGCGAATTCGACGTGCTCACCCTGCGCGGCTTTCGCCATCAGCTCGATAAAGCTCGGGTGCACCAGCACGCCTGCAATGGCGATCGCCAGCGACATGTTGGTTTTGAATTTCACCGCGGCAGATGCTGCCACCATCAGCGGCAGGAAGAAGAACGCCCCGTCGCCGATGACGGTCAAAATGGTGAGCGTCGGCGCGCCTTTCTCCAGCACGCCGGTCATCTCAAGGATCATCGCCAGCAGCTTGACCATCGAGCCGCCGATGATCGCCGGGATCAGCGGCGACATGGTGCCAATCAGCGCGTCGAGGATCCCGGCACCGATGCGGCGCAGGGTCAATTTCTGTGGGCCTTCCGGCACGGCAGGCTGCAGGTCGGTTGGCAGCAGGCTCACCACCTCACGGTACGCCTGAGAAACGGTATTGCCGATAATCACCTGGCACTGGTTGTCGTTACGTACCACGCCCAGTACGCCGCTGATATTTTTCAGGCGTGCGGTATCGGTAGCGGTTTCGTCTTTCAGGACGAAACGCAGTCGCGTCATGCAATGGGTGACGGCGACGATGTTGTCTTTGCCGCCAAGCGCGCTGACAACGTCTTGCGCCAGCGCGGCATAATTTTTGGCCATCGGATGTGATCCTGTTGTCGTTGTGAGAGTATGTAGGAAACCGGTTCCACATAATCATCATGAGTTTCTTTGAATGAAACAAGATCGCATTTTGACCATTTTTTCATTTCGTGATGGCGATCACCAGACGGTTCAAAAAGCGTGAGCGCGTCGTTGCGACAATTGTTTTGCAGTGCAGTACACTGCGTGCCATCAGTATGAAAGGGAATAACAACATGACCACGATGCTTGAAGTGGCGAAGCGGGCAGGCGTTTCGAAAGCGACGGTTTCCCGGGTGCTGTCGGGGAATGGCTATGTCAGCCAGGAGACCAAAGACCGGGTGTTTCAGGCCATCGAAGAGAGCGGCTATCGCCCCAATTTGCTGGCGCGCAACCTGGCGACCAAACGCACCCAGACGCTGGGACTGGTGGTGACCAACACCCTGTATCACGGCGTCTATTTTAGTGAGTTGCTGTTTCACGCCGCCCGCATGACGGAAGAGAAGGGGCGGCAGCTGATCCTGGCGGACGGCAAGCACAGCGCCGATGAAGAGCGCGAAGCCATCCAGTACCTGCTTGATATGCGCTGTGACGCGGTCATTATCTATCCGCGTTTTCTGAGCGTGGAAGAGATGGACGAGATCGTCGAGAAATACGAGCAGCCGATCATGGTACTGAACCGTCGCCTGCGTAAAAACAGCAGCCACAGCGTCTGGTCAGATCATAAAGCCTCCTGTCAGGAAGCGGTGTCACAGCTGATTGAGAAAGGGCACCGTGACATTGCGTTTATCACCGGCTCGCTGGATTCGCCCACGGGCGTGGAGCGTCTCTCCGGCTACAAAGATGCCCTGGCGCAGCACCAGATCCCGCTGCGTCCGACGCTGATCGCCCACGGCAAATGGAACCCGGCCAGCGGCGCGGCGGCCGTGTCTGAGCTGCTCTCGCGCGGCGAAACCTTTACCGCGCTGGTGGCGAGTAACGACGATATGGCGATTGGCGCCATGAAACAGCTTCACGACAGCGGCGTCGCCACGCCTGATGCGGTGTCGGTGGTAGGCTTCGACGATGTGGCGATTGCGCCCTACATCGTGCCCTCGCTCTCCAGCGTGCGTATTCCGGTTACGGAGATGATTAAAGAGACCATCAGCCGCCTGATTTTTATGCTCGACGGCGGCGAGTTTAAGTATCAGCAAACCTTCTCGGGTGAGCTTATCCTGCGCGACTCTGTCATCGACGGCCCGCACCGCTGATGTCGACAGCTGTCATCGTCAGAAGTGACGATGACAGCCCCCGCGACATTTTCTAAATCACTATAAATCAACGAGTTAAAAACTGGCACGGTTTATGAATATCTCCGCGCATGACTGTAATGCTGGAGAAGCAGATGAACCGTTTTATTATGGCCGATGCCAGTAAATGCATTGGCTGCCGTACCTGTGAAGTGGCGTGCGTGGTGTCTCATCAGGCGGAGCAGGATTGCGCTTCGCTTACGCCTGAGACCTTTTTGCCGCGGATCCACGTCATCAAAGGCGTGAATATTTCCACCGCCGCTATTTGCCGTCAGTGCGAAGATGCGCCGTGCGCCAACGTCTGCCCGAACGGAGCAATCAAACGTGAAAAAGGCTTTGTGCATGTGATGCAGGCGCGCTGTATCGGCTGTAAAACCTGCGTGGTCGCCTGCCCGTATGGCGCGATGGAGGTGGTGGTTCGTCCGGTGGTCCGCAACAGCGGCATGGGGCTGAATGTGCGGGCGGAAAAAGCCGAAGCCAACAAATGCGATCTTTGCTATCACCGTGACGCCGGTCCGGCCTGTATGGAGGCCTGCCCGACACACGCGCTGGTTTGCGTGGATCGCGATAAGCTCGAGCAGATGAGCGCCGAGAAGCGCCGTCGCGCAGCGTTCGATACCACCTCATCTCTGCTGTTCTGATCCGTCATGGGCGGTAACGGCGTACAGTTGCGGGTGCGTGGCAAGGTGCAGGGCGTGGGCTTTCGGCCCTTCGTCTGGCAACTGGCTCAGGCGCTGCAGTTGACCGGCGATGTCTGCAACGACGGAGAGGGCGTGCTGGTGCGCCTCGCGGGTAATGGGGGGCATTTCACCGCGAGGCTGCGCCAGGACTGCCCGCCGCTGGCGCGCATCGAGAGTATCGACACGCAGCCGTTCCACTGGTCAACGCTGCCGGAGATATTCACCATTCGCCACAGCGCGGGCGGAGCAATGGACACCCAGATTGTACCGGATGCCGCCACCTGTCCCGCGTGCCTTGCGGAGATGAACGACCCCCACGAGCGCCGCTATCGTTACCCGTTTATTAACTGCACCCACTGCGGCCCGCGTTTTACCATTATCCGCGCCATGCCGTATGACCGCCCGGCCACGGCCATGGCGCCATTCCCGCTCTGCTCGCCGTGCGAAACGGAATACCGCAACCCTGCGGACCGACGTTTTCACGCCCAGCCGGTGGCGTGCCCGGACTGCGGCCCTGAGCTTGAGTGGCGTGCGGCCGATCGGGTTGTCACCCGCGAGCTGGCGCTGAACGCGGCGGTGCAGATGCTGAAAAACGGTGGCATCGTGGCTATCAAAGGGCTGGGCGGATTTCATCTGGCCTGCGACGCGCTTAACCCGCAGGCGGTGGCAACGCTGCGGGCACGTAAACAGCGTCCGGGGAAACCGCTGGCGGTGATGATCCCCAGCGCCGACGGCTTTCCGCAGCCGGTGCAAACACGGCTGCGCTCGCCTGCCGCGCCCATCGTGCTGATCCCTAAAGCCTGGCTGCCGACCTTTCCGGACGACATCGCGCCGGGCCTGGATAGCCTCGGTGTGATGCTCCCGGCCAATCCGCTGCACCATTTGCTGATGCAGGCGACGCAACGCCCGCTGGTGATGACCTCCGGCAACCTCAGCGGCAGACCGCCTGCCATCAGTAATCGACAGGCGCTGGAACAGCTCGCAGAGATTGCTGACGGTTTTCTGCTCCATAACCGCGACATCCTGCAGCGGATGGACGATTCCGTACTGGATCAGGACGGGGCCATGCTGCGTCGGGCGCGGGGTTTCGTGCCGGATGCCATCACGTTACCCGCCGGTTTTAGCTCTGTTCCCTCTATTCTGGCGACCGGTGCCGACATGAAGAATACCTTCTGTCTGGTGCGCGGTAACCAGGCGGTGCTGAGCCAGCATTTTGGCGATCTCAGTGACGACGGTGTCGAGGCCCAGTGGCGTTCAGCACTGTCGTTGATGCAGCAGATCTACGCCTTTCAGCCAGAGCGGCTGGTGTGCGATGCCCATCCTGGCTATCACGCCCGGCACTGGGCACAGGAGCAGGCGCTGCCGGTCGATACCGTACTGCATCATCACGCGCATGCCGCGGCCTGCCTTGCCGAAAACGGCTGGCCGCTCGACGGTGGCGACGCCATCGCCCTGACGCTGGACGGGATCGGCATGGGCGAGCACGGCGCGCTGTGGGGCGGGGAGTGTCTGCGGGTGAACTACCTTGAGTGCGAGCATCTGGGCGGCCTGCCCGCCGTGGCGATGCCGGGCGGCGATCTCGCGGCCATGCAGCCCTGGCGAAATCTGCTGGCACACTGCCTGGCGTTTGTTCCTGACTGGCAACGCTACCCGGAAACCCGCGCCGTACGTTCGCAAAACTGGCCGCTTTTAGCGACCGCCGTTCAGCGCGGCCTTAACGCGCCGCTGGCGTCGTCCTGCGGGCGGTTGTTTGATGCGGTGGCCTGTGCTCTGGGTATTGAAACACAACGCTATGAAGGCGAAGCCGCCTGCAGGCTGGAGGCGCTGGCCGCGCAGTGCCCGGGTGTTGAGCACCCGGTGACGCTTCAGGTTGAAAACCTTGCGCTCTTCTGGCGGCAGTGGCTGGCCTGGCAGGCGCAACCCTGCGAGCGCGCGTGGGCCTTTCACGATGCGCTGGCAAAAGGGCTGGCGGCGTTAGCCCGACACCATGCCCGACGCCTGTCGCTCTCTACCGTCTGTTTCAGCGGCGGCGTGTTGCATAACCGCCTGCTGCGGGCGCGTCTGCGTGCACACCTCTCTGATTTCACGCTTCTTTTTCCCCATCATCTGCCTGCGGGTGACGGGGCTATCTCCTTCGGGCAGGCGGTGGTTGCCGCAGCCCGGTCATGTTCAAAAAGGATGTAAAATGTTACGACGCTTACGCAATGAACCTCGCGCCGCGCTCCTGCTGCTGGCGCTGGTAATGGCTAATCTTCTGGCGTGGGGCTGGGCGTGGAACGCCTTTAGCAGCAGTTCTGCGTTAATGGCCGCAAGCCTGCTTGCCTGGTGCTATGGGTTGCGTCACGCGGTGGATGCTGACCACATCGCGGCCATTGATACCGTGACACGCAAGATGATGCAGCAGGGCAAGCGCCCCTCAGGCGTCGGGGCGTGGTTCTCACTGGGGCACTCCACCATTGTGGTGCTGGCTTCCATCGCCATAGCCGCGACGGCGACCGCGTTTCAGAAAAATATGGCCTGGTTTCATGAAACCGGCAGCCTGATTGGCACGGCCGTCTCCGCGACGTTCCTGCTGGCGATGGCGTTAGTCAATATGGTGATTTTGCGCGGCGTCTGGCGCAATTTTCAGGCGCTGAAAAACGGGCAGGCGGTGCAGGGAGACATCTCCCTCCCGGCGCAGGGCGGAATAATGAACTGGCTGTTTGGCGCGACTTTCCGCCTGGTCAACAAAAGCTGGCAGATGTATCTGGTCGGTTTTCTGTTCGGGCTTGGTTTTGATACCGCCACTGAAATCGGCGTGCTCGGGATCTCTGCCGCCAGCGCCTCAAACGGTATGTCGGTGTGGTCAATCATGATCTTCCCGGCGCTTTTCGCCAGCGGCATGGCGCTGGTGGATACCCTCGACAACCTGCTGATGGTGGGGGCTTACGGTTGGGCATTTAACAAGCCGCAGCGCAAGCTCTACTACAACATGACCATTACCGGTACCTCTGTGGTGGTGGCGGTGTTTATCGGCGGGCTGGAAGCGCTTGGGCTGCTGATGGAAAAATTTGCCCTCAGCGGCGGCATCTGGGATCGCATTGGTGCCGTCAACGATAACCTCGGCAACGCCGGTTTTGTGGTGGTTGGGCTGTTTGTCGCCTGCTGGCTGATTTCCATGATCAACTACCGCTGGCGCGGCTACGACGCGCTGGTCATACATTCCTGAGCGCTGCGCTAAAACCATTGTGTTTGAGGGGTAAAATCGCCATGATGTCGTTCCGGTAAAGCGAAGCAGGGTGCCGTTTTGCTGGAAAAATGGAATGAATATCTTGCTGTTTATGAAGGTTTTTACACTTTTATATTCAGTCAAATGATAAGTTAAGGACAGATGGCGATGATTTACCTCTTTTGTATTTATCTTGCTAATAAATTACGTAAAAAAAAGCCCCGGGACATCGGGGCTGCGGATAATAAAATCCCAGGGTTAAGTAAGCGTGGTAAAAGGTTAAGGGTTAAGCGGGCAGTGATTTCAGTAGCGCGAAAGCCTCCTTCATCCGATCTTCGCTAACCACGAAGGCGCGGAGCTGGCCATCGGCGTCAGAGCCGCGCGCGACCATTCCCTGAGCTTCCACAGCGATCTGCCAGTTCAGATCCTGGCGCTGGGTTTCACCTGCCAGATGCAGCGGCAACGCTGGCGTTTTCACCTTCACCAGCATGGCCGGTAATTTCAGCGGCGCGCTGTTGCCGAGCAGGTTTTTTGCCAGATACATGGCGCTAAGTTGGATCGGCTGCAGGAAAGGCAGTACCTGGCCGTTGATTTCCGCGCAGTCCCCCAGGGCGTAAATGTCGGGTTGCGTGGTTTGCAGGTAGCTATTCACCTTCACGCCACGGCCTGTTTCAGCGCCTGCGCGGTGCGCCAGCGCCGTTTCCGGGCGCAACCCCGTCGCGGCAACCACCACATCGACTTCCAGGCTGCGATTGCAGTCAAGCGTCGCGCGAATGCCGCCTTCGGTTTCGGTCAGATGTTGCAGTTGCGATTTCAACAGCAGATGCACGCCCATGTCGGTCAGACGGTGCTGTAAGCGACTGCTTACTTCTGCAGGCATCAAGGCCGACAGAATGCTTGCCGCGTGGTCGACCAGGGTGACGGCTTTACCCGCCCGACAAAAATCCATTGCCAGCTCGGTGCCAATCAAACCGCCGCCAACAATCATTACCCGTTTTGCATCACGAAGCTTCGTTTCGCTGGCCCTATACTCCTGCTGGCTGTTGAGCGTCATCATCAGCTCGCGGCCGGTAACCGGCGGCACGAACGCAGAGGCCCCCGTCGCCAGCACCAGCTTGTCGTACTGCCAGGTTTTATCTTTCGCTTTTACCACGTGGGCATCGGCGTCAATATCGGTGACCCAGGTGTACGGAAACAGACGCAGGTTGAACTGCTCCGCGAACTCCCCCGCCGTCTGGCGGGTGAGATCGTCGGCGCGCTGGTTCAGGCTAATCACATGGCTTAAATCGGGCTTGTTGTACTCGTCCATGCTGTCGGCCGCGATCATCGTCAGCGGCACGTTAGCGTCCTGTTTGCGGATATTTTTCACCAGCTGGCGGGCGGCAAAGCCCGAGCCGATGATGACGATACCGTTGCTCATTTTGCCTCCGTTGCCAGTTCGTCAAAGACGTCTTTTCCGAGGGAACATTCCGGGCAGAGGAAGTTGTCCGGCACCTCACTCCACGGCGTACCTGGAGCCACGTCCTGCAACGGCTCGCCCAGTTCCGGGTCGTAGATCCACTGGCAGACGCTGCACTGCATGCGTGGACCGAGATCGGCGCTGGCTGCCCCGGCACAGGTTTGCGGCTGTTCGGCGGGGAGTGCTGCGGCCTCAGGAAGCGGTGCAAGCGCCCACTGACGAGCAATATCGCGGCCGTGCTGACGACAGACTTCCAGCGCGTCAAGATCCGGGCGCCATTTGGCCTTCAGGCTCATGGACATCTCAAAACCGGCATCCTGCAGGCGGGTGGAGAGACGATCTACCGCGCCGCCGCTCCAGCCGTGGGAGCCAAAGGCGCTGGCACGTTTGTTACGGAAGCGCAGACCGGTCATCTCTTCCACCAGGCCAGCAATTTTCGGCATCATCACGTTGTTCATGGTGGAGGTGCCCACCAGCACGCCCTTAGAGCGGAAGACGTTGGTGAGGATCTCGTTTTTATCGCTGCGCGCCACGTTGAAGATTTTCACCGCCACGTTCGGGTCCACCTCGTTGATGCCCTGGGCGATGGCGTCTGCCATCATGCGGGTGTTGTTGGACATGGTGTCGTAGAAAATCGTGATGCGGTCTTCCTGATAATCCGCCGCCCATTTCAGGTACAGCTCAACGATCTGGGTGGGGTTTTCACGCCACACCACGCCGTGGGAGGTGGCAATCATATCCACCGGCAGGTTGAAGCCGAGGATCTCGGTGATTTTGGGCGTCACCAGACGGCTGAACGGAGTCAGGATGTTGGCGTAGTAGCGCTGGCACTGTTCGAACAGCTCGGTCTGATCCACTTCATCGTTAAACAGGCGTTCGTCGCAGTAGTGCTGACCAAAGGCGTCATTGCTGAACAGCACCGCATCGCCGGTCAGGTAGGTCATCATGCTGTCCGGCCAGTGCAGCATCGGGGTTTCTACGAAGATCAGCTGTTTACCGTTACCGATATCCAGCGTGTCGCCGGTTTTCACGGTGTGGAAGTTCCACTCCGGATGGTGATGGTGACCGTTGATGGAGTCGATGGCGTTGGTGGTGCAGTAGATAGGGGTATCCGGAATGTGGGACATCAACTCGGTCAACGCCCCGGCGTGATCCTCTTCCGCGTGGTTGATGATGATGTAGTCGATGTCGTTCAGATCGATTTCACTGCGCAGGTTCTGCACGAACTCGCGGCTGAATTTATGATCGACGGTATCGATCAGTACGTTTTTACCTTCACGAATGAGATAGCTGTTATAGCTGCTGCCGCGCAGCGTTTTATATTCCGTTCCGTGAAAATCACGCACTTCCCAGTCACGTTGACCAACCCAATGAATGTTATTTTTAACCAGAATAGACATAGCAACCTCAAATAATACGGCGTGTTGAATAAGTTGTTTTGTCTATATCAACTTGCGTGCCAACTTTTATTTTGTTGATTTTTATGGGTTAAATTTTTTATGCCCCCGAATGGGTAGTCATTATGACTATCGTTAAAGATGTCAATATGACACTATGTATTGTCAAAATGACAGCGAGGCAGACATGAGCTTTTCCGTAGACGTGCTGGCGAAAATCGCCATTGAACTGCAAACCGGCATCGGGCATCAGGATCGTTTTCAGCGGCTGATCTCCACGCTGCGCCACGTGCTGGACTGCGATGCTTCGGCGCTGCTGCGCTACGAGGGACGGCAGTTTATTCCGCTGGCCATCGACGGGCTGGCGCAGGACGTGCTCGGGCGACGCTTTACGCTGGAAGGCCACCCGCGGCTGGAGACCATCGCCCGGGCGGGTGACGTGGTGCGTTTTCCGGCAGACAGCGATCTGCCCGACCCGTACGACGGCCTTATACCCGGACAGGAGAGCCTGAAGGTGCACGCCTGTATCGGCCTGCCGCTGTTTGCCGGACAAAACCTGATTGGGGCGCTGACCCTCGACGGCATGTCGCCGGACCAGTTCGATACCTTCAGCGACGAAGAGCTGCGCCTGATTGCGGCCCTGGCGGCCGGGGCGCTGAACAATGCTCTGCTGATTGAACAGCTGGAGAGCCAGAATATTCTTCCCGGCAGCCCGGCGGCGTTTGAACAGGTCGCGCATACGGAGATGATTGGCCTCTCGCCAGGCATGGTACAACTCAAAAAAGAGATTGAGATCGTCGCGGCATCCGATTTGAACGTGCTGATCTTCGGTGAGACCGGCACCGGTAAAGAGCTGGTGGCGAAATCCATTCACGAAGCTTCACCGCGTGCGGCCAACCCGCTGGTCTACCTTAACTGCGCCGCACTGCCGGAAAGCGTGGCGGAAAGCGAGCTGTTTGGTCACGTCAAAGGGGCATTTACCGGGGCCATCAGCAACCGCAGCGGCAAGTTTGAAATGGCCGATAACGGCACGCTATTCCTCGATGAAATAGGCGAGCTTTCGCTGTCGCTGCAGGCCAAGCTGCTGCGCGTATTACAGTACGGTGATATTCAGCGCGTGGGAGACGACCGCAGCTTACGGGTCAACGTGCGCGTGCTGGCGGCAACCAACCGCGACCTGCGCGAAGCGGTGCTGAACGGCAATTTCCGCGCCGATCTGTTCCATCGTCTGAGTGTTTTTCCGCTTACCGTGCCGCCGCTGCGCGAGCGTGGGGACGATGTGGTGCTGCTGGCGGGTTTTTTCTGCGAACAGTGTCGGCTCAAAATGGGCTTGTCGCGCGTGGTATTAAGCCCGGGGGCGCGAAGCCATCTGCTGACCTACGGCTGGCCGGGTAATGTACGCGAGCTGGAGCACGCCATCCATCGCGCGGTGGTGCTGGCGCGGGCGACGCGCTCGGGGGATGAAATCGTGATTCATGCGCGCCATTTTGCCCTGCATGATGAAAATATACCGTCCGTGAAGCCCGCTGCGCCTGAAAGCGTGAACGAGAATCTGCGTGAAGCGACGGAAGAATTTCAGCGTCAGATGATTACCCGCGCGCTGGAACAGAACAACCGGAGTTGGGCGGCGTGCGCGCGGGCGCTGGAAATGGACGTCGCCAACCTGCACCGGCTGGCGAAGCGTCTGGGACTGAAGGGTTAAATAATGCCTGCCTGGTAGAAATCCTGCAGGTTGATGGCGCCGCACAGACGGCCAGCGTCATCCACCACCGGCGCGGCGGTGATTTTACGTTTCATCAGCACCTCTTTGGCTTCAATTGCGCGGCTGTTGGCATTCAGCGTTAACCCGCCAGAGGTCATCGCTTCTGAGACGCGTGCCTCCAGCTTGCCGCCGCCCACCAGCCAGCGGCGCAGGTCGCCGTCGGTAAAGACGCCTTTCACCTGGCGCGTATCGTCGCAGACGGCGACCAGCCCCAGCCCGGTGCGACTCAGCTCCAGCATCGCGTCCATCACGCTGGTATCGAGTTTGACCTGCGGGATGGCATCGCCAGAGCGCATCAGGTGATGAACATTATTCAGCAGCCGTGCGCCGAGCGCCCCGGCAGGGTGTGAACGGGCGAAATCTTCTTCATTGAAACCGCGCGCCTGCATCACCGCCATTGCCAGCGCATCGCCCATCATCAGGGTGTTGACGGTGCTGGAGGTGGGGGCGAGGTGCATCGGGCAGGCTTCGCGCTCCACGGCAATATCCAGCACCGCTTTGGCCGCCAGCGCCAGCGGCGAACGGGATTTACCGGTCATGGCCAGCAGGGCGATCGATTTTTCCTGCAGGCGCGGGATGATGAGGTCCAGCTCTTTGGCCGAGCCGGAGTAGGAGATAAACAGCATCACGTCACGGCTTTCAATCATCCCCAGATCGCCGTGCAGGGCTTCAGCCGGGTGCACGAAGAACGCCGGTGTCCCGGTGCTCGCCAGCGTTGCGGCAATTTTTTTGCCGATGTGGCCGGACTTGCCGATCCCGGAGACAATCACTTTGCCTTCACACTGGATGATGGTATTGGCGGCGCGGACAAAATCGTCGCCCAGCCGTTCCGGCAGGCGGCTGGCCTCCTGTAGCTCCAGCATCAGGGTCTGACGGCCTGCGTTTAACAGAAAATCACTCATCTTTTTCTCCCGTTACGATCACATCGATGCCTTTCTCTTCCAGCGCTTTTTTGAACGCCGGATCGATCCCTGCGTCGGTAATCAGCGTATCGACGCTTTCAAGGCTACAGACAATGTTGGGGCTTTTACGGCCAAACTTCGAGGAGTCCGCCATCAAAATGACTTCGCGGGCGGCGTTGCACATGGCTTTACTGACGCTGAACACCTCGTTGAACGTGGTGACACCGGCGTTCAGGTCGATGCCGTCGGTGCCCATAAACAGTTTGTCAAAGCTGAAGTGCTCGAAGGCGTTTTCCGCCAGCTGGCCGTGAAAGGACGCCGATTTTTTACGGAAGGTACCGCCGGGCATCAGAATGGTTTGTTCGCTGTCGAACTCTGCCAGGGCGTTGACGATGTGCAGGCTGTTGGTCATCACCGTGATGTTGTTAAAGCGGTTGAGCAACGGGATCATCTGCAGGACGGTGCTGCCCGCATCAAGAATAATGGAGTCACCATCATGGATAAATTTCACCGCGGCTTCGGCAATCAGCGCTTTCTGGTGGGTGTTGATCAGCGTTTTGTGATCGATAGGCGGGTCGGCTTCATCTTTGTTGAGCATCACCCCACCGTAGGTTCGAATGACCGCGCCTGCGTTTTCGAGCAATACCAGGTCCTTGCGTATCGTTGTGCCGGTGGTGTCAAAGTAGTGGGCCAGCTCTTCTACTGAGCATTTTCCCTGCTTTTGCAGATGCTCAAGAATGGCCGCCTGCCGCTGACGAGGTTTCATAGGCGCTTCGTTCCTTACGTTGCGAAATGATAATTTCGCAAGCTTATCGCGTTCACAACGAAATTATCCATGTTTCAATTTAAGCGCTAATGATAGTGCATTCTGACAGAGTGGATCGTGGGGGAAGATCACATCAGGCTGTAATTCCTGCAACGATATGCCGTTAATTGCCTGAATTTTCACCGGGCGGGCAAACACCGTCATCCCGCGCATGATGAGGGAGTCGCATACCCGATTCTGTTCATCCAGCGCAATTGCAACCACGACGCGCGGTTTAAAGCGCCCCCCGGAGCGCCCGACGCCCACGCGGCCCTTCTGGCACAGGGCGTCAAATGCGCGGTTAAACTGATGGATCTGCCAGCCGCCGAATGCCATCTGGCAGATCCAGGCGAGGGCGGCGACGGTGATGAGTGCGGTTACCATATCGGCTCCTTGTTATATTCCCTCTCCCACAGGGAGAGGGTGAGGGTGAGGACATCAGCCTGCTCGATCAGAACATCACCTGCCCACCGGTGACGTTAATCGACTGGCCGGTGCAGTACGAGGCTTTTGGGCTTGCGTAAAACAGCAGCATGTTCAGCACGTCCTGATAGTCGCACCCGCGCTTCAGCGGCACTTTGTCGATGTAATACTGCTCCACTTCGTCTTCTTTTATGCCAAGCTTGGTGGCGTATTGAGGTAGCAGCGACTGGAACATTGGCGACTTCAGCAGGTTGCCCAGCATCAGCGAGTGAACGGTAATCCCGTATTCGGCCAGATCCAGCGCCAGAGATTGGGTCAGCCCTACGCCGCCAAATTTCGCCGCGCTGTAGCCGGAGTTATGCTTGCTGCCCACTTTGCCCGATTTGGAGTTGATCTGAATGATGCGCCCCTGAATGCCGTCGCGGATCATCAGACGGGAAAATTCGCGGGCGCAGAGGAAGTAACCCACCAGATTCACCTGCAGCGAGCGGTCAAAGTCCCCCAGTTCGAAATCGCTGATAAACGCCGCTTTCGCGATCCCTGCGCTGTAGACCAGCAGGTCGGTACGGCCAAAAATCTCGTCTACCCCGCGAGCCAGCGCCATGACGCTCTGCTCGCTGGTGGCATCGGCACCAAACCCGTACGCCATCCCCTCACCAAACTCGGTGTTGATGGTATCCGCCACGCGGGCGGCTTTCTCACTCTGAATATCCACTACCGCCACGCGGTAACCTTCTGCGGCAAGCCCACGGCAGAGAAACTCTCCTAAGGTTTGTCCTCCACCAATGACAACGGCAACCTGACTCATAACGCTCTCCTTAATTACGCAACAAATTTTAATGTGCAGCCTGGGGTAACAGCCTGCGGAACCGGCCCCTCCACGTGAACCGTGCCGGGATACTCTGCCTGCGGCTGGCCATCGAACCGCAGGGTGATGTGGCCTAGCTCGCGCAGGTTTTGCTCGGCCACGTCGCCCACGGCGGTGACGGCATAGCGGGTGTCACCCAGCTCCAGCTGGCTTCCTGCCTTTAACGCTCCGTGCAGCTCGCCGTGGCAGTGGATAAAACAAAACTCTTCGATATCTGCCGGTGCACCTTCGCGGAAAGTGATCAGCATCTGGTCGCTGAGCGCATCGGCCGCGCTCTGGCCGATGCGGGTGATGGTGGTCTGATAAATCACGGTCATCGCAGGAACCTCTTATTGATAAATAAAGCCGGAAACGAACCAGGCAATCAGCACCGTCGGTGCGCCCGTCAGGAAACGACTGACCAGCACAGACGGCACGCCCACGCGTACGGTGTCCTGGCGCGCTTCGGCCAGCGACAGGCCTACGGGAATGAAGTCGCAGGCCGCCTGAGCGTTAATGGCAAACAGCGCAGGCAGAGCCAGGTGCGGAGGAATGTTGCCCAGACCAATCTGCACGCCAATCAGGACGCCGATGACCTGAGCAATCACCGCCCCCGGGCCGAGGAACGGCGACAGCAGCGGGAAGGAGCAGATCAGCGCCAGCGTCACCAGACCGAGCGGGTGGCTGGCAAGCGGGGCGAGGCCGTGGGCGATCCAGTCTCCCAGACCGGAGGCCATGATGATGCCGATTAACGCGGAGACGAAGGCCATAAACGGCAGAATGGTTTTGAGCACCGTGTCGATGGTGTCGCGCCCGGACTGGAACAGTACCGCCACGGCGGATCCCATTCCCATGCCGACCTTCGCCAGCAGGCCGTCGCTCTGCTCGGTGATCTTCTTACTGGTGTCGTAATCACGCGGTGCGGCTTTTTGCGGCGCGGAAGTGCCATTCACCAGCGTGATGTTGTCCTCCTTCACGCCTGAGACATAAATGTCTTCGAGGATGTACTGCGCCAGCGGGCCTGATTTTCCGGTGGAGTGAATATTCACCGTCGGAATGCGACGCTTCGGATAGAGGCCGCAGCGCAGGGTGCCACCGCAGTCGATAACTGCCACGCCGATTTCCGCCTCCGGTGGTTCGCCTTCTTTGAAACCGTCGACTGCTTCCCAGCCGGTCAGCTCGCGTAGTTTGTCGACAATCGCCGGGCGTGTGCCTGCGGTGATATAGACGATTTTTTTGCCTTCGGTGGCGTCGAACTCCAGCGGGCCGCCCCAGCCACCCGTACCTTTCTCAATGCGGATCCGGCTCATGCTGTGGCTCCTGACAAATGAACGCGTTGCTCAAGCTGGATGCCCATTTTTTTCTCAAAAATGGTGGTGGTGAGATCGGTCACCCAGCCACGGAAGAAGTTGGTGACCAGGCCGACCAGCAGATAGCTCACCGCCAGTGGGCCGAGCGGCAGGCCAAGCGTTGTCAGGCCGCTGGCAATGCCGAGATAAACAAACAGTTCCCCCGGGTTGATATGCGGGAACAGGCCGTTCATGGAGTGACAGCTATATGAGGCGGCGGCGTAATAACTCGGCTTGTATTTTTCTGGCATAAAGCGGCCGAGGCTTAAGGTCATGGGGTTGCAGAAAACGAAGGTTCCAATGCAGGGCAACAACAGGTAACGGGATAACGGGTTCCCGGCACAGCGTTGGGCGAAGCGTTCAATGCGTTGCTGGCCGATAAAATTAATCAGCGCGTTCATGATCACCAGCAGGCTGATCAGCAGGGGCAGGATCCCGGTCACCATGCCGGTGAAGACTTCTCCGCCTTTCTGAAACAGCCCGATGAACCACTCGGCGCCGTGGGTGATGGTTTCTATCATTCTTCTCTCCTGTGAGGCTTTTCTTGTTTTGTATTTCCGGGACTAATAATAATCACTTTGAAAGGTTTTAAAGTGTTAATCAGATCTCACAATGAAAGAAAAATGGATTATTTTGAAAGTTAATGGGCGGGGGAGACGCATTTTGGTTGAAAAAAGCGCAGATTTGCGTTGAGGAGCGTAAAGATTTGGTGGGTAAGGCGCGTACCGCTTCCTTGAGGTGTTGCGGATGCTTTACCATACTGGGTTCTTATCGAACCCGTTAAATGGATGTCCCATGTTCAAGCGTCGTTATGCAGCGTTGTTACCTGCGCTTATTCTGCTGTCCGCCTGTAGTAGTAAACCCAAGACTGAAGCCGCTGTGCAGACGGCTGGCGCGCCTTCAGGAGGATTCCTGCTGGAGCCGCAGCACAATATGATGCAGATGGGGGGCGACTTCGCGAATAACCCGGCGGCCGAACAGTTCATCGATAAAATGGTGAGCAAACACGGCTTTGACAGACAGCAACTGCATGAAATCTTGTCGCAGGCGAAACGTCTGGACTACGTGCTGCGCCTGATGGACAGGCAGGCACCGTCAGCGCAGGTGCCAACCGGGCCAAACGGTGCGTGGTTGCGCTATCGCAAACAGTTTATTACCCCGGACAACGTGCAAAATGGCGTGGTGTTCTGGAATCAGTATGAAGATGCCCTCAATCGCGCGTGGCAGGTCTACGGCGTGCCGCCTGAAATCATCGTCGGCATTATTGGTGTGGAAACGCGCTGGGGCCGCGTGATGGGCAAAACGCGCATTCTTGATGCGCTGGCCACGCTCTCGTTTAACTATCCGCGTCGTGCCGAGTACTTCTCTTCCGAGCTGGAAACCTTCCTGCTGATGGCGCGTAACGAACAGGATGACCCGCTCGATCTGAAAGGGTCGTTTGCCGGAGCGATGGGCTACGGCCAGTTTATGCCCTCTTCCTACAAGCAGTATGCCGTCGACTTTAACGGAGATGGTCACATCAACCTGTGGGATCCGGTGGACGCCATCGGCAGCGTGGCGAACTACTTCAAGGCACACGGCTGGACGCCGGGTGGGCAGGTTGCCGTGCAGGCTAACGGCGAAGCGTTTGGTCTGGAAAACGGCTTCAAAACCAAATACAGCGTTGCGCAGCTGACGGCGGCAGGTTTAACGCCAACGCAGCCGCTGGGTAATGTCGATCAGGTGAGCCTGCTGCGTCTGGATGTAGGAACCGGGTATCAGTACTGGTACGGTATGCCAAACTTCTACACCATCACCCGCTATAACCACAGCACGCACTATGCGATGGCCGTGTGGCAGCTGGGCCTGGCGGTATCGCAGGCGCGCGTCCCTGCGGCATCGCCGTTTAGTCAGTAAGTCGCTTTATTCCTCCCTCTCCCACGGGAGAGGGGAATTTTGCAGAAACATTTCGCCACACTCCCTTTGCAAACGCGCCATTTACATCTCAATCGCCTTTCATTATTGTTACGTTATAACATTTAATGTGGTGTCAACATGTCAACGTCCCTTTTCTCTTTGTCTGCGGCAGTTAGGTTTCTGCTGGCGCTGGTGATTATCGTGTTTATCGGGCTGGCCGTGCGCTGGGCGGTGGCATTGCCATGATTGTCATGAATGAACTGGTTGCGGGTTACGACCGCATGCCCGTTACGCGCGCCTTGTCGGGCGGGATTGAACGCGGAAGCATGACCGCCATTATCGGGGCCAATGGATGTGGAAAATCCACGCTGCTCAAAACGCTCGCCGGGTTTATTCCGCCGGTGAGCGGCCGTTTTCGCTGGCAGGAGAAACGCCCGGTGATTGGCTGGCTGGCACAGCGTCACGCGCTGGAGGCGCAGTTTCCGCTGACGGTGCAGGATGTGGTGAGTATGGGCTGCTGGCCGCGTGTGTCGCTCTTTTCCGGCTTTCGTCGGGAAACACGCTCGCGCATTGCCAGCGCGCTGGAGCGTGTCGGACTGGACGCCATGGCGTTATCTACCATCGATGCACTCTCCGGCGGCCAGTTTCAGCGCATGCTGTTTGCGCGGATCCTGGTGCAACAGGCGCCGCTGGTGATGCTGGATGAACCTTTTACCGGCGTCGATGAAGCTACCTGTAATGTGCTGATGGACCTGATGCTTGAGATGTACATGCAGGGGCAGACCCTGCTTGCGGTATTGCATGACAGCGAGCGCGTATCGCGTCATTTTCCGCAAACACTACGGCTGGATACGGCTATTCCGCACTGGAAAACCGAGCGGGTGAGGGTGGCATGATCTGGCATCTCTTCTTTCAGCCGTTTATCGAATACGGCTTTATGCGTCGCGCGCTGGTGGTGTGCCTGGCGCTGTCCGTCAGCACCACGGCACTGGGCGTATTCCTTCAACTGCGCCGGATGAGCCTGATGGGCGATGCTCTATCACACGCCATTTTACCCGGCGTTGCGGTGGGCTATCTGCTGAGCGGTATGTCACTGCTGGCGATGAGCATCGGCGGGTTTATCGCCGGGATCGCCGTGGCGCTGGTGGCCGGGCTGGTCAGTCGACGTACGCCGCTCAAAGAGGATGCCAGTTTTGCCGGGTTCTATCTCGGCTCGCTGGCGCTGGGCGTGACGCTGGTGTCGCTGCGTGGTTCGAACGTCGATCTGCTGCACCTGCTGTTTGGCTCCATTCTGGCGGTGGATAACGACGCCGCGCTGTTTGTGGCTGGCGTGTGCATCTTCACGCTGGTGACGCTGGCAGTTTTCTATCGTGGGCTGGTGACTGAGGCGTTCGATACCGCCTGGCTACAGGTTAACGCCCGCTGGCTGCCCGGCCTGTTGCACGGGCTGTTTCTGGCGCTACTGGTGCTTAACCTGGTGGCCGGATTTCAGGTTCTCGGCACGCTGATGGCCGTCGGGCTGATGATGTTGCCGGCGGTGGCGGCACGCTGCTGGGTGCGCACCCTGCCAGGGTTGCTCTGCCTGGCGGGCATCAGCGGCGTTTTTTGCGCATGGCTGGGGTTAAGCCTCTCCTGGGCGGTGAGTTTACCCGCCGGGCCGTCCATCGTGCTGACCGCCAGCGCGCTGTTCTTTATTTCTGTTTTATTTGGCACACGAAGCCACCTGGCTGGCAGCCTGCGTGCGCTTTTTTAACGCAAGGGGAAATGATGAAACGTACAGGGTTAATAATGGCGCTCGCGCTCGGGATGTTGTCACAGGGCGTGATGGCGAAAACGCTTAATGTGGTCACCAGTTTTTCCATTCTGGGAGACATCACCCGTGAGGTAGGGGGCGACCGGGTCAATGTGACCACGCTGGTGGGGCCGGACGGCGATCCGCATACCTTTGAACCGTCGCCGAAAGACAGTGCGGCGCTCAGCAAGGCCGATGTGGTGGTGGTGAACGGTCTGGGGCTGGAGGGCTGGCTCGACCGTCTGGTAAAGGCCTCCGGATTTAAGGGCCAGCTGGTGGTGGCCTCGACCGGGGTGAAAACCCACACGCTTGAAGAGGACGGGAAAACCGTGACCGATCCGCATGCCTGGAACAGCGCGGCGAACGGGGCACTGTATGCGCAAAATATCCTTGCCGGTCTGGTAAAAACCGATCCTGAAGATAAGGCGGCGCTGGAGGCCACAGGTCAACCCTATATCGCGCAGCTTATGCAACTGGACAGCTGGGCCAAAACGCAGTTCAGTCAGATCCCGCAGGTGAAACGTAAAGTCCTCACCAGCCATGACGCCTTCGGCTACTTCAGCCGCGCCTATGGCGTGACCTTTATTGCGCCGCAGGGCTTGTCGTCAGAGAGCGAAGCCAGCGCAGCGCAGGTGGCTGAGATTATCAATCAGATTAAAGCGGATGGGGTGAAAACCTGGTTTATGGAAAACCAGCTCGACCCGCGCCTGGTTAAACAAATTGCCACGGCCACCGGTGCGCAGCCGGGGGGCGAACTTTACCCGGAGGCGCTGTCGGCCAAAGGCGGCGTGGCGGATACCTACGTTAAGGCGTTTCGCCATAACGTGAATACCCTCGCCAGGAGCATGAAGTAACCTTTTTCTCAGCCGGTGCCTTCGCATCGGCTTTTTTCTGAAGCCCCCTCGTAAAACATGATCCTCATCTCCATATCTGACGAGAAAGTGCTATCTTG
Organism: Enterobacter sp. Lyrl_3; assembly: GCF_051948675.1. Lineage (NCBI taxonomy): Bacteria > Pseudomonadati > Pseudomonadota > Gammaproteobacteria > Enterobacterales > Enterobacteriaceae > Enterobacter > Enterobacter sp. Lyrl_3. Next base: position 173,176 of record NZ_JAYJLI010000008.1, read on the forward strand.
TGCTGCACGTTTTTCTGATGCCCGGAGCGAGAATGACTGACCATGAATTGATGCAGCTTAGCGAAGTCGTAGGACTGGCGCTTAAGCAACGTGGCGCGACTATCACAACTGCCGAATCCTGTACCGGCGGCTGGGTTGCTAAAGCCATTACCGATATTGCAGGCAGTTCCGCCTGGTTTGAACGCGGCTTTGTGACCTACAGTAACGAAGCTAAAGCGCAAATGATTGGCGTGCACGAATCCACGCTTGAACAGCATGGCGCGGTCAGCGAACCGGTGGTGATTGAGATGGCGATTGGTGCGCTAAAAGCGGCGCGTGCAGATTATGCCATCTCTATTAGCGGTATCGCCGGCCCGGACGGCGGCAGTGACGTGAAGCCTGTCGGCACCGTCTGGTTTGGTTTTGCCACCTCTAAAGGTGAAGGGATCACGCGTCGCGAGTGCTTTAGCGGCGATCGTGAAAGCGTGCGTCGTCAGGCCACCGTTTATGCGTTAAAAACGCTCTGGCAACAATTTCTACAAAACACTTGATACTGTATGACCATACAGTATAATTGCACCAACAGAACAGAAATCCACGGTGAAGCACAGTCGCTTCTCCCGGCATGACAGGAGTAATAATGGCTATCGACGAAAACAAACAGAAAGCGTTGGCGGCAGCACTGGGCCAGATCGAAAAGCAATTCGGTAAAGGCTCCATCATGCGCCTGGGTGAAGACCGTACCATGGATGTGGAAACGATCTCCACCGGTTCGCTTTCTCTGGATATCGCGCTGGGCGCGGGCGGTCTGCCAATGGGCCGTATCGTAGAGATCTACGGGCCAGAATCCTCCGGTAAAACCACCCTGACGCTGCAGGTGATTGCCGCGGCGCAGCGCGAAGGTAAAACCTGTGCCTTTATCGATGCCGAGCACGCGCTGGACCCTGTTTATGCTCGTAAGCTGGGCGTGGATATCGATAACCTGCTGTGTTCTCAGCCAGATACAGGTGAACAGGCGCTGGAGATTTGTGACGCGCTGGCGCGTTCCGGTGCGGTTGACGTTATCGTGGTCGACTCCGTTGCTGCGCTGACGCCAAAAGCGGAAATCGAAGGCGAAATCGGCGACTCTCACATGGGCCTCGCGGCACGTATGATGAGCCAGGCAATGCGTAAGCTGGCCGGTAACCTGAAGCAGTCCAATACGCTGCTGATCTTCATCAACCAGATCCGTATGAAAATTGGCGTAATGTTCGGTAACCCGGAAACCACTACTGGTGGTAACGCGCTGAAATTCTATGCTTCTGTCCGTCTGGATATCCGCCGTATCGGCGCGGTGAAAGAGGGTGAGAACGTGGTGGGGAGTGAAACCCGCGTGAAGGTCGTGAAGAACAAGATTGCCGCGCCGTTCAAACAGGCTGAATTCCAGATCCTCTACGGTGAAGGTATCAACTTCTTCGGCGAACTGGTTGACCTGGGCGTGAAAGAGAAGCTGATCGAAAAAGCGGGCGCATGGTACAGCTACAACGGCGATAAAATTGGTCAGGGTAAAGCGAATGCGATCTCCTGGCTGAAAGAGAACCCGGCTGCAGCGAAAGAGATCGAGAAGAAAGTGCGTGAGCTTCTGCTGAACAACCAGGACTCTAAACCTGATTTTGTGGTTGATGGTGCGGATGCTGAAGAAACTAACGAAGACTTTTAAGGCTTTCGTTTAAAAATGAAGGGCTGCTGATGCGGCCCTTTTTGCATTTCTGAACCAGCAGGTTTTTTATGAGCGAATCCACAACGCGTCGACCCGCTTATGCGCGATTACTGGACCGCGCGGTGCGGATCCTTGCCGTGCGTGACCACAGTGAACAAGAGCTGCGGCGTAAACTGTCGGCCCCGGTGATGAGTAAAAATGGGCCGGAAGAGATTGATGCCACCGCGGAAGATTATGACCGGGTGATTGCCTGGTGCTACGAGCATCACTATCTGGATGACGACCGTTTTGCTTCCCGGTTCCTGGCCAGCCGTGGCCGTAAGGGATACGGTCCGGCGCGTATCCGTCAGGAGCTGAACCAGAAGGGCGTTGCCCGTGAGTCCATCGAAAAAGCAATGCGCGACTGTGACACCGACTGGTGTGCGCTGGCAAAAGAGCAGGCGATTCGTAAATACGGTGAACCGCTGCCGCGTGAATTTTCAGAAAAAGTCAAAATCCAGCGCTTTTTGCTCTACCGCGGCTTTCTGATGGAAGATATTCAGGATATCTGGCGTAATTTTGCCGATTGAACGCATGCGGGATTTTACTTCCCACCAAAGAAAACTTATCTTATTCCCACTTTTTCCAGTAGCAGGTCTGTCCAGGGGTTTACCGATACCGGCTTGCTACGACATTTCGTTAGCTTGATTTCAGGATAATTATGAGCAAGAGCACCGCTGAGATCCGTCAGGCGTTTCTCGATTTTTTCCATAGTAAGGGACACCAGGTTGTTGCCAGCAGCTCCCTGGTGCCGAACAACGACCCAACTCTGCTGTTTACCAACGCCGGGATGAACCAGTTCAAGGATGTGTTCCTTGGTCTCGACAAGCGTAATTATTCCCGCGCCACAACCTCACAGCGTTGCGTGCGTGCGGGCGGTAAACACAACGACCTGGAAAACGTCGGTTACACCGCGCGCCACCATACCTTCTTCGAAATGCTGGGTAACTTCAGCTTCGGCGACTATTTCAAACATGATGCTATTCAATACGCGTGGGAACTGCTGACTGGTGAAAACTGGTTCAACCTGCCGAAAGAGCGTCTGTGGGTTACCGTCTATGAAACCGATGACGAAGCCTACGAAATCTGGGAAAAAGAAGTCGGTATCCCGCGCGAACGTATTATTCGCATCGGTGACAACAAAGGCGCACCGTACGCGTCTGACAACTTCTGGCAGATGGGTGATACCGGCCCTTGCGGTCCATGCACCGAGATCTTCTACGATCACGGCGACCACATCTGGGGTGGCCCTCCAGGCAGCCCGGAAGAAGACGGCGATCGCTACATTGAGATCTGGAACATCGTCTTCATGCAGTTCAACCGTCAGGCCGACGGCACCATGGAGCCGCTGCCAAAACCGTCCGTTGATACCGGTATGGGCCTGGAGCGTATTGCGGCTGTTCTGCAGCACGTTAACTCCAACTACGAAATTGATCTGTTCAGCACCTTGATCAAAGCCGTTGCAGAAGTGACTGGCGCGACCGATCTGAACAACAAATCACTGCGCGTAATCGCAGACCATATCCGTTCCTGTGCGTTCCTGATTGCTGACGGTGTTATTCCGTCGAATGAAAACCGTGGCTATGTGCTGCGTCGTATCATTCGTCGTGCTATCCGTCACGGCAACATGCTGGGCGCGAAGGACACCTTCTTCTATAAGCTCGTTGGGCCACTGATTGGCGTAATGGGTTCTGCAGGTGACGAGCTGAAACGCCAGCAGGCGCAGGTTGAGCAAGTACTGAAGACTGAAGAAGAGCAGTTTGCACGTACGCTGGAGCGTGGTCTGGCGCTGCTGGATGAAGAGCTCGCTAAGCTTAAGGGCGACACGCTGGATGGCGAAACCGCCTTCCGCTTGTACGACACTTACGGCTTCCCGGTTGACCTGACGGCGGACGTTTGCCGTGAGCGCAACATCAAAGTGGACGAAGCGGGCTTCGAAGCGGCGATGGAAGAGCAGCGTCGTCGTGCGCGTGAGTCCAGCGGTTTTGGCGCAGACTACAACGCGATGATCCGCGTGGATAGCGCGTCTGAATTCAAAGGTTATGAAGCGCTGGAACTGACTGGCAAAGTGACCGCCCTGTTTGTTGACGGCAAAGCCGTAGACAGCATCAGCGCAGGTCAGGATGCAGTTGTCATTCTGGATAAAACCCCGTTCTATGCGGAATCTGGTGGTCAGGTTGGTGATAAAGGCGAACTGAAAGGCAACGGTTTCAGCTTCAGTGTGAACGATACTCAGAAATACGGCCAGGCGATTGGTCATCTGGGTAAACTGGTTTCAGGCTCCCTGAAAGTGGGCGAGGGCGTTCAGGCTAATGTTGACGAAGCGCGCCGCGCACGCATCCGTCTGAACCACTCGGCAACGCACCTGATGCACGCTGCACTGCGTGAGGTTCTGGGAACGCATGTTGCACAGAAAGGTTCTCTGGTTAACGACAAAGTGCTGCGTTTCGACTTCTCGCATTTTGAAGCGATGAAACCGTCTGAAATCCGTGCGGTGGAAGATCTGGTGAACGCGCAAATCCGTCGTAACCTGCCAATCGAAACCCACATTATGGATCTCGACGCGGCGAAGAAAAAAGGTGCGATGGCCCTGTTTGGTGAGAAATATGACGACCGTGTTCGCGTATTGAGCATGGGCGACTTCTCTACCGAGCTGTGCGGTGGTACACACGCATCGCGTACCGGTGATATCGGTCTGTTCCGCATCGTTTCTGAATCCGGTACGGCGGCAGGTGTGCGTCGTATTGAAGCGGTGACCGGTGAAGGCGCGATTGCCAGCCTGCATGCGCAGAGCGACCAGTTGCACGATATCGCGCAGCTGTTGAAAGGCGATACCCAGAATCTGGGCGAGAAAGTGCGTGTTGCGCTGGATCGTACTCGCCAGCTGGAAAAAGAGCTGCAGCAGCTGAAAGAGCAGGCTGCGGCGCAGGAGAGCGCAAACCTCTCCAGCAAAGCTGTAGACATTAAGGGCGTCAAACTGCTTGTCAGCGATCTGGCAGGTGTAGAGCCTAAGATGCTGCGTACCATGGTCGACGATCTCAAGAACCAGCTTGGTTCGACGGTTATCGTACTGGCGACGGTAGCAGAAGGTAAGGTTTCTCTGATTGCGGGCGTCTCTAAGGATGTGACCGACCGCGTTAAAGCAGGGGAACTGATTGGCATGGTTGCCCAGCAGGTGGGTGGCAAAGGTGGCGGTCGTCCGGACATGGCGCAAGCTGGTGGTACGGATGCGGCGGCACTTCCTGCGGCATTGGCCAGCGTTGAAAGCTGGGTAAGCGCGAAACTGTAATAACTACAAAGCACAAACAGACGCCATAGCGGTAACGTTATGGCGTCTTGTTCACTGCACTATCGATAACGATAAAGTCAGGTTGAGTTTGTGTATATCGGCTAAACTTACGTTTAACAGAATGTGATGCCGTGACTGCTTACACTTTACGTGTTTGTCATCGCTTACTTTTTGGCGTTATATGATGGATAATGCCGGGATACAAGAGACCCGACTCTTTTAATCTTTCAAGGAGCAAAGAATGCTGATTCTGACTCGTCGAGTTGGTGAGACCCTCATGATTGGGGATGAGGTCACCGTGACAGTTTTAGGGGTAAAGGGTAACCAGGTACGTATTGGTGTTAACGCTCCTAAAGAAGTATCTGTCCACCGTGAAGAGATCTACCAGCGTATCCAGGCTGAAAAATCCCAGCAGTCCAGTTACTGATATTGTCGCGTCTCGCTGTCGGGCGAGACGCAACCCCTCCTGTTATTTTTCCTGCTTAAAGTTACCGTTCGATTTCAATCGCTCTGTTTTTAACCACTCTCGCCAGCTTATCTCGTCCAAACCACACGCTTCTCTTCATAGATTTCTGTGAGGATACCTGCAAAATCCGCTTATAAAACACTCTCTTTGCGGCTTTTACATGCGAATTGCGTGTGATTTGTGCAAACGATAAAAGCTTTTGGAAAATTGTTTGACTTATAAGTCCCAGAAAGTAATATATGCGCCACGCAGCGACGAGAAGCTCTTAACGAGTGGCTCGAAGCACTCGAAAGAGGCGTTGTGTGGTGAGGTGGCCGAGAGGCTGAAGGCGCTCCCCTGCTAAGGGAGTATGCGGTCAAAAGCTGCATCCGGGGTTCGAATCCCCGCCTCACCGCCATTTTGCATCCGTAGCTCAGCTGGATAGAGTACTCGGCTACGAACCGAGCGGTCGGAGGTTCGAATCCTCCCGGATGCACCATCTATTACTTCATATTGCTTTAGAAGTGATATGAACATCGAGCAGTACAGTAGTAAATCCCGATGCATCCGTAGCTCAGCTGGATAGAGTACTCGGCTACGAACCGAGCGGTCGGAGGTTCGAATCCTCCCGGATGCACCATTTACTATTTCTGAAAGCAGTACCCTGATGCATCCGTAGCTCAGCTGGATAGAGTACTCGGCTACGAACCGAGCGGTCGGAGGTTCGAATCCTCCCGGATGCACCATCTATTACTTTGTGTTGCTTTTGAGGTGACACCAAGTATCAGCAGCAATAGCAGTAAATCCCGATGCATCCGTAGCTCAGCTGGATAGAGTACTCGGCTACGAACCGAGCGGTCGGAGGTTCGAATCCTCCCGGATGCACCATCTTCTCCTGGTTTGTTTATTCCTTCGACGTTCCGTCAGCAATCACACTCTCTGTCAGCGACAAAAACGCCCGTTTACGATAAAGTAACCCTTTGTTAATCGGTTAGCGAGAGCACGATGTACGCACAGTATGACGGTTTGATCTTCGATATGGATGGCACGCTTCTGGATACCGAACCCACGCATCGCCAGGCCTGGACGGACGTTCTTGGACGTTACGGTATGCGCTTCGATCTCCAGGCGATGATTGCCCTCAATGGATCTCCTACCTGGCGTATCGCACAGGCCGTGATTGAACTTAATCAGGCCGATCTCGATCCGCACCAGCTCGCGCGTGAAAAAACCGATGCAGTCAAAGCTATCCTGCTGGATACCGTGCGTCCTCTGCCGCTTATTGACGTGGTAAAAGAGTGGCACGGACGTCGCCCGATGTCGGTCGGCACGGGCAGCGAAAGCGCCATCGCCGAAGCGCTGCTCAATCATCTTGGCCTGCGCCACTATTTTTCTGCGGTGGTTGCCGCCGACCATGTTAAAAATCACAAACCCGCACCGGACACCTTCCTGCTTTGTGCAGAACGAATGGGTGTGCCGGCGGCAAAATGCGTTGTCTTTGAAGATGCCGACTTTGGCATTCAGGCCGCGCGTGCTGCCGGAATGGATGCGGTGGATGTTCGCTTACTGTGAGTGACGCGCTGTCACTTTTATCATTATTCGCCAGCAGTTTTTTAAGTGCTACGCTCTTACCGGGTAATTCGGAAGTGGTGCTGGTGGCGATGCTGTTGTCTAGCGTGAGTCAGCCCTGGTTGCTTGTGTTAATAGCAACAATGGGTAATAGCCTTGGAGGGCTGACTAACGTTATTCTTGGGCGTTTCTTTCCGCTGCGTGAAAAATCGCGCTGGCAGGAAAAGGCAGTCGGCTGGCTAAAACGCTATGGCGCTGCCACGCTGTTATTAAGCTGGATGCCTGTAATAGGCGATTTACTGTGTCTGCTGGCGGGATGGATGCGCATCTCCTGGGGGCCGGTGCTCTTTTTTTTGTGCCTTGGCAAGGCGTTGCGCTATGTTCTTGTGGCGTGGGCAACACTACAGGGTATGACGTGGTGGCACTAATTGGTGGAATGAATACGCGACCTTCAATCGTCAACCATTACAATTATGCTGAGTAACATTACTTTGACAGGCGGGAGGTCAATTTGATCCCGGACGTATCACAGGCGCTGGCCTGGCTGGAAAACCACCCTCAGGCACTGAAGGGTATTCAGCGTGGCCTTGAGCGTGAAACGCTGCGCGTAAACGCGGATGGCAGCTTAGCGACGACGGGTCACCCGAAGGCGTTAGGCTCGGCGCTGACACATAAATGGATCACTACCGATTTCGCTGAAGCACTGCTGGAATTTATCACTCCGGTGGACGGTGATATTGATCATATGCTGACGATATTGCGCGACATCCATCGCTACACCGCCCGAAATATGGGCGATGAGCGTATGTGGCCACTCAGCATGCCCTGCTATATCGAGCAGGGGCAGGAGATTGAACTGGCGCAATACGGCACGTCGAATATCGGACGACTGAAAACGCTGTATCGCGAGGGTCTGAAAAACCGCTACGGCGCGTTGATGCAGACGATCTCAGGCGTACATTACAACTTCTCTTTGCCGATGGCTTTCTGGCAGGCGAAATGCGGTGAAACGGATAAGGACGCGATCTCCGCGGGTTACTTCCGCCTGATCCGCAACTATTACCGTTTTGGCTGGGTTATTCCTTACCTGTTTGGTGCGTCTCCGGCTATATGCTCCTCGTTCCTGCAGGGGAAACCGACGACGCTACCGTTCGAGAAGACCGCGTGCGGAATGTACTACCTGCCGTATGCCACCTCGCTGCGTCTGAGCGACCTTGGCTATACCAATAAATCGCAAAGCAATCTCGGTATTACGTTTAACGAATTGCACGAATATGTGGCAGGATTGAAGCGGGCGATCAAAACCCCGTCGGAAGAGTACGAGAAAATCGGCCTCGAAAAAGGCGGCAAACGTCTGCAAATCAACAGCAATGTGCTGCAGATTGAAAACGAACTGTACGCACCGATTCGTCCGAAGCGCGTGACGCGCAGCGGTGAAACCCCGTCGGATGCGCTGCAGCGCGGCGGGATCGAATACATTGAAGTGCGCTCACTGGATATCAACCCGTTCTCACCGGTCGGTGTTGATGAGCAGCAGGTTCGCTTCCTGGATCTGTTTATGGTCTGGTGTGTGCTGGCCGACGCGCCGGAAATGAGTTCAGACGAACTGCTCTGTACCCGCACTAACTGGAACCGCGTGATCCTGGAAGGGCGCAAACCGGGCCTGACGCTGGGTATCGGCTGTGAAACGGCGCAGTTCCCGCTGCCGAAAGTGGGTAAAGATCTGTTCCGCGACCTGAAGCGCGTTGCCCAGACAATGGACAGCCTTTACGGTGGCGAAGCGTATCAACAGGTCTGCGACCAGTTAGTGGAATGCTTTGATAACCCGGAACTGACATTCTCGGCGCGTATTCTGCGTTCTATGATTGATCAGGGCATCGGCGGAACAGGGCGTGCACTCTCCGCGGAGTACCGTGAAATGCTGATGCAGGAGCCATTAGAGATCCTGAGCGAAGCGGATTTTGCGGCGGAGCGCGATGCGTCTGTCGTACGTCAGAAAGAGGTCGAAGCGGCGGATACGGAGTCGTTTGAGGCGTTTCTGGCGAAGCAGGCTTAAGCAGAAAAGAAAAAGGCCACATCGCTGTGGCCAAAATATACATCTCTGAATTCAGGGATGATGATAACAAATGCGCGTCTTTCATATACTCAGACGTGCATTCTGTAGAAGAGTTCAGTTTATTTTAAAAAAAATCACTATCGGAGGTGACGTATGCCGTTATTAGATAGCTTTACTGTCGACCATACCCGTATGGAAGCACCTGCAGTCCGCGTGGCGAAGACCATGAACACCCCGCACGGCGACACGATCACCGTTTTCGATCTGCGCTTCTGCGTGCCGAATAAAGAAGTGATGCCGGAGAAAGGCATTCATACGCTGGAACACCTGTTTGCTGGTTTTATGCGTGACCACCTGAACGGTAACGGCGTGGAGATTATCGATATTTCTCCGATGGGCTGCCGTACCGGTTTTTACATGAGCCTGATCGGCCAGCCTGAAGAGAAGCGTGTTGCTGATGCCTGGAAAGCGGCCATGCAGGACGTGCTGAAGGTAAAAGAGCAGAACCAGATCCCCGAGCTGAACGTCTACCAGTGCGGCACATACCAGATGCACTCTCTGGAAGAAGCCCAGGAGATCGCGCGTCACATCATCGAGCGTGATGTTCGCGTCAACAGCAACGAAGAGCTGGCCCTGCCAAAAGAAAAACTGCAGGAACTGCACATCTAGTGCACCTTTTCCCTCTCCCGAC